>CAYWFC010000007.1:0-32188 GCA_964457935.1 uncultured Lachnospiraceae bacterium
GCGAAGAATTAATCAAAAAATCTATTGCACACATTAATGACAAATTGTTTGTAGCCGAAATGAAATATACAGTTACAATTGGCGAACAAAGAAAAGTTATGGATGAATACCAAGTTAAACGTGGCGATTCATTTGGAACAACAAAAACAAGAACAGAAAGTATTACAAATGCAAGTATGGATAACACAAAATACGACTTAATTGGAAAGATTGTTGCAGGAACAACTCTTACAAGAAAAACAATTGTAAAAATCTTACAAGGCATCTCAGCTGAAAAGTTTGGAATGTTTAGACTAAATCCTGAAGAATTTATTTCAAAGGTTATAAAGCTTATTAACGAACAAAAAGCAAGTATGATTGTTGACCACATCACATACAATCAGACCGATGGAACATACGACAACGATATCTTTACAGCAAATCAAAACAAAGCCGATTTTAGCAAGGCTTTCAGGGCTAAAAAGGCAATTCAAGATTATGTATTCACCGATGGCGTTGCAGAAAAATCTGTTGAAAGAAAATTTGCTGAAAAATTGGACGAAGCTGAAGAAGTTTGTGTTTACGCAAAACTTCCAAGATCATTCCAAATTCCTACTCCAGTTGGAAATTACGCACCTGACTGGGCTATCGCATTCAATGATGGCTATGGAATTAAACACATTTACTTTGTTGCAGAAACAAAAGGAACTATGGATAGCTTAGAACTTAGACCTATTGAACAAGCAAAAATCAAATGTGCTAAGAAATTATTTAATGAACTTTCTACAAGCAAAGTAAGATACCACGATGTTGCTAGTTATGAAGATTTGCTTAATGTAATGAAATCTATCAATTAAAAGGAGAACTAATGGGCTGGGCTATATTTATTATTCTAGCAATTTTAACAGGAATTATTGCATTAATTCAAGAAATTGTGCGATGTTTTTCGTGTGGGCAAATCGGTTATGGAATTTTATACATAATGCTGATATTGTTTGCAATAGCTTCAATAATTTTAACCGTTGTCTTTTTGAAAAAATATGAAGAGAAACGAGAAGCCAAAAAGAACAAAGAAATTAATGCAGTTCAAGATTTAATTAATTCATGGGAAGAAATTAAAAGAAAGGCTAGTACAAATTCGTATAAAGTAGTTGAACTATTTGACCTAGCAATGAAAGTTATAAATAAATGCAACTATAGAGATATTGAACAAAATGAAGATAATGAAATGAAAATTGCACGAGCAATAAACCCCAAAAATGTCAAGTGTACATTTTTAGGTGTTGCAGATAAAACTCTTGATTTTGATAAACTTGTTGATATTCAGAAATTTGTGAATAAAGAGATTAAGGCTGGTCGACATATAGTATTTGTAGATAATCTAAAAAAACATGATGTTTACGGAAACCTTTTGGTAAGAATAATGACTGAGTTAGGTGTTGGATTTTATACAAGTAAAACATTAATAAACGATGCGAAAACTATTATTAAAATACTTAATGATGAAATTTCAGCAATAGAAAGAAGGTACACACCACAAAAACAAAAACTTTCACAATATTCATCAAGTAAGAATTATGGTAAATACAAAAAAATATTTCCAAGAGTAATGAGTTCAAAAGATGATCCTGACTGCTTACAGGCTCTTGATGATATTATTTTTATGGATATTATGGATGATGATTTTTAATAAAAGGAGAAAATTATGGCAAAAGAATTAACTATTCCACAAGGAATTTATAAGGTTGGTGTTGACTTTCCAGAGGGCTCTTATGTCTTTAATTCTAAGGATGTAAAAACTCATATTGATCTTGAAACACGAAATGATGATTATACTTGTTTTGATTTTGACGACAAGAAAGGATACGAAGCAAGAATTGCATTAAATAAAGGTGAAACATTGACATTGCACACCAAGATGTATGTTACTAAGGCTGAGCCACTTAATTTTGATTAAAACTATTGCCTCTCTTTTGAGATAAAAGGCCCCAATTTTTACGACAAGGATAGGTTATCACAAGAAAATCAGCATCAATATGCATACTGCTATGAGGTAGTATGCGAAATATATGAATTTATTAGATTTCACCACTTTTAGCATTATTTTGATAGAGAAAATACCGCTGATGACAGCAGAGACGAATGCGACCGCCAGTGGCAGTACGTCCACCGTCACTGCTTGCTTGGTCAGATCGAGGCATTCCATCAAAGCCGAGCCTACTATGACAGGTATGCTCATCAGAAAACTGAATTCTGTCGCTTTTTCTTTTTCTGTGCCACATATCAGGGCAGTAGTGATAGTGGTGCCAGACCTGCTCAGCCCTGGAAAAATCGCCAGTCCTTGCGCCAGACCCATGACGAAAGCGGTCTTATTGGTGATGGGATTAATCTTCTTTGGCAGAAAATCCGCAACCACTAGCAGTATGGCTGTAGCCAAAAATCCGACTATCAAGAACTTGCCACCAAATGCTCGCTCGAACGTATCACGAAAAAGCAACGCTATGACTATTGTAGGCAATGTCGCCAGCACCAATCTCCATGTCTCAGCGCAGAAAGGCCGTTTTATCAGTGCCCATATCTGCTGACGCATACACACGCACACAGACACCAGAGTGCCGAGATGCACCACTATGCTGAGCAGTAATATATCGGTATTTATCCCGAAAATCTGACTAAACAGAACTATATGCCCGCTACTGGATACGGGCAGAAATTCGGTCAAACCTTGTATTAATCCTAACAATAAATATAAAATTATCATAAAATCCTTGCCAAAAATTTTATTTTGTATTATTATATGGAGTATAAAGACTAAGTATACCGATGCATAGGAGAGAAAATTGAAACTAGGAGTAGTAGGACTGCCTAATGTAGGCAAAAGCACATTGTTTAACGCCTTGACCCAAGCAGGTGCTCAGAGCGCTAATTATCCGTTCTGCACCATTGAGCCAAATATAGGCATAGTAGACGTGGCAGACGAGAGATTGGATGTATTGGGGAGGATATATAATACCAAAAAAATCACCCCTGCACAGATAGAATTTGTGGATATAGCAGGTCTAGTCAAAGGCGCTAGCGAGGGCCTAGGACTAGGCAATAAATTCTTAAGTCATATCAAAGAAGTAGACGCCATTATCGAAGTGGTGCGTTGTTTCGCAGACGACAATATCATCCACGTAGAGGGTAGTATAGACCCTGCTCGCGACATCGAGACTATCAATCTCGAGCTGATATTGGCAGACATCGAGACAGTGCAAAAGCGCTTGTCCAAGGTAGAAAAAATCGCGAAACAGGGCACTGACAAAAATGCCGTAATAGAGAAAGAATTGTTAGACCGCATACTAGCCACTCTGTCAGACCAAAAGCCTGTCCGCAGTATGACGTTTGACCCGGAGCAAAAGAAAATCGTAGACGGATTTTTCTTGATTACGGACAAGCCTATCTTGTACGTAGCCAATATCTCTGACACAGAGAGCGCAGCGCAAACAGACAATGTGCGCAAAGTGCAACAAATAGCCGACTCCGAGGGTGCTGAGATGATAGCGCTGTGCGCCAAACTCGAAGAAGACCTCATAATGCTACCTGCCGACGAGAGAGCAGAGTTTATGCGCGAATTAGGCATAGACCGCTCGGGACTGGATAGGCTGGTAGTCGCTAGTTACAAGTTATTGGGATTGATTAGTTTCCTGACAGCAGGCGAGAAAGAAGTGCGCGCGTGGACTATCCGACGCGGTACACTAGCACCGCAAGCAGCAGGCAAGATACACACTGACTTTGAGCGTGGTTTTATCAAAGCCGACATAGTGAAGTACGACGACCTGATAGAGTGTGGAGATTACAATCAAGCCAAAGAAAAAGGTAAACTTATTAGCGCTGGCAAAGACTATGTGATGCAGGACGGCGATGTCGTAGTATTCAAGTTTAATGTTTAGGAGATAAATATGGCAAGGAAAAAGAAAGAAAAAGTAGTATTTGACAAAGGCAATGCACTGGAAGAGATAGTAGTGCACGCTGGTGTACATCTCAAAGATATGATAGTATGGTACGCCCTGTGCCATATCATACTGCTAGGGTCTCTAATATTGCTGACTTGTGTGACAAACTCGCTGGCGTTGATTATCGTGGTGTGGGTATTGTTCGCTGTGTGCGTTGGTTGCTCAATATTGGCTATACACCTGTCACTGAATAACAATGTCTATACTTTGTACGAGCATTGCATAGAGTGTGGCAAGAATAATCTCGCTGAGATAGGAGCCTATGCAGATATCGAGGATATAAAAGTATATCAGACTATTGGTGACAAAATCGCGAAAGAAAATACTCAGACTATCGCTATTAGATTTAGTGGCAAAAACGCCAAAACTCTCAAAATATATAGCGTCATAGGCGATGCTAATAAAGTAGTAGATAAAATTAATTCATTAAAAAATAATAAATAAATATTTTTAATTAAATTAAATATTTAATGAAAATATATTAAATAAAAGAAAATATATTAATTAAATAATATTATTAATGCAGATATTGCACTATTTATGTGCGGAATACACTATTAAATAATAAAAAATAATACACTATTTTCGTGTATTATTTTTATTTTAATTTTCAATCTTTGTGGTAATAATTATATATATTTTTTGCTACATTTTCGCTAATACGTGGTGTATGCAATAAATCATCAATAGTGGCATTTTTGATATTATTTAGAGTTTTGAATTGTGCCAGTAGCGCTCTACGTGTAGCAGGTCCTACGCCGTCGATGGCTTCTAGTCCACCTTTGAATGTAGATTTATTTCGTTTGGCGCGATTGTATGTGATAGCGAATCTGTGCGCTTCGTCACGCGCTAATTGGACTAGTCGCAGAGAGTATGATGCGCGTTTTAGCATGATAGAGTCAGCCTGGTGTGGCAAGAATACTTCTTCCAAGCGTTTGGCTAGGCTGATGAGGTCGTTTGGGTAACAGTATTTATCTAGTACTTCTACCGCGCTAGACAGTTGACCTTTGCCACCGTCTATAATGATGAGGTCTGGCATAGACGAGAAACTGATGTCGTCACTGGATAACCGCTCGAAGCGTCTAGTCAGCACTTCTCTCATAGACGCGAAATCATCGATGTAGTCTACAGTTTTTATCATAAATTTTCTATAGTGCTTAGGTGCTTTTGAGCCATTTAGTAGCACAGACATAGACGCTACGGTATTAGTGCCATTGGTATTCGAGATATCATAGCACTCTATCCTATATGGCACTCTAGACAAGCCCAAGTCATTTTTTAATTGCGTCAAAGCGCCTATGGTGGCGTTGCGGATTTTGTATTGTTTTTCTGTATTTTTCTCTATCTCGAGCATTGCGTTTTTCTCGCACATTTTTAGCAGGCTCAGTTTGGTGCCTGATTTTGGCTGAGTGAATTTGATATTTTTATTGAATTTTTCTGTCAGGAACAATCTAATATTCTCCACATCTACATCTTTTGGCAAAATAATCTCATCACACAGCAGTGGCTTGGTGGAGTAGTACTGCATCAAAAACTGCGTGTACGTCTCATCTATATCTAGCACGTTTACTATATCATAAGTCTGTATACCTAGCATTTTGCCACCGCGCACTATCATATTGCACATAGCAGACATCTCGCCCAGTGTGATGAGACAAAATATGTCATAATCCACGCGTCTAGTCAGTTGAGTCACTATGCGGTCTTTTAGCCTGTCTAGCATTTTGATTTTGTCGCGCAGGGCTAGTGCTGTCTCGAAGTTTTCACTACGCGCGGATAAATTCATCTTTTCTGTCAAGATGTCTTCTATTTTCTTAGTATCACCTTTTAGAAATCTGACAGCGTCATCAATGATAGTTTTGTATTCTGTTTTAGAGATTTTTTGCGCGCAGGGGCCGTTGCATAGGTGCATATCATAGAAAAGGCAAGTTTTTCTCGGTTTAGAGTTTTCTCTAATGTCCAGTTTGCACTTTCTGACTGGATATGCGTAATTGATGATGTCTAATATTTCTTTGGCGCCGATACCTGCAAAAAATGGTCCAAAAAGTTTGCTGTTTTTGTCTATTTTTCGCGTGATATCAAAGTACGGATAGTCAGTATTGTCCACTAGCTTGATATATGCGAAATTTTTGTTATCTTTTAGCAAGATATTGTAGTAAGGCTGATACTTCTTGATGAGATTATTTTCTAACGCCAGCGCATCGTACTCGCTGTGCACCACGAAAAAGTCAAAATCCTCCACATTGGCGACCATATTGGCGACTTTTTGGATACTTTGCGGGCGCAAAAAATACTGTGCGACACGTTTGTATAGGTCTTTTGCTTTGCCTACGTATATCACAGTGCCTTGCTTGTCTTTCATCAGGTATACTCCCGGCTGATGCGGTAGTGTGTTTATCTTGTCTCTGCTGACGCTCACGTATTTATTATAGCACAAATATTGAAAAGAATAAAATATTTCATACTATTTTATCTGTTTTGGGCATAAGTTATATGTATGAAATTGTGTGCCAATCTGAAGTTATGGACAAATGTTGTCATCATAGCGACTATATTAGTGCTAGTGCCGATGTTTTGCTTCGACACATCGACCATTTTGCTCCAAAAGACAGAAAAAACTTCGCCCAAAGTGTACGAGATATGGCACGTGGAGACATTTGAAGGCGGTAGTGTGTCTAGAGATAGATTTCTCAAAAACTGCGCGCTCGAGTACGAACAGAGTAATACTAACAAAATGTTTTTGGTCAAGACCATCGCTCCATCCGACCTACAAAAATGCCTAGAAAAATCCACTCCAGACATAATATCTTTCGGGTATGGTGTAGGGGATATAGTGTTGCCGTACTTGCAGGCGCTCGAGTGCGAATACGCCGTACGAGATGACGTGCTGACCAGCGGAGAGTACGCCGGCAGGCTAATGGCAGTGCCATACCTGATGAGCGGATATGCATACTTCGCCCAAGGGGACAAATCTGCGCAAGAATTATTGTCCGCTGGAAAACCGCTGTACTCTGGCAATGTCGGCTACACATCTGCCCAGCGCATATATGGTGACATTGCCATAAATCAAGGCAAGGCGATGACAGCGTACCAGTGCTATTGCGACTTTGCTGTCAAAAAGTGCGATGTCCTGCTGGGTACTGGCAGAGACGTGTACCGCGTGCAAAATCTCATCAATAATGGCCGTATCAACGCCACCATTGAGTGCGTGGGTGGATATACTGACCTAGTGCAATACATAGGAGTGCTGAACAAAAACTCTGATACTCTGGCGTACATTGACTGGCTGATGAGTAGTGATTATCAGGACAATCTATCAAAATATCATCTATACAGCACCCAGCGAAAACGCTTGTACGCGCTAGAGCCGTATGCGTCCATGGAGAGCGCGCTCAGTGGCGACCTGTACGTGCCAAATGTGTTTGAAAGGAATGTAAATGTTTAGTAATATATCCAATATCGAAATATACCACAACGAGAACTTGCGAAAATATTGCACGTTTCGCATAGGGGGCGACGCCAGGTATGTCGTCATAGTGCGTAGTCAGCCTGATTTGCTCAGTGTGCTCAATGCTTGCATTCAGCACGACATTCGGCACAAAATAATAGGACGTGGTGCCAATCTACTATTCGATGATGACGGATATGATGGCGTCATAATAGTCAACCGATGCGAAAATATATCTTTTGACAGCAATAGAGTGACTGTGGACGGCGGATACAATGTCAGCGCACTAAACAATGCCTGTCTAAACGAAAAACTACAAGGGGCGGAGTTTTGCTTCGGTGTGCCATCCACTGTCGCTGGCGCTATACACAATAATCTCGGATGTTTTGGGCAAGAATTTGGCGCTCTGGTCGAGAGTGTAAAGATTTTTGACAAATACAATGTATTTGACATCAACTCCACTAAATGTGATTTTCAGTACAGGCACAGCGCTTTTATGCAAAACGACTGGTGCATTTTGTCCGCGGTGCTCTATATGGAAAAGGGCGAAAAGTCGCAAATACAAGCCAAAATGACGCAAAATATCTCCAAAAAAGCCAAATCCCAGCCATTAGATATGCCTAGCGCAGGCAGTGTGTTTAAGCGCGACAAAGACTATCTGCCAGCCAAAATGATAGATGATCTCGGCCTAAAAGGCTATCATGTAGGTGATGCTATGGTCAGCACCAAGCATGCCGGCTTCATAGTGAATGTGGGCGAGGCGACTAGTCGTGACGTACGACAACTCATAGACTACGTTCAAGAGCAAATATTGATGAATTACCAAGTATTGCTCACTCCTGAGATAGAATATGTCAAATAGTGGTGCGAGCAGTGATGATACACAAGTAAATTTTTTATAACAAAGTCAGACGCTTGATTATTTGGCATAGATGTGATACACTGACAGTCGGAGAAAAAACATTATGGCATTATTAGCAGACTATCATACACATACGCCATACAGTCATGGCAAGAATTCTATCGAGGAGAACGTCGCCAGCGCGGTGCAAAAAGGTCTATCGGCCATAGCCATCACAGACCATGGCTTCAATCACGCACTCTACGCAGTGAAGCGCGAGGAGATTGCTCAGCAGAGAAAAGAGATAGACGACATCAAAGATAAATATCCTATAGAGATTTTGCTCGGCGTAGAGGCCAATCTCATCTCTAGCGACGGCAAAGTAGATATCACAGACGATGATATGCAAAATCTAGACATCGTAGTGATGGGCTATCACAAAATGGTAAAAGCGAATAAACGCAAAGACAAATGGTTCTTTATCAAGAATAATATTTGCAGTTTTTTGCATCACACTAGCCGTCGTCAGATAGCGAAGAACACTCGCGCCTACATCAATGCTCTGCGAAACTATGACATAGACATCATATCGCACCTAAACAAAAACTGCAAAGTCAACGTAGCCGAAGTGGCAAAAGTAGCAGTAGAGACGAATACTTATATCGAGCTGAATGGCAAATGCCGACACCTCTCTGACGAGCAGATACAGCAGTGTATAGACGCTGGGTGCAAGTTTGTGCTGGACAGCGACGCACACACTGCCTCTAGAGTGGGCGAGTGCAATAAGGGCTTGCAGGCTATGTATCGCAATAGGATACCAGAGAGTATGGTGGCTAACTACAATTCACTCATCACTCTCAAAAAAGATAAGAAAAAACAAATGAAAAAGGGTTAGACGTTGAATAGTATCAGTACCAAAAATGAGATATTGGATAGCATACCAGACAATAATTGCTGTGGTATCGCTTTTTTGAGTGCTGTGCTAAAGACTGTCGCTGTCTTGTCAGATGATTTGACCAGCGTGATAGTGTATAGCGACCCAGCATTGACTGGCAAGATCATCGACAATGTCAATACTTGCTACCGCGACCAAGTACAGTGCTATCCTATGGGGCAGTCACTCGTACTCAGTGGCGATGTGGCTACTATGCTGTTTGACTGCGGTGTGCTGGAGCGTGTGGGGAGTGAGTATAGGTATCGCTTCGGCATTGACGCGTCTTTGCTCGACAATGATTGTTGCAAAGAGACTTTTGCCAAGGCGATATTCTTGTGCTGTGGCAATTATTACGCTAGACACGCTCAGGACAAGTCTATAGGCTACACGCTAGAGATGATATTCAAAGACTACGCCCTCGCAGATGATATGATATCACTGATGAAGTTTTTTGACCTAGACTTCAAGTCTGCTACGAGGAAAAATAAAATAGTGGTATATACCAAAAATAGTGAAAATATTTTCAGATTTTTTGCTCTACTAGGCGCTATCACTATGTCGCTAAATATACAAAATGATTTGACTATGCGCGAGATGAAAAACAGCATCAATAGAGCGAATAATTGCTATGACTACAATCTAAACAAAACTATCAATACTAGCGTCAAACAAATCCAAGCCATACAGTACATCCGCGACACAAAAGGTCTAGACAGCCTGCCAGATGATTTGCGAGATATCGCGTTATTGAGACTAGACCACCCTGACGCCACCCTGAGCGAACTAAAATCACTCTACGGCGATAAATTGTCAAAATCGGGAATAAAATATAAGCTCGATAAATTAGAAAATATTTATAATAAATTAATTAAAAAATAAATAAATAATTATTTTTTCCGCATAAAATAAGGTAAAATAAATAAAAAAACAAAATAAATAAATAAAAAATCAAAATAAATAATAAATATTCCAATAAAAATATTCAAAAATAAAATAAAAAAAATAATCAAAAAAAGAGGAAAATATGAAGCCATTTGTACATTTACATTTACACACAGAATACAGCATGCTAGACGGCGCTGCCAGAATAGGTAGTTTGGCGAGTTATTGTGAGAAGAACAATATGCCCGCTGTCGCTATCACTGACCATGGCAATATGTATGGTGTGATGAAGTTTTATAAAGAATGTCTAAAGCACAATATCAAGCCTATCATAGGCTGTGAGTTTTATGTAGTGGACGACCTGAGCATCAAGGTGGGCAAGCAAGAACGTGACCACCTGATATGTCTAGCCAAAAATGACGAAGGCTATCACAACCTCATCAAACTAAACTCTATCGCATTCGTAGACGGGTATTACTACAAGCCACGCATAGACTACAAGACTCTAGAGAAATACAGCAAAGGTCTGATCATTATGTCCGCATGTCTAGCAGGTAGGATACCGCGCTTGCTCGTCAAAGGCTTTTATGAAGAAGCCAAGAACTTCGCGCTATATCTCAAAGGACTGGTGGACGAAGGAGATTTCTATATCGAGCTCCAAAATCATGGCATACCAGACCAAGCGCTGATTTTGCCACAACTAAAGAAAATAGCGGACGAGATAGGAGTCAAGACTGTCGGCACGAACGATGTGCATTACCTCGACCACGAGGACGCCGATATGCAGGACATTATGCTATGCGTGCAGACAGGTAGTTATGTAGACGACGAAGACAGATTCAAGATGGACGGCGACCAGTATTATTTCAAGAATTACGACGAAATGGCGCAAGCCCTTGCCGGCTACGAAGAGTGTCTAGACACTACACTAGAAATCGCCGAGAAGTGTAATGTTTTCATCAAAGCCAAACAGCACGCTGATTACACCAAAGACGAGAGATACATCTTGGGTAATGCGGAGAATTTTATACCATTTTATGAGAATCCAGACGGCATATCAAACTATGAATACCTACGCAAGATGACTTTTGACGGGCTAAAATCCCGCTACAAAGAGATGACCAAAGAAGTCATCGACAGAGCAGAGATGGAGCTCGATGTCATACACACCATGGGGTATGTGGAGTACTTCTTGGTAGTATGGGACTACGTGCATTGGGCGAAAGAACACGACATCCCAGTCGGCCCGGGGCGTGGTAGTGGTGCTGGTAGTATAGTGGCATACGCCATAGGCATCACAGACATAGAGCCTCTGCGATATGCACTATTCTTTGAGCGTTTTATCAACAAAGAAAGAGTATCCATGCCGGACTTTGATATTGACTTTTGCGTGGACAATCGTGAGCGCGTGGTAGAGTACGTGAAAGAAAAATACGGCGCAGACCATGTCGCGCTAATCATCACATTCGGTACTATGGCAGCGAAGAATGCTATAAAAGACGTAGCACGTGTGACGCGTGTACCATACAATGTATCAGATAGTCTGGCCAAACTGATACCAAACAAATTGCCAGACGGCATAAAGAAACCACCTGTATTGAAGTACTATTTTGGCTTGACAGGAGACCCTGCTAACGACAAGTTTATCATACAAGAATTACGCGACAAATACGACAGCAGTGACGAAGTCAAGCACATAGTAGATATGGCAGTCAAACTCGAAGGTATGCCTCGAAATATCAGTACGCACGCTGCCGGAGTGCTCATAGCGCCTAAACCAGTGGACGAATACGTGCCACTCGCTAGGACAGGCGACACCATAAACACGCAGTACGATATGAAAGAACTCGAGACTCTCGGCTTGCTGAAAATGGACTTTTTGGGGCTAAGGACTTTGACAGACATAGACTACGCTATCAAATATATCGAGCAAAATCATCACGTCAAAGTAGACTTCAATGAATTAGGCTACGAAGACCCTCAAGTGTATGAGATGATTAGTAGCGGTGACCTAGACGCAGTGTTCCAGCTAGAAAGTGGCGGGTTCAAGCGATTTATGAAAAACTTGCAACCAGACTGTCTAGAAGACATCATAGCAGGTATAGCATTGTATCGTCCGGGTCCTATGGATAGCATCCCGACCTACATCGCGAACAAAAAAGACCCTGAGCACATAGTGTACGACCATGAGATATTGCGTCCTATCCTAGACGTCACATACGGCTGTATAGTGTACCAAGAGCAAGTAATGAACATAGTGCAACAAATGGGTGGCTACAGCCTAGGCCAAGCAGACAATGTGCGACGCATTATGAGCAAAAAACAGCTAGAAAAAATGCCTGCAGAGAAGCAGAAATTCATCTACGGTGAGAAAGACGAAAACGGCAATGTCAAGATATGTGGCGCGTTAGCCAAGGGCGTGCCTATCGAAGTGGCAGAGACTGTATTCTCCAAAATGGAGCAATTCGCTCACTACGCATTTAACAAAGCGCACGCAGCAGGGTATGCATATATCGCGTATCAGACTGCTTATCTAAAGAAATACTATTGCCCAGAGTTTTTGACGGCGGTGCTAAATAACCGTATAGCCAATATTGAAGAGATTACGCGCTATGTCATGGTGTGCAAAGAGCACAACATACCAGTCCTGCCACCTGATATCAACAAGAGCCAGACATATTTTTCTACTGACGGCGTGTCTGTGCGTTTCGGTCTGGCTGGCATCAAGAATGTCGGCGTGAGCGTGATAGAGGAGATTATCAAAGAGCGCGAGACCAATGGCGACTACAAAGACCTTATGGATTTCGTGTCTAGAGTGTGCCCACAGGCGCTAAACAAAAAATGTCTAGAGAGTCTCATACTCTCTGGTGCATTTGATTGCTTCGGTAAGTACCGAAGCCAACTGATGGGAGTGTACAGCCTAGCACTAGAGCGCGCCAGCGAACGCAAAGACTCTGTCGCATCTGGGCAGTTTAATCTATTCGACCAATTATTCGTGGATAATACCGACACTACATTGTCAGACTTGACTTATCCGGACATAAAGGAATTCGTGCCTAGAGTCAAACTACAATACGAGAAAGAAATAGCCGGCACATACTTATCCGGACATCCGCTAGAAGAATATATGGATAGGTTCAAAGCATTTACTTACAATACCAGTATGGCAGTAGGTATGGAGTCTGATGACGAATTAGACGATGACGAGATGACGGCTGAGACAGACTTGGTCAACAATGCTGTAGTGACATGCGGTGGCTGTGTGGAGGATTTTCAGACCAAAATCACCAAATCAGGCAATACCATGGGCATACTGGTGATAGAGGATCTTTACGGCACATTCGACGCGCTGATGTTTAGTAGAGTGTACGACAAGTACAAGACTGCTGTCAAAAAGGGCGACCTAGTCACTATCAAAGGCAGAATATCTATCCGCGAAGAAGGCGAGAAGCCTGTCATCGCTGTAGACAGTGTCGCCGTATGGGAAGACGAGAAAGCCAAACTCGAGCCAGAAGAGCAAGACGTCGAAGTGGTCAAGCCTAAAAAATTGTGCCTGCGCTATGACGTGAATGATGCAGTATTGCACGACGCTATCAAGGCTATCATCAAATCATTCCCGGGCAATGACCTAGTGTATGTAAAAAATACTAGCGACAATACAACCTACAAACTCAATATGTTCGTTGATTGTAGAAACTCGCTAGTACATGAATTATGCACCTTGCTCAATCGTGAAGACATAGCAGTAGTGGATTAGTCTCTGCTGTCGCGGTCGGCTATTCTGTATTCTTGCTCAAACTCTTTGCGGTATTCTTGCTTGCGCTTTTCGTCCATTTTGTTTTTGGCTTTGCGCAGGCTGAGGTGCAGTTTTCCGCCCCGAAATAGCGCACAGAAGAATAAATACACCCCTGCTATGCCTATAATAGCATATATCAGTCTGCTGAAAATATTTGATTGCGTGCCGAATATGCCTGCTACGTAATCGTATTGTAGCATACCTATGGTCAGCCAGTTGACTGCACCAGCGATGACTAATATAAACGCAATGATTGTGAACATATTGTCTCCTTATGGTGATATTATGTGTAAAAAAGCATTTGTTATACTCGCGTAGTTGACATTTATTTTCACAAAATGTATAACATATATAAGGAAGTTATGAAGAAATTAAAGAAAGTATTAGGTTGTTTGGTATTTATGATATTGGCGCTGTGTCTGTGCGGATGTGCAGATGTGCAGTATTCGCTCACCAAACTCAGCGACGGCACTTGCACCGAAGTATACACCATTTCGCTGGATAAGGCGACCATAGTGTCCAGAATAGGCACTGCGCGCTACAATAATCTCAAACAACAAATCAAAGAAGATATGGAAGAAGATTTGCTCACATTCGTGCACAAATGTTCTACTTTGGAGCCAGAAGAGCAAGAATATATCAGCAGTAATTTTTCATTTGTGCGTGGGTGGAATGGTGAGACATATACCTTGCAATTAAACTTCACCAATACGTACGTGATGTATCTGTATCACGAGAAATTGCCAGTAGGTGATGATGGTATGGTGCTACTGACAGAAAATGAGTTTTATGACACATATTCGTACTCGTTCTACACTGTGTACAACGATATCACCGAGGCAGACTTATTGCCGTACGAATTGATGTACCCTGAGTTTGACAGAAACGACGTCGATTGTTACTACTCGTACAGTACAGATAGCCATAGGTGGCACAGCAAGGGCGCTACAGTGACCAAAAACGGCTCTCTCACTACTCATCAGTGGCATTTGACTGCCGACGAGTGGGATGACCCTGTATTGATGTATTACCACCGCGTGAGCAACGCTAGTCAGGCTAATTGGCTGATTTATTCCACTATGGCGGGGCTACTCGTCACCATAGTACTGTGCGTGGTCGCTATCATACTAAAACGCAAAAAAATTAAGAAAATTTCAAAATAGGTATTGAAATTTCTAAATATGTGTGTTATACTGAGTCAAATCACATAAGGGAGACGCATTATGGCAGAGAATTATACATACAAAGAGATGAAAAACCTGAGCCAATTCACTAAATTTTTGATATACAAGAGATTTTTCATACCATTTATAGCAGAGACGGCGCTTTTCGTGCTGGCTATGACTGTATTCCCAGCATTCCAGCCTCTGTATATCAGCCTGTATGGAGCATCATTTTTGACCACCACAGTCATCGCTAGCGATAGGATCAAGACTCCTATCACTACTAGAGGCTTGCGTAGATCTTTATACAAAAGATACACCGATTCATTAGACTTGCTGGACAAGAACGAATATTCTCTGACAAAGAAGCACCTCAAGACTATCTCTCACGATATGGATAAAGCAGACCTTTGCGCTATGAGATTGATAAACAAATTAAATAGATTGCGCTCCAAAAGAGATAAACATCAGATAGATAGCAAGGCTTACGTTCGCAAAGACAAGAAAATGGACGCCATCAAAGACACACTCAGGACAGCTAGCGAGTATGACAAAGAATTAACTGAGCGTCTGGCTAAACGTAATATCATCCGCAATAGCGTTTTGCTGACTACATACAGCGCAAGTGTGGAAAATGGCAAGATAGCACCTAATTATTACGCATCTTACCAGCAGGAGCATTTCGGTCAAGAAGCCAATACAGACAAATTCGTCGAGAAATACTTCGAAAAGAGAGAAAATGTGGCATCTAATTATTCCGCGACCGAAGAAGAATCTATTGATAACGAAAATGAATTGTCAATGTAAAACGAAAAGTGCATAAAAATGCACTTTTTTGTTTGCTATTATTGTCAATATTTGTATATATTTCGACAACTCATTGCTTGACTTATTTGCAAAACAATTCTATAATAGCCTGTAGGGAAAATATATGGACGGATTTACTATATTTGGATTGGAGATTAAGTTTTACGGCATCATTATGGCGTCTGCTATGGTGCTGGCGTATTTTATCGCCAGACGCCTAGCCCAAAAACGTGGTATGAATCCTGACGACATATTGACACTGGCTTTGATAGTATTGCCGTTGTCTATATTGGGCGCTAGGACATATTACGTCATTTTCAGCGGAGAGCACTACACGTTTTTGGAGTTTATCGGCTATGTGGACGGCAGATTTATGCTCAGAGGGCTGGCTATCTATGGCGGTGTCATAGGCGGGATGATAGGAGTATTGATTTTTTGCGCTATCAAAAAATCATTCAAAATATTACCAGTATTACTCGACATCATCACCCCAGTGCTGATATTAGGTCAGGCACTAGGCAGGTGGGGGAATTTCTTTAATCAAGAAGCGTACGGCTACGAAGTCACTAATCCACACTGGCAATGGTTTCCATTCGCGGTGTACATAGAGGACGTGGGCGCGTGGCATATGGCGACATTTTTCTACGAGAGTATGTGGAATTTCATAGTGTTCGCAGTACTGATGAGGACGTTTTATAAATACGAAAGCCCGGGCACTACTGCCAGTCTGTATCTCATATTGTACGGCATTGGGCGTTTCTTCATCGAGGGGCTTAGGACTGATTCGCTGTATCTATGGCACAGCCCTATCAGAGTGTCACAAGCACTCAGTTTGCTCATCGTCATAGGTGGCGCTGTGTGGCTCACTCTCATAATACTCGCTAATAAAAGGAATAAATATGAGAAAGACGTTTGACATAGTATTTTCAGTGATATCTGTAGCGCTCCTAGCCATGCTAATAGTGGCTCTGTGCATAGACAATACACTGATTTTCCATATCTTCATAGTGGCATATATCGGTGTGGCAGGCATATATATGACGCTAAAGAGTTTTATTTTCAAGATAGATGGCAGTCTATTCACTGGCGCACTGCTAATGGCAGTGTCACTAGTCACAGCATTGTATCTTTTCACTAGCATATCTAGGCAGTGGCTGTGGCCTTGGTGGGTAATGGCACTCCCAGTTGCCAGCGCTTTGGTAGGCGTGCTGTATAGAGACAAAAGGCTGATAGACTTGTGTCTGTATTCGGTGGGAGTATTCGTGTGCTGTCTATTCGTGCCATTTGGCATAATGTCAGCAATGTGGCTATTCGTCACCATACCGTCATGGTCGTTGGTGTATGGGATAGCGCAGTATATAATGTATATAAGAGGTGTAAAATGAACGAGAACAAGAAGATTACAGATGATAATTCTAGTAGAGAGATAGCAGAGTTAAAGAACACTATCATCGAACAAAATGAGATAATCTCTAGATTAAACGCCAAACTAAATGAATACAAGTCAAAAGAAGCTAGCATATCTAGTGCTATCATTGCGGCTGCCGAAAAAGCCAAACAAATGGAAGAAGCTAGCAAGAAACTCTATCAGATAGAGATACAGCGCAATAGATTGCTGTATATGCGCTTAGAACAGGTGCTGAATGAATTGCATAGCAAATACCCAGACTTGAAGATGGATAATAAGATAAATGATTTGTCTACTAAATTCAAAAGTCTACTCAATGCAAACTACGAGAATTTGCCGACAAAAGACTTTTTGAGCGACTTCAAAAATATCAACCGCGAAGACCCTATCAAGAAAATGCTGTCCAAAATAACGAACTATTGCGACGTGAAACAAAAGCCATCTACCGAGATAGTGCGCAGTGACGCTCTGCACGACGAAGAGCCATTGCTGGATATGAAAGAAGCCCTAAACCCTACACTAGAACTGGACGATATATTAAAGGCTTTTGATTTGGGCGGTAGCAAACCAAAGCGTGACTAGAAATCCTTGACAGCCGTATTTGATTTTGATATAATCACACAGGAGATAATATGACCAAACAACAAACTTATGCTCAGAGATTCATCTCAGCGTATAATAGCATAGATACCACGCTCAGGTCTATCTATGGCTTCAAGCGCTCTATGTCGTACTCAGATGTGATACACAGGAGCGTGTATCTCAATAGCGTAGTGCGAAAGTACGAAGATGACTTGATAGACTATGGCAGACTGAGAAATGCCATAATACACAAGAGTAATCAAAACTACATCATAGCAGAGCCACATCTCGAAGTGGTGGAGAAGATGGAGAGCCTGGCGAAACTACTCGCCACACCGCCTCTAGCACTCGATAGGATTAGCAACCGCGAAGTGCTGTGTCTGAAGTCTACTGACAAAGTCAAATACGTGATAGAACTGATGTCACGTAGCGGATACAGCAATCTACCTGTGTACCAAGACGACCAACTCATAGGCGTGGCGAACGGTCAGCGTTTGCTGGATGAATTGGGCAAAACTGTAATAAAGGGCGACAATCTGCAAGACTACATCGAGCAGACAGATATTGGTGTGATTTTGGCGAATATGCAGAGCGAGAAATACTATGTAGTCGTGGACGAAAAGACGACTATAGAGTACGTGATGAATTTATTCGAGCAAAATAGGAAACTACTCATAGTGCTGATCACTGAAAAAGGCAGTCTAAAGTATCCTCCACTAGGCATCATCACCATTTCTGACGTGATAGAGATGCAGAATGTCTTAGACATATACTGATGAAAATAGCGAATTGGAAAGATTATAAAGTATTGATGACCTCCCGAGGTGAGAAACTAGAGAGTTGGGGAGGTTATTGTTTGTTACGCCCCGACCCGCAAATCATATGGGACAACGGTAAAGATATGCTTCACACTCGCCGAGTGGACGCATATTACACTCGCGGTGAGAGCAAGTCTGGCAAATGGAATATCATCAAGCCATTGCCACACGACTGGTGCGTGAATTATCGCGACCTAAAGTTTAGAGTGCAACTGATGAACTTCAAACACACAGGGTTATTCCCAGAGCAAGCAGTGAATTGGGATATGCTGACTGACATTATTCGCAGTGCAGGCAGACCGCTAAAAGTACTGAATTTATTCGCATACACTGGCGCGATGAGCGTGGTGTGCTCTCATGCGGGCGCTAGCGTCACTCATGTGGACGCAGCCAAGAGTATGGTGGACATAGCCAAGCAAAATGCTGAACTAAACGGCATATCCAATATCCGCTATATAGTAGATGATTGCAAGAAATTCATCGAGCGAGAGATTAGACGCGGACACACATACGACATCATCCTTATGGACCCACCTAGTTTCGGTCGTGGGCCAAACAACGAGACGTGGAAGATAGAAGACGATATATATGATTTCGTCAAATTAACTAAACAGGTGCTGTCTGACCATCCAGTCCTAGTGCTCATCAATAGTTACACTACCGGTCTGCAACCTACTGTCATGATGAATATCTTGAACAGTGTGTTCGGCGCAGGTGATAGCGATAGTTATGAATTGTGCATACCTACAGAAGAAGAAGGAATATTCTTGCCATGCGGATGTACAGCAGTGAGATATTTTGATAGGAGATAAGATGAATTTCGAACCAAATATTATATACGAAGACAATCATTTATTGGTGGTGATCAAGCCATGCAATATTTCTGTGCAAGGCGACGACAGCCACGACGATGACCTGCTGACTTTGCTGAAAAATTACATCAAACAGCGCGACAACAAGCCCGGTAATGTTTTTCTGGGCTTAGTGCATAGACTGGACCGACCTACAGGCGGTGTAATGGTGTTCGCCAAGACTAGCAAGTGCGCCAGTCGTCTGAGCGAGAGTTTTAGGAGCCACGACATAGACAAGAAATACTTGTGCGTAGTGCTCGGCACTCCGAAAATAGCCAATGATAGAGTAGAGAGTTATCTAAAAAAAGACCCCAAAACTAACACTGTACACCTAGCCCCACAGACTGAGGATGGCGCCAAGAGAGCAGTGCTAGACTACAGAGTTTTGCACACAGTGGACGGGCTGAGCCTAATAGAAGTGTCTCTGCAGACAGGGCGTTCGCACCAGATCAGAGTGCAGATGTCCAAAGTGCTCAAGACCCCACTCTACAATGATTACAAATACGGCGACACCACACATAGAGGCGACTTGGCATTGTGGGCGTATTATCTGAAATTCGTCCACCCTGTCACCAACAAACCTATGATATTCAAGGTATTGCCAGACGTGACCAAAGTACCATTTAGTTATTTTGAAAACTACATAAACAACAAAGTATAAAAGGAGCAAAATATGAGAGTAAATCCAGACAAATGTATAAGTTGTGGCAGTTGTATAGCACATTGCCCAGTAGACGCTATCCGCTTCGAGCAGGGCAAGGCATTTATAGACAAATCTATCTGCATACAGTGCGGTATGTGCGCTAGTATCTGCCCAGTAGAAGCAATAGACAACGAATAATGAAAATTTTATAAAAATTTTTGAAAAAACTATTGACTATAATCAAAATTAGTGTTATATACACCAATGAAGAGGTGAAACTATGGAAAAAATGGCTGTTTTGCAGTTAGGCGTGACTGAAATAAGGCTATCAATACTGAAATACTCAAACAATGGGTATTTCATCATCGAGAAAGAAATCAGCGAGAATATCAAACTATGCCAAGACATGGAGCGTGATGGCTATCTGAAGCCTGCTCGCATATCTGAGACTATAGAGATATTGAAGATTTTCCGCAAAATCATAGATGCAGAAAAGATAGAGAATACTATTTGCTTCGCTGATAGTAGCATCAACAATGCTAGAAATCAAATCGCATTTTTGGACGAAATATACAAGACAGTATCGTTGTTTTTCAAGGTATTGACTATAGAGGACAAGGTCACTGCTTTGCACAACGCTATATTGAATTCGTTCTCTATACCAAAAGGCGTCATTATGCAGATATCTGAGAATTCTTGCCTATTGATCAAATACAATAGACGAGTAGCGACTGAGACCTACGCTATAGATTTCGGCGCTGTTTCTCTGGCAGATAGATTCATAGACGTCAAGACCCCAGCAGAGAAAATGTCTAAGATGTTTGACGTATGTATGGACGAACTAAAGAAAGTCGATTGGCTCAAAAATATCGAGGAAGACTACGAATTTATTGGTGTAGGACCAGTCGTGGAGAGCGTAGGTAAATTGTGCAGAAAATCTACACATTATCCGCTCGAATTGGCGCATAACTATGAGATAACTAACCAGAATTTCAACCAAGTGTACAATCTAGTGTCAGGACTAGACTTAGACAATGGCAAGAAACTAAAAGGTATATCTGATATGCGCATTGACGTGCTGGCAGGCGGTATGGCTATGATGAAAGCGTGCTTTGCTATGTTCGCTTGCACACCTATACACGTCAGCACATGCAGTGAGATGTATGGCATAGTGACCAAGACTCTCATCAGCCAGACTATGGACAAGCCATTATTGGATATATTGGGCTACAGTCTGAGCAATATCAATGAATTTTATCCTACCAATCTCAATATCAACACTGTGTACGACATATCTATGATACTGTACAGACAGCTAAAAGTCTTACACAAACTGGGCAGGAGCTATATCAAGATTTTGCGCATTGCATCCAGTATGAGTATGTCAGGCAAACGCATTTCGTATGAAAACTACGAGAAGAACTGTTTCCCAGTCATCTGCAATAGTGCTATATATGGTGCCACTCACAAGGAAATAGTGCTGGCAGGCTTCGTGGCGTCATGCCAGAATTTAGACGAATTTAGCCTAAACGAATGGGTGAAATACAAAGATATCGTGCAGGACGAAGACGTAGAAGCAGTCAAGAAACTCGCTATCATCGTCAAACTCGCCAATATGCTCAATATCACAGGCTCTAATTTCGTCAAAGACATAAATTGCGATGTTTTGGGCGACACTGTCATACTAAAGACCGAAGTCGAGAAAGACGCTACTTTGGAGATTTCGCAAGGTATGAAAGTCGCACTTGATTTCAAAAAGGCATATAAGAAAAATCTACAAATTTTATAGGAGTTGCGGTGTTTAGTATCAAGATAGCGGTAAAATTTGGAAGCGATGAAATAATAGTTTACAGACAAGGGGTAGGGGTAATAGCAAGACACCCCGCCTTTTTGGCTGTTTCGGCTAGAAATGGACTAAAATCAGTCAAAGCGTACGGTCGTGAAGCACAAAAAATGCTAGATAATGACAAAATCAAAGTGTACAAGCCTATCGAAAAGAACGAAATAGTGAACGAAAAATACGCTACTCTGCTGATAAAGAAGATATTGGAAGACAGTATATTAGACAAATTGTTTTTGAAATTCATCAACGCAGTAGTCATAGTGCCATGCGGGACGACTTACGCCCAGCTCACTAAGATAAAGACAGTGTGCAGGCGTGCCGGCATGAGCAAAGTCACATTCGTCCAAAATGCTGTCTGCGTCCGCTATGATCAGGATGACTTAGACCCCAATGCTTATAGCATGGTGGTCGATATGGGGAAATACTGCACTGATGTGTCAGTTTTGAATAAATATGACTTTTATAAGGGTAAAACACTCATCATAGGTGGCTACGATATGGACGTCGCTCTGCAGACTTACGTCGCGGACAACCATGGGCTAGATATATCGCTCGACAGTGCCGAACAAGTCAAAAAAGACATCGCTTCGCTGTATAACAAAGATATGTTCAGTACCGAATACAAGGCATATGATGAATATTCCGCTCTCGTGACCAATCAAATCAGCGCCAACGAAGTCAGAGTGGCTATAGGCGGTGTATTTGAGACGATATTCGACAATATCTCTAAGTTTATCCAAGACTTGCCGAAAGAAATACAGAGTGACTTGCACAAGACAGGCATAATGTTCGTCGGCGGTGTCTCCAATGTCGCTGGACTGTACGAGTATGCCAAAAAGAGACTAGATTTTCCTATCACAGTGTCGCATTATCCTAGTGTCGCTGTGGTGCTGGGTGCAGGCAAAATGCTGGCAAGTGGAGATACATTCACACGAATTAATTTCAAATAAACAATATTTTGACTAATATTGTCTAATGTCAAAAAAGTGAAGTTTAATGCTTTACTTTTTTTTCTGCGTATTTTAACCTACTACATAGGAGACAAAATATGGCGAGAATTATAGTCATCACATCAGGCAAGGGCGGTGTGGGCAAGACCACAGTATCAGCCAATCTAGGCTTGCATTTGGCTAAGAAAAATCAAAGAGTGTGCATCATAGATATGGACATCGGGCTAAACAATCTCGATGTGGTGCTGGGCGTAGAGAGCAAAGTAATGTTCACCTTGCAGGACGTGATATCTAGACGTTGCCGAGTCAGACAGGCATTGGTGCAAAACGAAGAATATCCGCTACTATTCACCATGTCGTCAGGCAATGTCATCAAGAATATCAATATATCTACATTTGAGATAAAAGAAGTAGTAGACGAACTGGCAAAAAGTTTTGATTTCGTCCTAATAGACTGCCCAGCAGGCATAGATGCAGGCTTCAATAGAGCAGTGTCGTGCGCCAACGAGGCGATAGTAGTCACCACTCCGCACCTGTCAGCCATACGCGATGCGGACAAAGTGGTAGACATATTGTCTAGTTTTGACCTAGCGAGCCAGCGTTTCGTGGTCAATCGCGCCAGAGGTGACCTTATCAAAGAGCGCACCATGCTAGACGTCTATGAGATTAGCAAGGCGCTGAAGATAGAATTCGGCGGACTGATACCAGAAGATGACTACATATCCAATAGCCTAAACCTCGGCAATATTCATCTGAGCGACAAATATTCTAGTGTACGCGCATTTGACGTTTTGGCAGACAATGTTATGAATAGGACGAAGAAATTATTTGACTGTACTTATAGGTACAAAGGCTTTTTTGGCAATATGCGAAGATTATTAAAAAAGAAGGTGTAAACAATGAACAAACTAACAGAGCGCCTAGACAACGTACTGAACTCCGAGCGTCAAAACACTCCAAAATACCTGCAAGAAGTCATCAAGAGTGATTTATTTTATCTTTTGACCAATTATTTTGACTTGGAGTACGACAGCGTGTCGGTAGACATCACTGTGGACGAAAACAGGCAATACATAGTCAATATGTCATGCAAATCCGACAGACCAAAAAATTTCGGCGCAGTATCGAGTTTTTAGTAAAATATTCATATCTCCAGCATATATTATGATATGCGAAGATACCAAACTATCCAAGATATCCAAAACAAAATATATCGCCGTCAGACCCGCCACAAAGTAGCCGTATTTTTTGACTTTGTCCACACATTTGTCTGCGTCATAATGTGTCTGTGCAGTGCGCTGTGCTTAATAGACTGCACGCACACACCATTTAGCGAACGGATAATGAACGGCGTGTACGGCGTGGTAGATTTTTTTGCACCTGAGCGCCACATACTGACTGACGATAGCCACACAGGCTTCGTGAGTAAGATATTGTCCTTAAATACAGAAACCATAGGCTACGAAGGCATTAGCCACATAGTGCACTACACAGACGTGCAAATAGGCGGTGGACAAGTCATATATGACCAGCCCATTAGTAGTGTAGTAGTGTCACCATGCCAAGCCAAGGTCGGGCTGGTGGACATCATAGACGGGAGCAATTTTCTGCAATTAAACATAGGCGACAGTGTCATCATCACTATCAGTGGCAAAGTCATTTTCGGAGTGCAAGAAGGCGACATCATACACAAAAACCAAAAAATAGGCTTATTGTACAGCCAGACACAGCCTGTAGTGATGCAAGTATTCCGCGACGGCGTACTGGTAGACGACATAGAGCAACAACTGGTGGCGTCGTGATCAAAGTCAGGGCAAGCATAGGATTTTTGATACTAGCAGTAGGGTGTGTGCTGACGCACAATGTTTTCGTGCTATTTAATTATCTGCTAGCACTGATTTTGCACGAGTACGCGCACTTCGCTGTCGCTAAACTCAAAGGCTACGAATTGCAGTACGTAACGCTCGGGATAGGCGGTATGTCTATTAGACTACAGACCGAGATAAACCGCAATGATGAGTTTTGGATAGCGGTGGCAGGCCCTCTATGCAATGTAGTGCTGTGCGTGGTGTGCAGTAGCCTGTGGTGGCTAGTGCCAGAGACGTATTTTTATACGCGTGAGTTTTTTAATGTCAATCTCATTTTGGCGGTATTCAATGTCTTGCCAGTGCATCCATTGGACGGCAGTCGCATATTGAATAGCCTGCTACTAAAGAGATTTTCTACAAAAAAATCTATCACTATCCAGCGCGTGTGTAGCGTGGTGTTTGGTGTGATATTTGTGGCGATGTTCGTGGTGTCATGCTTTTATACTGCCAATGTATATTTTCTGATATTTGCCTTGCTATTCTTTTGCGGTAGCAACGCAGATTTTGGCTACAAGAACGTCAAAACGGACAAAACTCGCAAGATATATGACATCAAATCTTTTTATGTCAACGCCAACTGTACCTTGCTCGAGGCGTACAAGTGCATAAATAATGACTATTACAGCATCTTTTGGTACAAAAACTACCGCCTGACCGAAAATGACATACTCTCACTCGTCCAGACACACCATTTCGACGAAAAAATATGCGAGATTTGTCAGAAAAACTGTTGACAAAATGCGATATTTCTGCTATATTTCTATACAGTACCATTTCGTAAGGGCTCCTAAACAAATGTCATAGACATTTTGCCCGAATCAGAGTGAGTCTTATTAAGGAGGGAACTAAATGAAAGCGATTATCGAAGTAACAGGCAAGCAGTACACTGTAGAAGCAGGACAGACTGTCGTAGTAGACAGATTGAACAACGCAGCAGGCGATGTAGTAGAATTTCCTGTAATGCTGACCTTAGATGGTGACAAAGTGACTACTGGTGCGCCTTATATCAAAGGTGTCGTGGTTAAAGCGAAAGTTTTGGAACAATTCAAAGACAAGAAAGTCGTAGTGTTCAAGTACAAACCTAAGAAAAACGAACGCAAGAAACAAGGCCATAGACAGCCATATACAAAGATATTGATAGAAAATATAGGTTAGTATATGATAAAGATAGTAATACGACAATCAGGCGACGACATTACGTCACTGACATGCACAGGTCATAGCGGGTACGCGAATAGTGGCGACGACATAGTATGCAGTGCTGTGTCTACACTGGTGCAAAATGCTATTTTGTCTCTCACCGAGATAGCCAAGATAGATTTTGATTACGAGATAGATGAGCAGAGACCATATTTGAGCATCACCTTACCGCATACGCACGACCACGACGCACAGGTCATAATGCGCTCGACTGTTTTAGGATTACGCACATTGAGAAAAAGTTATAAAAAATTCATTAACATAGAAGGAGAGAAGTAATGTTGTTTAATATACAATTATTCGCACACAAGAAAGGTGGCGGTAGTACAAAGAACGGCAGAGACAGTAACAGCAAGAGACTAGGTGTCAAGAGAGCTGATGGTCAGTTCGTCAGAGCAGGCAATATCCTTATCCGTCAGAGAGGTACCAAGGTCCATGCTGGCGCTAATGTAGGCTGTGGCAAAGATTACACATTGTTCGCTACCAGCGACGGTGTGATGAAATTCGGCGTAGACGGTCGCGGTAGAAAAATCGTTAGCGTTTTGCCTAAAATCTAATAAATATCCAAAAACTCAGGCTGATTTTGTCTGAGTTTTTTGTTTTTTATAAAAATACTCGATTTTGTTTTACATTTTTGCATATTTGTGGTATATATATTATATTGATAGGGAGATAGCCCGTCGGGCTAAATATGAATATACTCCCTTTAGGAGATAAAATTGGAACCGAGTAAGAGCATTCTTTGTAGTGCTGGACAGACAGATGCAGTGTTATTGGCCGTAGTAGTCGTGCTACTTGTATTGTCTGCCTTTTTTTCGTGCTTCGAGACGGCTATATCGTCTGCGAATAGCATTAGGCTAAAGTCTTTGGCTGACGACAATGTCAAAGGCGCTAGAAAAGCGCTATATTTGTTTGAGAATTTTGATAAGACATTGACCAATCTTTTGGTGGGGAATAACTTAGTCAATATCGCTAACACCACTATTTGCGCGTTTTTGTTCTCAAAGTGGATATCCAATCCTACTCTGGCGAACGTGCTCAATACTGTGATAGTCACTATAGTGATACTGATTTTTGGTGAGATTTTGCCTAAATCATTCGCCAAGGTCAATGCTGAGAAAATGGTGCTCAGATTTTCTGGTGCTATGTATGTGACGTGCAAGATCATCGCCCCTATATCTTTTATTTTCTTGACTATACAGAGATTGTGCCTCAAAAAGGTCAAAACCACTGATACACCTACAGTGACAGAAGATGAGCTGGAGAGTATCATAGACACCATGCACGAAGAGGGCATCATAGATAGCCAAGACGCCGACCTTATCCAAGGCGTACTCGACCTAAACGATAGGACAGCGTATGACATCATGACCCCTAGAGTAGATGTGACCGCCATACAGATAGACGAGAATATCGACGATGTGAAGGACACCTTGCTCCGTACTATGTACTCCAGACTACCAGTCTATGACAAGGATATCGACCATATAGTGGGTATATTGAATCAAAAAGACTTCTTCGCCTGCCTATTAAAAGGTAATTTCAAAGGTGTTAGAGATTTGATTACCGAGCCACTCTTCATCAATGAGAATATGAAAGTCGATGACATCATCCGCAAGATGCAAACAGCCAAAAAACACTTGGCAGTCGTGCTGGATGAACATGGCGGCACGAGCGGTATAGTGAGTATGGAAGATGCTATCGAAGAAATGGTCGGCGAGATATATGACGAGCATGACGATGCTACGGATATCGCTATGCAACCTATGAAAAAGATAGATGACTCTACATACCTCATAGACGCAGAGATGAATTTGGACGATTTGTTCAAAGAATTGCAGATTGAGCATCTACCAGATACAGAGTATACGTCAGTCGGGGGATATTTGTTCCAGACTACTGAGAAATTGCCACAGCTAAACCAAACTGTGTCATTCAAGACCATAGACGAAGTAGTGACCGACGGTCTGTACAGCGAAGTACCTGTCGAGGTGCTATTCACTATCACTAGGATAGAAGAACGCCGTATCCGTCAGGTAAAAGTACATATCAATCGCCAATCAACAGAAGAAAAAGAAGATTAAAATCGTGTTTATCACGATTTTTTCTGTTTTTTTTATAAAAATTTCAAAAAAAGTGGCACAAACTATTGACAAATGAAATATAAAGTATTACACTAAGGTCAAAGATAGTCAAAAAAGGAGAACTGTTATGGCGAGTATTAGTAATATAATAGAGAACTTCATATTACAGCACTTGGCTGATGACAATGAGATAGAACTCAGCAGAAATGACTTGGCGAAATTCTTTGACTGCGTGCCTAGCCAGATAAATTATGTGCTGAATACGCGCTTTACAGTCAATCGTGGCTATGTCATAGAGAGCGTGCGAGGAGGGAGCGGATACATCAAGATATACAAGATATGCGATGATGAGCATAGTTTTCTGTCAAATATCTTGAATATCATCGGCACAGAGATTGACTACAACAACGCTAACCAAATACTGAAGAGTCTGCTAGATAGGCGACTTTTGACAGAAGGAGAGTATGCATTGTGCGAGAAATCTATTTCGCCAAAGGCATTGCACAACCCATTCAATATCGAGAACGCAGTCAGAGCGAATATCATGACGGAAATAGTCAAACAATTATTAAAAGGAGAATAAATTATGAAATGTGACAAATGTGGAAAAGAAGGGGTGAATTACATTTCTACCCTCATAGTGAACGGCGAGAAGTCTAGTGTGCATTTATGCGAGGAGTGCGCTGTCCAGCAGGGGCTACTCAAGACGCACAAATCCCGCAACCTAGCGACACTGTTTTATGATACGGCAAACCCCGCATCTATATTCGACAAAGTCGATAGCATCATCGACGATGTGTTTGCGCCACCGCTGAAAGATAACTACATCGAGGACAGGGCAGAGGATGCTCCAGCCGAAGATGCAGAGTTAGATCGTCTCAGAGAGCAACTCCAACTCGCCATCGAGGAAGAACGCTACGAAGACGCCGGCGTACTAAGCAAAAAAATCAAAAATATGCAAAAAGGAGAGTAATATGGTATACAATTTAACAGATTTAGCGAACAAAGCGGTCAAAAACGCGTCAAATTGTGCTCTTGGCTTCGGTGGTCAAGTGGGCACAGAATTCGTGCTTTATGGCATTGCCAGCGTCAAAGAGAGCAAGGCTAGCAAGTTACTCGCTTCGTATAACGTGTCGGCAGAGAAATTGCTGACTATATTCAAGTCGTCCAACAACGCTATCCCATCCAACGCGGTAGAATTCACACCTAGGACAAAAGAGATGTTTTATATAGCCAATTCTGTGGCTAAAAAGACAGGCAATTCGTACATCTCTACAGAGCATTTATTGGTGGCGTTGCTGTCACAAAACGATAGCTATGCGATCAAAGTTTTGGCTGGCATACTGAAACTCAACGTGTACGATATGCGCACCAAACTCATCTCGCTCATCACAGGCGCTAATGTACCTAAAAAAGCACCTGCACCTATGAATTTCAATGGATTCGTGCAGGTCGGCAATGTGAAACACAGACCAGCAGATAGTTATCAGTCCTACACTGACACTAAGCCTGAATATAGCACAGATTTGCCAGAATCTCTACTCGAGATGGGTAGTGACATCACTCTGCGCGCCAAAAATGGCAAGATTGACCCTATCATAGGCAGAGACGAAGAGATAGAGCGCTTGATAGAGATTTTGTGCCGAAAGACCAAAAACAATCCAGTCCTGATAGGCGAGGCAGGTGTCGGCAAATCTGCTATTGTCGAAGGCTTGGCTCTGAAGATTATCAACAATCAAGTGCCAGAGATTTTGAAAAATAAGACTATCTATAGCCTAGATATCGGCGGACTGATGGCAGGCACTAAATATCGTGGCAGTATGGAAGAAAAACTCAAAAATGCCATAGAGACTATTATCGAAAATAAGAATATCATAGTATTTATCGACGAAATACACACTTTGGCGCAGGCAGGCAGTGAAAAGGGCGAGACTAGCCCAGCAGATATGCTGAAGCCATACCTTGCGCGTGGCGAAATGCAGACTATAGGCGCTACCACCACTGACGAATATAGGAAATTTATCGAAAAGGACAAAGCCCTAGAGCGTAGATTTCAGCCTATAATGGTCGAGCCACCTACTGTCGCACAGACCATAGATATATTGAAAGGGCTAAAAGATAGCTACGAAGCATTCCACAAAGTCAAGATAGGAGACGACGCCATAGTAGCAGCGGCGAGATTGAGCGACAAGTACATCATAGACAGGAGTTTGCCGGACAAGGCTATCGACCTAGTAGACGAGGCTTCATCGCGCGCCAAAGTGAAGAGCAATTACATCAGCAAAGAAGACAAAGAACTCACTGACCGCCTACTGACACTCGAGGCAAACAAAGAAGACGCCGTAATGCAAGAAGACTTTGAGAAAGCGTCTCAACTGCGCGACGAGATAGCGACCTTGCACAAGACTATCGAGGACAAAAAACAGTCAAAATCTACCACCAAAGACGCTATCCCTGTCATATCTGAGCAAGACATAGCCGAAGTGGTGAGCAAGTGGACCAAAATCCCTATCACCAAACTAACCGAGGGCGAGACAGAGAAATTGCTCAACCTAGAGCAGATACTTCGCCAGCGTGTGAAGGGTCAAGACCAAGCCATCAATGTGATAGCCAAAGCCATCAGACGTAGTCGTGTGGGCATATCCAATGCATCGCGCCCAATAGGCAGTTTCTTGTTCCTAGGACCTACAGGAGTGGGCAAGACCGAACTATGCAAAGCGCTCGCTCAGGCGATTTTTGATAGCGAAGACAAGATGATCAGACTAGATATGTCAGAGTACATGGAGTCACACAGCGTGGCAAAACTCATAGGCGCGCCACCGGGATATGTAGGCTTCGACGATGGGGGACAGCTCACTGAGCAAGTCAGACGCAAGCCTTATAGCGTGGTGCTACTCGATGAGATAGAAAAGGCGCACCCTGATGTATTCAATATCTTGCTCCAAATGCTCGATGACGGTAGATTGACAGATAGTCATGGCAGAATGGTCAGTTTCAAAAATACTGTCATTATCATGACGTCTAATATCGGCAGTGACAAGTTTTATGGCAAGCGTCGTGACCTTGGCTTCAATGATGTATCAGATGCCTCTGACGATATGCAGAAATTGGCAGTAGATGAACTAAAAAAGAGATTTAGACCAGAACTAATCAATCGTATCGATAATATCGTGGTATTCAATAAACTCAGCGAAGAAGTAATGGCTGGCATAGCGAAGAAAATGCTCACAGAAGTCAACGACAATCTGTCTAATCAAAATATTGAGATAAAAGTGACCGATAACGCACTAAAATATCTGGTCAGCCATGGCACGAGCGACGAGTTTGGTGCACGACCATTGAGACGCTTGATTATGACCGAGATAGAGGACGAACTGGCAGAGCGTATATTGCGCAAAGAATTTGTATCAGGCGACAAAATACTCATCAAATGCGATAAATCTAAACTAATATTCGCAAAACAATAAAAATAGTTTTGAAAAACTAAAAAATAATGCTATAATACATTCATCTACAGGAGGTAATATGTACACTATTAAATCAAACGGTGTAAGAGATGATGTCGTGAATAACGGCGCTATCAAGACTACTTTTGACGCTTTGTCAAAGAAATTGGGAGACACAGATTTCCAAGTATCTATCATCGCTCATAGCAAAGACGACTCAGTCAATGAGTACGAATGCGATATCATTAGCAGTGTGATGAAAGGTGACAATGGTCACATCAATACCAAAGGTGCTGATCTACTCACTGTCTGCAAAGAAGGCGCAGATATGTTCCACAGGAGATGGCGTGCCCAAAAATCTGAATGGAAAAAGAATCAAAAAGAAGGTTAAGATTATCGAATTAGATAAAATAAAATACAGCAATCGCTGTATTTTATTTTTTAGTAATAAATAAAAAATATATAAAACGTATCAATTATAAAATGTACATAATTACAAAATGTACGTAATTATAAAATATATTTAATTACAAAATGTGTACAATAATAAAACATAAAAATAATAAATATTAAAACAATTAATAATACAAAAAACGCCTATTTTTAGGCGTTTTCTGATAAAATACTATTTTTTATTGATATTATTTTAT
>CAYWFC010000008.1:0-31563 GCA_964457935.1 uncultured Lachnospiraceae bacterium
CTGACTTGACACAAGCGTCTACATACTCTTGGCTAGCGTTGTGGTCGGTATGCGCATATATGTCGCGCACGCGTCTCAGCCAATCATCAGTGTCGGGCTGTATGCTCATAAAGTCATAGCACGCGATAGTGGCGGATTTCAGTTCTTCAAAATTTCGCGCATTCTTGATAAACACGCCCGACAGCACAGTCATATCTCTGTCATCAAAATCCTCGATAGCGCGGTAAAATGCTGTATTGATGTAGTGTTGCTTGTTGATGTCTGACACTATGTCCACATTGGGATTTAGCCCCAGACAATAGAAATATTTGCTGATAGTTTTCTTGCAAAAGCCGTCGATAGTGTCTATGCTGGCAGTCTTGAGTTTGTCTAAGATATCGAGATACTTGTCATCTCTGGTCTGAGCCAATCGCTCTTTGACCTTGGCCACCAGTCGCTCTCTCATCTCAGTGCCTGCCAACTCTGTGAACGTCAAAACGGCCAAATTCTCGCACTGGACACCGCTATCTATGAGTGCAAAAATCTTGTCAATCATGATAGTAGTCTTGCCACTACCAGCGCTGGCGCTCACTAGGCATTTCTTGGATTGGTCGCGCAAAATATCTTGCTGTATCTTTAGTCTACTCATCGCCTTCACCTACTATATCTTCTTTCTTGATAGCGCCACTCTTGCGGTGCTGGATATTGAAGCTATTCCTCCTACATATAGGCAAAAAATCGCAATACTGGCACACATCGCCCTGCACCGCGATAGGCGAAGGGTAGATATTGCCACTCTGTATCTCGCGAATGGCAGTGGTGGACAGTGCATCCACGTATGCAAATATCTGTTCCATCTCCACACTGGTCAGAGCGTAATTATTCTTGTACACTGAGCCGTCTTTTTTGATCTTGACATTGACTATATCACTCGCATTTTTCACTTCTGGCTCGAGAGTCACATCCAGCCTGTGCACCATGTCGTTCTCTGTGATGAAAAATCCATTTAGTTTATAAGTATTTTTCTCATCTTTTAGATATTTCTGACTGATAGGCAGGTAAAATACTCCTGCACATGACTTTTTTAGGCACTTTTGCAATGCCATTCCATACAAAAACAGCTGTATTTTAGTGCCGAAATATATATCTTTGTAATCAGGCTTTTCGTCGCCAGTCTTGAAATCAATGACGCGGAAATACTCGTCTGATATGTCCACTCTGTCCACTTTGCCTTTCAGGTCATAGTCGCCGAGCGGATATGCGAAAAAATCACTCTTATTGCGGTCGAAATTTAACTCAAAATACGTAGGCACGAATAGTGACTGGCGGTCATTCTGCGATAGCCTGCGCAAAAGTCTCACGCACTCTTTCTTCACGCTAATGCAGATTTGTTTGTTGGCTTTGGTGTTTGGCTTGTGGTAGTGCCTATCCACGTATGCGTCCACGAATGCCTCAATGTCAGCTGGGGCGATTTTCCGCGTGTAGTACTGCTCCACCATTGAGTGGATAATAGTGCCAATTTCTGACTTTTTGATATATTTTTGGTCATTTTCTTTGATTTTTAGACCATTTTTGACAAAATGCACGAACGGACACTTGAAATAATTCTCTATCTGAGAGCTAGATATCTGACCATGCCTAAACATAATGTCCACATTGTCCGCTGTGATGTCGTCTATGTCACGCACAGGCAAAATATGCACCGCGTCATCAAATGTGGTGCTATCATAATTCTTCGCATAGATATTCTCTGCTAGATCCACGCGCGACAATGGCTCATAAATATCGCTATCTATCAGGCTAGGCGACAGTCTGGTCAGTCCTATCTCGTCTCCGTCAGCAGTGTGGATAGATATGCGTTTTTCTAGTTCGGTCACCAGTTCGCTCTTTTCCACCTCGCTACTCATAGACATAGTGATGCATAGCGTACTCTCAAACATTTGCACACTATTGAGCATCTGGAATTTATTTAGTTTATTTATGTGCATTATGCTAGGGCTAATCTCAGCGCATTTATCCAATGCTGATATATCTTTGTCCAGTATGACACCGCAGTCTTGTATTACTTTCGGGCAAGTGGCATTGGTGCAATTCATTATGAAGAGTTTACGAAATTTAGTCAGATTTTCGCTCGCTTCGACCACTTGGACAGTGTCCATACTCTGTGGCAATGGCGAGATGTATACTTCTGCTAAGGCATTGGTGAACACGTCCGCGAATTCGCGCACGTCGCACGACGGATAATGCAATACTATCTCGTCCAAGAGAGCCAGTACGCTATCGAGGCAGTTTTCTATGACTTTCTGGTCATACAGGTCATCGAGAGCGCCTGATATGGTAGCATTGATGTCTGCTACTGCAAAATGCTCTATCAGCGCATGTATGACATCTCTTATCTGCGGAGCGGTGGCAGACTTCGGCACTGCAAAAGTGCCTAATCTATCCATATATTCCACATATTCTGGCAAAGTGCATTTGTCGTGACCGTAGTACTCTATGTCTCGGATAATGACAGATTTTTGGAGATTGTCGAACGGACTATAAGCCGAATTCACTAGTGTTATAACATTGTCGTCGTTTGGTGCAATCTGGTAGTCCAAAAATGCCGACACGAATCTAGCCAACTCTGTGTGTCGTATGCTGTGTTTGGTGTCTATGTAGTGATTTATCTCATATTTATTGAGAGTGCGCTTGATGATATTCTCATACTGCTCCAGCCCGTACACGCATATGCCGAAATCCGAATACCTAGCGCCATTCAGTACGGCATATCTGATATGTCGCGCCACAAACTCTATCTCATCATCGAAAGCATCTGCACTGTACAGCGATATACCATGGTCATCCAGACAGTACCCGAGCGCATTTTGCGAGAAAAGATGGTCCTGCAAGAATGCGTGCAATCCAGACTCGCGCCACTGCGAAGGCACATTGTCTATGGCATAGCCTTTTTTCAGACAGATGCCTGTCAGCCTGTCACGCACTTGGCTAGGGTAAATGTGGGCGTTGTGCCCGTCGGTATTCTCATACAGTGTGACATACACCCCCGCGCTGGCGGATATCAGCCTACTGATCAGACTGTACGCCTGAAAAGTGAAGTCGTCGTATCCTACGAACATAAAATAATCATCCGCGTACTGAGTATCAGATATATTCATCACTGCCGACGTGATGACGTCATTGGCGTCTAGGTAGACTGCTTTGGACACTTCGTACTCGCGCAAGATCAAGCCTAGGTCATTGATTTTGTTCTGCAGTTGCGTGTTTTGGTGGCGAAAATATAGCAAACTCTCTGCTTCTACCTGACTAGACTTTAGCTGAGCGATAGTCTTGGTAATCTCACTGCTATATTTGTACGAATAATCTGCTTTGTGCAAGGCTTTGAGATTATCTCGCTGTGCATTCAGTATCTTATTGACCTCGAATATCGCGCCAGTATTTGTCAGCCTTGGGTACGAGACGTCTCGGGCGCTGAGCACTGCTTGGCAAAATCTATTCACAGTGCTGACATCTATGTCAAAACTACTATCTATGTGCAATTCGCTGAACAGATATTTCTCCATTTGCAGTGACAGTTTGTCCGGCACGAAAATATGTATCTTATGCAAAGAACTGTCGATATCTCGTATGCTATCGACAGCAGTTTTCATACTATGCAGAGTATTACGGCAGGGCAAAAATGTTAATTTCACGTATATATTATATCATTTTTTGCACCATTAGGCAATCTATTCGCAATACATCATCAATTCTTTTAATTTGCCGAATTTAGTGGCGGTGTTTATGGTATTTTGGGTGATTTTGGTGTTTTTCTTGATGATAATGTCGCTATTTAGCCCGAAAATCTCTTTGGTCACGCGCCTGCCTATGATAAACGACGAATTGGTGACGCTTTTGTTAGGCAGAGAAATATTGGGCGTGTACACTTCTACAGCAGGTTGCGCCACTGGTTCAGGCTCGCTCATTACGGGCAAGGTGCTGACGTTTTGGTCTTTTCGTGACTTAAAAAACTTCGGCTTTGGCAGTTTGAATTTATTGACATTGACAGTGGTGTGCTCGTCATACACCAGCACTGTGTTTTTGCTACAATTCGCCAGTCTGGACAAGTCCACCTCGGCGCCGTTCTCTAGCGTTATCTTAGTGACCTCGTATTTGGTGCCCAGTTCGACACTCTGTATGACGCCCAGCAATTCGCCAGTGATAGAGTACACTTTGCTCCCAGTAGGGTCGCTCGCATAAGGCAGTGGCTCGAGATTGTCTCTTAGTTCTGCGAAATCGTTGTTTTTGATAGTGATAGCGTTCTTGCCGACGTGGTAGATGTTTTTCGCCAGCACCACATAATGCATATCGTCATCTGTGACGAACTCTATGCACGACATACTCTTTAGCTTTTTATCTAACATCACTCCGCACACTGTACCTAGCATCTCGCCTTCGTACAGTGACAGCACTGGTCTACTCAATAAATCTCTAATCTCCATATATTTTCTCCTACGATAATATATTGGCACGAGACAAAAAATATGATAATTGACTAAAAAATATTTGCAAAAAATAAGAATAATAATATATAATAAAATCAAACTATAAATATTAAGGGAAAAACAATCAAATGAAAAAACGCATATTTATCCTATTATTATGCATAGTCTCGCTGGGATTGGGCGGGTGCATATTTGACAGAGTGGAGAGCCAGAAGCTACAGACTCCTACTCATGTCGCAGTAGTGGACTCCGGCAGTCAAAAAATATTGCAATTCGACAAGGTGAAATACTGCGACGGCTATGTCATCAAGATAGAAGGTGTAGAATACTCTTCTAGGACGAATAGTTTTGATTGTACAGACATTTTTGGTGATTTAAAGAATTATTTCATACAGGTCAAAGCCATATCCAATGGCTACCACAAAGACAGCGAGTATTCTGAGGTGTACCGTTACAGCCACAGCATCACGCTCGCCACTCCTGCGCTAACCATAAACGGCTACACCGCGTCATGGACCAATGTGCCAAACGCAGAGAGTTATACTGTCAAAATCCAGAAAGTAGTCAATGGTGAAGGTGCACTCGTGAGCACTTACCCTGTCAGCGAAAATGTATTTGACTTCGCTAACCACATACAGACTGCTGGGTTGTATACTTTTAGCGTACAGGCGAATTCCACTAATGACAGAGTGCACGACAGCGAGTGGTCGCAGTCTGTGGCGTACAAAAATTATATGTCTCTCGCCCAGCCTACAGGACTGAATGCTGTTATCCAGCCTGATAGGTCAAAGTGCGATCTGAATTTTGCCATAAACACCAATGCGAAGAATTATGAACTGACTATCGACGGCAATAAGCACATTTTGTCTGCTGGTAGCACTACCAATGGCAAGATAGATATGCTGGCTCTAGGGTATGATTTCTCCGAAGCGAGAGTATACCAGATCACACTCACTGCTCTGGCATACGACTATTACTTAGACTCGCCTATATCGGACACATACAATCTAGTCATTGATGACATCAAACTCCCTACGCCTGAGATTACCAAAGTCACCGAAGAGAGCGAATATTACTACGTGATATGGACAGCAGATGCGCGTTGTCAGACCTTCACTATCAAGATCAATAGCGAAGTGTACAAGACTGCCATTACATCCACCAATGTCATCATACCAAAGAGCGAAGTGGCAGGCGACAGCGTATTCGTGTCAGTCATAGCAGAGGCATATGGGTATTACCAAGCATCATCTGAGAGCGAAGTAGTGTCTCCTGCACTCACAGAGATGCTGGACACACCGACCAATCTCGCCATAAGTGCAGACAAAGTATTGACATTTGACCCAGTGTCAAAAGCCAACGGCTACGTAGTCAGGATAGACGGCACGAACTACAATTACGACACCAATACAGCCGACATCAGCGCATATTTCACAGTGGGCAAGCAGTATGCTATCCAAGTCAAAGCCATCAAAAATGTCATCACTGCTGGCGACAAATACAATGAATCCGAATTCAGCGACGTGTACTATTACGACCACTACAAAGTGGCGTCGTGCCCTACTAACTTGCACTTCGGTACAGGCGTAGAGAGATACTTACTATTCTTCGATATGGTGAATGAGGGTGTAGAAGGCTACAGCCTAGAGATATCCGGAAACGGCGACAATGTGTACCACACCATAGGCTCTAGTCCGGTGGATATGACCAATTTCTTCGCTACTGACGGGCTATACACTATGCGTATAAAGTCATTAGCCTCGAATAATTATTACTCTGACAGCGAATGGACAGATAGCATACAGTGCCATTTCGTCACCAAACTCGACCAGCCTACCAACGTGGTGTTCGCCGACTACAAGATTTCTTTTGACCCAGTATTGTTCGCCTCGTCGTACACAGTGCGCATCAATGACAACGAGTGCGTGACCAATACCACCACTATGGACCTCAGCGCGCACTTCATAGTGGCTCAGCGCTACTACATCTCTGTCAAAGCCAACGCCAATGAGCAAGACTTCTTCACTGACTCAGATTATTACTCTGTAGACCCATACGACTACTACTTGCCTTTGGCCAAAGTAAAAGACATATCTGTGGCCCTCGTAGGCAATACTTACCGCGTAGATTTCACTGAGGTCAACAATGCCAGTGGATATATACTCACTCTGACCAATACAGACACAGGCGCATCTGTCACTACTGACCTGATATCCAGCCTGCCATGCGACATCACGCACTATCTGACCAGTGCAGGCAATATGTCTATCACAGTCACTGCTGTAGGCGTGACAGAGTATTACACATCTAGCATCAGTGACGTGGTGGCATTCACCACACAGCCTCTTTATGCCAGTGTGGTGTCTAATCTAAATATTCGCCACGTAGCTAGTGGCATCACTGCTACTTGGGATGAGTCAGACTTTAGCAATGGCTACAAGATAGAACTAAACGGCACTGTGCTAGAAGACTCCTACATCGGCACGTCATATACTCTGACTGACAAATTCTTAGACGAAGGGACATATACGCTGAAAATTAGCGCCCTCGGGTACGGGTATTACCAGAATTCTGCTGTGACTACGCAAGACTATGACTATACATTCAGATACCAGACAGATTTCGCTAGGCACAAGGTATTTATGTACGGCGAGTATTGGGACTATGACATAGAGTCGTATGAGAACTTTATGTACGTGAATTGGCACCAATTCTTATTCAGGCGCACCACTATCCGCGTGTACATCGCTGATGTGAAGTCTATAGTCAGAGAATACAACAAGTACTCTGGCATTAAATACAACATAGACCTTACCTCAACCGATAGTATATCAGTACAAAGGCTGGCATACTATACCTGCAATCTTTACCCAGAATACGTCAGCATCAGTTACCCGGATGTGAGCAAAAGTGGCAATATCTACACTATCACATTCGCTAATCAGATGAATAATGACAACACCACGTCATTTAGGGATGACCAGCCTAATTATGTCACTACCACTACCAATCCAGTGAATTATGCTGGCGGGGTGAAGGAATACACCAATAGGTCTTATTCGTGGGATGACTTCGCCATAAACTCTCGCGACGAGATAGTAGTATCCAATAGCGAACAGTTATTTATGGTGGTGCAGTATGGCAAAAAGCCAGTGTTCACCAAAAATTGCGTGGCAAAGACTATATACGACAATGCCAAAACTGTCCTGCGCAAGATCATACGCAACGATATGACTGATTTGGAGAAAGTAGTAGCCATATTCGACTGGGTGCAGAGCACCAATGTGTATGACTACGAATTGCTCGATTACACGTCCAAAGAAGGCGGTCTAGTCACTGATGTCGGGCATTACAAAGACTTTTATCTAGAAGGCATACTGTACGACCTAGACAATAGTCTAGCAGTGTGCGACGGCATAGCCAAGACATTCACTCTGCTGTGCAATATGGAAGGCATAGACAGCATCAAGATCAACGGCACTGCTGGTGGTGGCGGGCATGCGTGGTCAAAGGTCAAACTCGACGGCGTGTGGTACTTCGTGGACGCGACATGGGCTGACACTAAATACGAAAATGTAGAATACTCTACCCATTGGTATTTCTTGGAGTCAGACATCAGAAACTCCGACCACGTGATAGAGTACCCTACCGATGCGGAGTTTGATGCACTGGTGGACTACGACTACTATTCCAATGTGTACTACTCTTACGAGGGCGTGACCAAAGACTGGTCAGCGTCTAGCGTGTCTGAATACACTCACATCATGCGCTACATCAAGTCTCTCTATGACGCAGAAGTGGCTCAGTACGGGGCTTCGTCCACCAAAGTGCGCAAAGTATATGACTTCGGGCTAGATATGGATATCAAAAATGATACCCAACTGCAAAACATACTGAGAAATGCCTCAATGACATTTGGTTACAGCGTAAATGACGACTACACCAAGATAATGATTTTCTTAGATTAACTACCGCAGACAAGATACTAAAATAACAACTACACTAAGATAATAGTTTTCTTATCAAAAAATGATTTTCTTGCTAAGATTATGATTTTCATATAGAAAAGCGAAAAAAATATGTTTTCATAACATATTTTTTTTTGTTTTACTCACAATAACTTTATGGAAAACGTTACCAAAAAGAGAGTGCAACGCATACAGTCAGCATTCCACAATTCTACCGACTTCGTCACGAGAGAGATTACATACGCCGGGCACACTGTGTATGTGATGTTTTTGATAGCCATCACAGACAGCGAGCAGATATACCAGAGTGTGGTCACGCCTATCCAAGACCACGCCGAGCAAAATCCCGACGGCATCATAGACTATCTGCAGACGCAGATTTTGTACAACAACGAAGTAGAGAAGATTTACGACGAGACCACTGCCACAGACAAGATATTAAAAGGCAACGCCATAATACTCGTAGACAATGACACTGCCATGCTGAGCGTGAATGTGGAGAAAATCACAGTACGTGCCATAGACGTACCACCTACATCCACAGTGATCAAAGGCCCGCGCGAAGGCTTCAACGAGAGTCTAAAGATGAATATATCTCTCATCAGGCGACGTATGGCGACTAGTGACCTAGTCATCCAGTATCTCGAAGTAGGCAAATACACCAAGACGCAAATAGCGGTGACTTATCTCGACAGCATAGCGGACAAAAAGGTGGTATCCAAGATAATCAGCCGTATCAAAGAAATAGACATTGACGGCGTGGTGGACAGTTATTATATATCGTCATATCTGAGCAACCGCCCCTACTCTATGTTCAAGCAAGTGGGCGACACCGAAAAGCCCGACATATTGTGCGCCAAAATGCTCGAAGGGCGCATAGGCATAGTGGTAGACGGCTCGCCTATCGTACTGACACTGCCATTCGTGCTGGTGGAAGAACTCCAAGACTCTGACGACTACTATCATCAGCACTACAGAGTGTGGTTTTTGCGCATCATTAGGCTGATAGGCATAGTCATGGCAGTGCTACTGCCGGGGACTTATGTGGCGCTCCAGCTGTACCACTACAAAATCATCCCAGTGGATTTTCTCATCACTATACTAAATACCACATCAAATATACCGTTCAATCCGTTCTCAGAAGTGTGCTTTATCGTCATATTATTCGAGATACTATACGAAGCCAATATCCGTATGCCTCAATATTTAGGCTTGGCGCTCAGCATAGTGGGTGCGCTCATACTAGGCGACACAGCAGTCAGTGCAGGGCTAGTCAGCCCACCCGCCGTCATGATAGTGGCGCTCAGCGGTTTGACATTTTACATCGTGCCGAGCCAAGCGGGTCAATTCAGCCTGCTACGGGTAATATTCATATTCGTAGGCGGTGTACTGGGCATATATGGCATACTGCTCGGGTCAGTGCTACTGATGAGTTATCTCAGCAGTTTCGACTCGTACGACAGCGCGTATCTCGCTCCACTCAGCCCTTATATCCCGAATGACCAAAAGGACTTTATCTTCAAACAGCCCCTGCAAGGTATGAATACGCGCCCAGAGAGCATACGCAACAATAGAAAGAACAAAAAGAGGCAAAAGATATGCACAAAATAAACTACAGACAGTTTGCTATCATCATATTTCTCTTGCTCACATCGTCGAAATTCATCAGTCTGCCGTCCCTGCTCGCTCAGACGGGCAAAAACGACGCCTACATCGCTCTCGCTATCAGTCTAGCGCTAGAAGTGCTTTTCATATATATAGTAGTGAAAATGCTCCGCGACAGTGGCGAGCAAAATCTATACGAATTCATCAAGAAGCGTCTCGGCAGTGTGCTGGCACGTGTCATCAGTGTGCTACTCACCATGTACAGCCTACTGCTGATAATGAATCTCATCAAGTCATATGATTTGTTCGTGGGGTTTAATCTATACTACAAGTTTAGCTGGCTGTACTACGTGCTACCACTCATGGCAGTGGCAGGCTTTATGGCGTACAAGGGGGTGCGCAATATAGGCAGGACGAGCGAATTGCTATACTTTTTCATCATTGGCGGACTGGTGTATATACTCATCAAAGCAGTGTCTTACTGCGACGTCACATTCGTACTGCCGTTTATGAAAGACGGCTTCTCCCCTATCGCGCTGACTGTGTACAGGAGCACTGCGTGGTTTGGCTCGGGGAGTACATTGTTCTTGATGTTCGGCGACATAGACTTGTCCACACGACGTGACAAGACTCTGCACAAATACATCATTATGGCTACTGTGCTGATATACTTGAGCAGCTTCGTATTTTTCGGCGTATTCGGCGAGACGGCTATCAGGCATCCATTCGCCATATCCGACCTTAGCCAGATATCCTCCAAGGGCGGTCTGGACGAACTGCAATGGCTGGTCGTCTGCATTTGGATGATAGCCCAAACTCTACAGATAGCCATACTGACCTATTGCGCGTCGCGTGGCTTGCGCTATGGGCTAAACATAAACAACAAGAAAATATGCATATTTGCCATAGTCATCATGATGATAGTGTGGGTGTATTTCGGCAATCGCAATCTCCGCATGGCGAATGTGTTTTACACGCCGTATATCATAGTGCCTATGCTGGTGGTGCAATACTTCATCCCGCTGGTGCTACTGGTCGCCAATGCTATCTACAAGAAAAGGAGTAAAGTATGAGAAAGCCTACACTATTTACTCCGCGCAAACTAATGCTACTCGTGGCATTGCTGTTTCTCGCGCTGAGCCTCAATACATTCAATCTCCCGTCAGAGAGCGAGAGGCTGGCAGTGGTCACTGGCGTGGCTATCGAGCTCATAGACGACACTTACTACACCGGCATACAAGTGCTCGCTCCCACCAAGTCTGACCAGCAGGCAGAGAAGATTTTCTTAGCCAAAGGGGCTACAGTATCAGACAGTATGACCAATCTATCTCTGCAATTAGGGCGCGAATTGGCGTTTGCCCACTGCGGGATACTGGCTATAGGTGAGAATATGTCGCGCACCAATATCACCGCGCACATAGATTACTTCACCCTGACGAAAAAGATACCGTCCAATGCTCTCATAGTGCTATTCAAGGGCGAAGTCAAAGACCTGCTCGACAGCATGGTGTATCTAAAATCCGACCTGTCACTACAGATGAACACTGTGCTAAACTACAATGCGCAAGACATGAAAGCATCTAATCTGACCATAGAGGAATTTTACTCCACATATTACGGCGAAGTGGGTGTGAGCATACTGCCTATACTCGAGCTACGCAAAGGCGCCACTTACTCGGGCATAGAGATAAACAAGACCACCACTTCTAGCGAGCAAGACAGCAGTCTGTCGTCCGAAGGCGGTGGCACTACATCCACTACTGCCAATGCCAAGACTTATCTGGTCAACAACGGTCAAACATCTGTATTCGTGGACGGCGAGTACGCGCTGACATTGACCCCAGCGCAAGTGGAAAATCTAAACATCGTGCGCCAAGAGAAATACCAAGGCGACATATTGGTGCGCCACATCACAGACGACGTGTACACTGACGCGGACATTGAGTTTTACATCCGCACGAAGAGCACCAGTGTCAAGACGTCATTCGTGGACGGCAAACCGCACCTAAAGATATCTGTCAATCTCGAGAGCCAAGTCCAAGAAGTCATCGAAGCCAAAACTAACAAAAAACTATCTAATTATTACACCAGTTTTATGACCGACACCGCCGAAAAGGCACTCATAGCCGAGACCAAGCGCAAGATAAGCAGTGTATTCGACCTAATGCGTGAGACGGACATAGACATCATCAGCATAGGGACGGAGTTTTATAAGCACCATTACAAGAAATGGTCAGCCTATCTCGACACGCTGGAGGATAAATTCGACTACATAGATGATTTGACCTACGATATAGATATATCTGTCAATAATATCCTATTTTAGCGCCATATTCACTAGAATTATTAGCGAATTGCTTGCATAAATACAGCGATTGTGCTACATTATTGCTAGGAGAAAATATATGGACAGCATAGAATTAATCAAACAACAATTCGACCAAGATATGTCGGATATACATAGCCTAGACCAGTGCGAAAATGCTAGGATCAAATATCTAGGCAAGAAAGGCAAAATCAACGACCTGATGGCCACACTCAAAGAATTGCCTAACGACCAAAAGCGTGATTTCGGTCAAAAAGTCAATGCCCTAAAGGTGCTCATCACGAGTAGTTTGGACAGCCTGACACAGAGGCTAAAAGACAGCGCGTTTGATAGCCAGATAAGCGCCACCAAGCCTGTAGACTTGACCGAGCTGGACGACTCTCGCACTGGCAGTCTGCACCCTATCACTATAGTCCAAAAAGAGATCGAAGACATATTCGTATCTATGGGCTTCAGCATAGAGGACGGCACTGAGGTAGTGGACGAATACGACAACTTCGAGGCGGTGAATGTGCCTGCTGACCACCCTGCACGCGATATGCAGGATACTTACTGGCTGGAGAATCATCAGTTATTGAAGACTCAGACCAGCGCCATGCAGAACAAGATAATGCGCAAATACCCTCTGCCTCTACGCGTCATATTCCCGGGCAGATGCTTCAGAAACGAGAGCATAGACGCCAGCCATGACACTACATTCTTCCAGATGGAAGGTATGATGATAGACGAGAATATCAGCATTGCCAATCTCAAATACTTTATGACCACCCTGCTCGAAAAGGTGCTAAATGAGAAAGTCACTGTCAGATTGCGTCCGGGATTTTTCCCATTCGTGGAGCCGGGATTTGAGCTGGACATACAGTGCAAGATATGTCAAGGCAAAGGCTGTCCTACTTGCAAGAATGGTGGCTGGATAGAGTTGCTACCTTGCGGTATGATACACCCTAGAGTGCTCGAGATGGGCGGGATAGACAGCACCAAGTATTGCGGTTTCGCATTCGGGCTGGGGCTGACTAGGCTGGCTATGATGAAGTACGGTATCAAGGACATCCGCGATATGAATAGTGGCAATCTAAAGACTTTGAAACAATTTGGAAGTAGGTAAACATATGAAGATAAGTATTAATTGGTTAAGAGATTATGTAGATATCAACGACGACGATATCGAAGAATTATTAAAAAATCTGACTGTCAAGACAGCCGAGCTCGAGGGAGTCGAGTACAAGGGCAAGGACATCACAGGTCTGGTCGTAGGTCAGATAGTACAGCTGGACAATCATCCCAATAGTACCAAACTGCATTTGCTGAAAGTAGACGTAGGCGACGAGATACTAGACATAGTATGCGGTGCGCCCAACGTAGCGCTAGGAGCCAAGGTTGCTCTCGTCAGAGCAGGCGGTAGCGTAGTGGGTATGAAGATCAAGTCTAGCAAAGTAGGCGGATACATGAGTGACGGTATGTGCTGTAGCGAAGAAGAACTAGGCATAGCCGAGAGTAGCGAAGGCATCATCATATTGCCTCCAGACAGTGTGGTAGGCAGTGATGCCAAGAAAATACTCGCTCTCGACGACGTGATATTCGAGATAGATAACAAATCTATCACCAATAGGCCTGACCTATGGGGGCATTACGGCTTCGCTAGAGAAGTGAGTGCCATACTGGGCAAGCCTCTCAAGCCATTGGCGTGCGCTGATCTGAGCGCGTACTCTGCTCTACCTAATGTGGACATATCTCTCCATGCGGAGAATTGCTACAAATACAGCGCCATCCGCGTAGAAAACATCAGCGTGACCGAGAGTCCGCTAGTGATGAAGACCAGACTGGCGTATTGCGGTATGCGTGCCATCAATTTCTTGGCGGATTTGACCAACTACTGTATGCTAGAGGTGGGTCAGCCTATGCACGCATTTGACGGCGAACTGGTGCATGGCATCAATGTGCGCGAGTGCGGTGCAGAGACCACATTTACGACGCTGGACGGCGAAGAAAAGGCTCTCCCTGCCAATGCTATGGTGATTTGTGACGAGAATGACAAACCTGTAGCCGTAGCAGGCATTATGGGCGGGCTGGAGAGCGAGATTACTGCCAATACTCACAGCCTACTGCTCGAGAGTGCTACATTTAGGGCTGGCAGTATACGCAAGACTGCTGTAGCCATAGGCACGCGCACAGACAGTAGCAATAGATACGAGAAATCTCTCGATACTCACCTATGCGAGCTGGCTACTGGCAGAGCGATACAGATTTTGCGCGAGGTAGACCCAGACGCGACAGTGGCGTCTAGCTACAGCGTGGTCACGAACAACGAGACCACTCCGCTAGTCATAGATTTGCCAAAAGATATGCTACACAAATATCTCGGTATGGCGCTAGACGACGATTTGGTGGCAGATATTTTGACTAGACTGCAGTTTGAGGTAGACACGCTGGAGGACATATTCAGAGTCACTGTGCCTACATTCAGAGCGACCAAAGATATCAGCCTGCCAGCAGACTTGATCGAAGAAGTGGCTAGACTGTACGGCTACGACCGCCTCGATGTCAAGCCAAACGCCATGGTAGTATGCCCTGCTGTAGAAAACACTTTGCATAGAGACATATACGACGTGAAGTGCCTGCTCGCAGACAGACAATACAACGAAGTGCAGACTTACGTGTGGAAAAATAACGATTTTTACAAAGAACTAGGCATATCCACCACTCCTAATGTCAGACTAGTCAATTCTATCTCGCCTGACAGCAGTGAATTGCGCGACGACCTAGTGATGACCTTGCTACAAGTGGTGTCTGAGAACAAAAATGACGACAATAACATCAATATCTTCGAGATAGGCAATGTATTCTGTGGCTTCGACGCTGAGCGCAAAGTGGACGAGCACACTCATCTCGTGATGATGAGCACTGCAGGGGCTGAAGACGAACTCTTCATCAGACTGGCACAGACTGTGAAGTCTATCGTCCGCACGCACAAAAATCTCGATGTCACCTTCGTGGGCGAATTCGTAGACAAAGAGTACAACCATCCAGTGCTGACTAACAAAATTTACATCGGCGACACTCAGATAGGTCACATCGCTATCATTAGTCCAAAGATTTCTAGCAAGATAGACAAGAAATTGGCTATCGGCTACGTATGTATAGATTTCGGCACATATTCTGCGCTAGACAGAGCGGTCACCGCCTACAGCGCTGTGTCGAAATTCCCTACCACAGACGTGGATTTGAGTTTCCTAGTAGACCAGTCTATGACCTATGGCGAAGTGGCATCAGCCATAAAAGATGTGCATTACAAGACACTCCAGCGCTTCTCGCACATCGAGACGTATGAGAATGAGAAACTTGGCGACAAAAAGAGCGTGACCATTAGGTTCGTGCTGGGGTCAAATAACAAAACACTCACCAATGACGACGTCAAGATATTCACAGACAGGATGTCTATGATGTTAGCCAAGTCTGGCATTAATCTGAGATACTAATTCGCTACAAATAAGATACTAATTCGCTACAAAAAAGCAAATTATCTGCAATAATGCTACAAAAATCGTGAAATTTACAGATTTTCACGATTTTTTTTGATTTCTCTATTGATTTATTCTGAAAATATAGTATAATAATCTACATATTACTAACACTGGAGAAAATATGGAACAAGTATTAGAATTCATCAAGAAAAACAATCTTATCAAGCCCGAAGACATCATCGGCGTAGGTGTGAGCGGTGGCAGAGACAGTATGGCTCTCCTGCATTATCTCAATAGCATCAAAGACCAGCTGGATTGTCAGGTCATCGCCATCAATATCGACCACTGCATACGCGCCAATAGCGCTATGGATTCCGCATTTGTGCTCGATTATTGCAAGGACAACGGCATACGCTCATACAGATTTCGCGTGGATAGCATTAAGATCGCCAATGAGCAAAAACTCACCCTAGAGCAGTCCGCTCGCCAAGGTCGCTACGGCGTGTTCGAGAGTCTGATATCCAAGGGCGTGGTGACCAAGATAGCGCTCGCTCACCACATCAGTGACCAAGCAGAGACTATACTGCTCAATATCTTCCGAGGCTCAGGACTGTCTGGCGCCAAAGGTATGGAAGCAATGCGCGACGGCATATATATCAGGCCGTTCCTAGACACCACTCGCGCAGATATCGAGAAATATATCTCTGAGAATGACATTCCTTACGTGGACGACGAGACCAATACCGAGAACGAATATACTAGAAACTACCTGCGCAATGTAGTTATGCCTATGATAAAGCACAAATTCGGCAATGTGGAGAAAAACATTGTGAATTTCGGCAAGATTTGCGAGCAAGATGAGAAGTTTATATATAGCCAGATCAATATGGCGTCTGTCACTACCCTAAACAAAGTGACTAGGATACCGCTGTCGTACTTCAATTTCGCTCCGTCTATCATCAATCGTATAGTGTACAAGGTGCTAAATAATTACAGCAAGAACGTCGGCAATATAGAGAAAAAACATATTAATATTGTGTGCGAGTTTGCCCGCGAAGGCTCGAACGGCACTGTCATCGCTCTCCCTAATGGCATCAAAGTGTACAAAGAATATGACTTCATCACAGTGTCTCTGTCGAACAAAGCCAAGATCACCGCAAACCATAAATTCAAGAAAGGCCTATGCAGTATAGAAGGCTATGGCAATATCCGCGTCAAAGGGACTAAGACCTTCGGCGAGTCAAATGCCAATCTGCATTTCGTAGATGCAGACACTATCCCAGAGACGGCTGAATGGCGCTACCGCAAGGAAGGCGACATATTCCACCCACTCGGCAATGGCACTAAGAAACTAAAAGATTACTTCATAGACAAAAAAGTGCCAAAACGCCTGCGCGACACTATCCCAGTGCTGGCAGTCGGCAACGAAGTATTGGTAGTGGCAAATATAGAAATATCTGACAAAGTCAAAGTCACAGAAAATACTAAAAATATGTTCAAAATAGCCTATGACAAAATATTAATTTAATTAAAATAAAAAAGTGATAAAAATATTAATTTATCACTTTTTTTATTGAATTTATCACTTTTTTATTGGAAAAAATATATTTTTTTACATTTTTATTGCATATTTTTGCTATATTTTTTTATTTTTTTATATTTATTCGCATTTATTTATATATATTTTATATTTGTTTGATATCTATTTTGCGTTTATTTCACATTTGTCTTTATTTATATTTATAATTTTACAAATGCAGGTCTTTATTCACATACACGCTCAGCGCTTGATTTAGTAGAGATATATCATATTTGTCTGCAGTGTATTTGACACCATCTATCACACACATAGTGTCTGAGTCAGACTTTAATTTAATATCTCTGATCCAATACTGCTTGCAGTAATCATTGTATATGTGTTTCGCATTTAGTATATCTGTCAGCATACTATAATTACCCACATCCTTCCTATCGAATATCAGCACATTCATCCTATCATCAGTGAGATTAGATAGGGGGCTAATCTTGATATTATTCTCAAAGCGTGTACCATTGCACACCACGAGTTCTGCGAAGCGCGCGTTCTTTAGTTTATTCTCATTTAGCTCCACATCCATAGTGAGGTCATCAGCAGACTTCATGGCGCTCAGCCCAGACAGCAGACTGCACGTGCGCATAGGACGGCTAAATCTCTTGGCGTATTCCACAGTAAACCCAAATGAGATAGAATTAATGGCGCGGACATCGTTGCACTGTATGATATCTATTTTTGTCTTCACACCATTCAAAATATCTAGTATGGCGTATTTATAGTTCTTAGGTATATGCAAGATATCGCTAATATTCTGCGTACCGTCACCGCGCACCAGCCCGAGCGTGCAAGTATCCAAGTCCAGCCCATTCACGATGTGGTAAATACTGCTGTCCCCACCCACATTGACAAAGTCTGTCTCTCCGCGCTCGACCAGTCTCTGCACCAATTCTGTAAATTCTCCGTCGTGCTCCACGAAGTATACCAAAAAGTCTATCTTTTTGGCTTTCAAAAATCTCACAACTCTCTTTGCTGTCTTTTTGCTTTTGCTTCCTTCAAAAGTGTTTACTAATATATTGTACATAATGATTAATCTTATTATTGACATTATAATAAAAAATAACAAAAATGTAAATAACTTTTGATATTTTATTTGATTTTGTCTGAGATTTTGTTACAATCATATTATGAATATCCCACAGTCTCTAACCAATCTAGCAAAAATTCTCTCTCCGCTCGCCCCGCTGTATGTAGTAGGCGGTGCTGTGCGCGATTTTTTGCTCGGCAGGGATTACACCGACATAGACATATGTAGCAGTGCCACGCCTGACCAAGTAATGGGCTTATTGTATAGTACGAGGTATATTTGCCACGACATAAACAAACACCTAGGCAAATTGCTCATCACGATAGACGGCGACCGCTACGAATACACGACTTTTAGGACTGAGAGTTATGCCGAAAAGGGCGACCACACTCCTAGTGTCACGTCTTTCACATCTGACATAGCGGTAGACTGCCTGCGACGCGATTTCACTGTCAATGCTTTGTACTATGACATATTGTCCGAGCGTGTCGTGGACTTGGTGGGTGGCGTGGACGATCTGCGAGCACAGGTCATCCGCACAGCGCACTCGCCTGAGATTACATTCCATGACGACGGGTTGAGACTATTGCGCATGGTCAGATTTGCACTAGAATTAGACTTCGACATTGACAGTGCCACTATAGACAGCGCGCGCCAAAATGCTCAAAATCTGCGTGCCATATCGCACGAGCGCATACGTGCAGAATTAACCAAAATATTCGCAAATAATTTACAAAATGCCATAAAAAGCGCAAAAATTATGCAAAAATGCCACTTTTTTGACTATATTTTCAGTTTTTTGCCAAAAAAAATAAATTTTGAATATTTATCTAGAGCAAAAAATACAAACAGGTTTTTGGCGTTTTGTGTAGATATATTTTACGCTAGCGGATTAGACATAGACGAATACATCGCGCATATCAGCAGAGATTTGTGCCTGACAAAAGACGAAAAATCTCACCTAAAGATGTTATTGCGCGGACTGGATGAAATAAGTAGATTTGACGAAAAATTTATGCTACAATATTATATCATTCGAGAAGAATTGTGTGACCTGTGCTCGCCCGACATCAGCGTCGCCATTCGCAGTGCATATGCGGACAAGATATCTCAAAAGGCACCGTTTGCTATCAGCGACCTAGATATCAGCGCGAGCGACCTCATTGTTCTAGGAGTGGCGCGGACTGCAGTTTCTGCCACATTGCACGACCTACTGCTAGACGCATTCGCCCACCCTGAGCACAATGACAAAAATTACTTGATAGCACACATTAAGGAGAAAATATGACAATATACATACTGATAGCCGTAGTCGGCGTTTTGAGCCTAAGTAGCCTAATCACCAATGTAGTCGTGATGCGAAAATCGCGCGCACACTCTACCGACCCTGCCGACATCATAGAGAGCGTGAAGCGCGCCAATATGGATAATTACCAACTCATATTGTCCAATATCAACGACAGCGAGATGCGCACGCAAAATACTATCAGCAATATCACCAATACGCAAAAACTAGAATTCGACAGCATTCAGAAAAAAGTAGATATGCTGACCGAGCGCAACGAGCAAAAGATAGCCAAATTGACCGCCGACGTGAATGAAAATCTCAAAACTATGCGCGAGCAAAACGAAAAGAGCCTAAACCAAATGCGCGACACAGTAGACGAGAAATTGAACGTATCACTTAGCAATCGTCTCAACGAGAGTTTCTCCAAAATCCAGCAAAGCATGGAGAGCGTAGGCATGCGTTTAGGCGAGATGAAGGCACTCGAAAACAATGTCGTAGACCTGAAACTAATGCTCAGCAATGTCAAGTCACGCGGAGTGTGGGGCGAAGTAATGCTAAACAATCTACTCGAGCAAATGCTGTCGCCTAATCAATTCAAAGCCAATGTCCAAGTCAAGAACAACAGCAAAGAGCGCGTGGACTTCGTAGTGGTGATGCCGGGCAAGGACGACCGAGACATATATTTACCTATAGACAGCAAATTCCCGCTCGAGGATTACTACAGACTAGCCGACGCCACCGACCATGCTGATACAGAAAATATAGAGAAATACCAAAAACAACTCTCCAAGCGAATAAAAGAAGAAGCGCGCAAAATACACGACAAATACATCAACCTACCAGTGACGACAGACTTTGCCGTACTATTTTTGCCTATCGAAGGGCTGTACGCCGAAGTGGTCAAAGACATAGCGCTGGTGGACTATATCCAGACCAATTACAAGGTGATGCTGTGTGGCCCTACCACCTTAGCTGCCTTCCTAAATAGCCTGCAAATGGGCTTCAAGACTATGTATATAGAGAAAAGGAGTAGCGAATTGTGGAAATTGCTGGCGCAGTTCAAGAATGAGTTCGAGAAATTCGTTTCCCTGCTACTCAAGACGCAAAACAAAATCCAAGACGCCAACTCCACCATCGAGCAAGCCACCAGTTCTAGTCGCAAGATAGCCAAAAAACTAGGCGACGTGGGTCAAGTAGTGGGGCTGGATATGACAGACGCCGACGTACTGCCACCTGCTGACGACGACTCGGCTAAAAATTGACAAATATCGCGTATATGTGAGCCATTTATACACAAAATAATACCATGAACAGATTATTTCGTGTGCTGACGCTAGTAGCATTGCTGTGGCTCTCAGCATTTGGCATAGTGTCATCATCGACGACCGAGATGACTGTGGAGTGTGTCGCTCCGCTAGATTTTTCTGCACCCGTAGTGACGCCAGACCCGTATGCCACCATACTAGAGCGCGAAGTGACTACCGCCAGCACATCGGACCCTACGACATTCACATTCGTCTATGACAGCAAGTGCTGGACATTCACTCCTCGCTCGCTCGTGGCACATACATTCGACCGCCAGTACGAGATAGCCAAATACCACCGCAACGGCTCTAAAACAGACAAAATGAAGCAAATCAACAAAGCAATCAGCATAGGCATATCCAAGCAAAACGCATTTGACTATATGTATCATGGTCTGGGCGATGTCGTCCGCACTATGACCAAAGCCATAGACAGACAAAAGCGCGACGCCACCATGACACTCAAGCCAAACTACACCCAGCCGTTCGTCATCACTGCCGAGACCATAGGCAAGCGTGTGGACATAGTATCGCTGTATGAAGAGATATATCGCCAGTATTATCAGCGCGACAAAATAGTAATCAATGTCCCCGTCATTATGGATTATCCCACCGTCACCGCCCAGAAATTAAGAGCGCGCACCGCCCTGCGAGGCGAATACAGCACCAATATAGCGTCATCATCCACCGCCCGCAAGCACAATGTCAAGAAATCTCTCCTAGCGCTCAATGGCTTGTGTGTACGCCCGAGCGAAAAGGTATCTTTTAATGCCACAGTGGGCAGGCGCACAGAAGAAAACGGCTACAAATCTGCCAAAATCATCATAGACGGCGAGTTCGTCGAAGGCACTGGCGGAGGAGTATGTCAGACATCTACCACGCTGTACAACGCATTGCTTTTGTCCGCCATAGATGTGCTGACAGTGCACAAACACAGCCAGCGCGTGAGCTATGTACCAGTCGGGCTGGATGCCATGGTGAATTACGGCTCGAGCGACCTAGTGTTTATGAATAACACCGCCCACGACATATACATCATTACGCGCTACACCGACAGTAAAATCACTGTCCGCATATACGGCGACGCGCTCGAGAGCGGTGTGCACTACCAGACTGTGAGCGAGACAGAAGAAATCTTGCCCCCTGACGCCATGGACGTGCTGATAGACACCGAGGGCAAATATTTAGACAAAGTGAAGTATGATGACGAATCTTTCATACTCAAGCCTCAAAAGAGTGGCATTATAGCCAAAAGTTACCTGTGCAAATACCACAACGGCGTGCTAGTGGACAAAAAGTTTTTGCGCAGAGAGACATACCGAGCCCAAAACGGCGTCAAAATCTACGGCGCTACCCCACACAGCGAGCGAGTGAGCGTCACCACCGAGTAGCGCGCGAGCATATACTACGCTAGGGGTAGGTATGACCATATCAGTATGTATGATAGTGCGCGACGAAGCCGACGTGCTAGAGCGACTACTCGCTCAAGTGGCAAAATTCGCCGACCAGATAGTGATAGTAGACACAGGCAGTGTGGACGCGACCAAAGAGATAGCGCGCAAGTACACGCACGACGTATACGACTACGCGTGGTGCGATGACTTCGCTTCTGCCAGAAATTACTCATTGGCGCTAGCCAAATGTGACTACATTATGTGGCTCGACGCCGACGACTACATCACTGACGACAATGTCGCCAAGATATGCTCTCTAAAGCGCGGCCCCGCACCAAAAGACCTATATATGTGCCGATATGCGACGCATTTTGACGCGCTGGGTACGCCGACATTCATTTTCTACCGCGAGCGGATATTCTGCCGAGACAAAGGCTACTCATTCGAGGGTTTCGTGCACGAATGCATAGTGCCGAGCGGTGACATAGCGTATAGCGACATCACAGTCGAGCATCGCAAGGTCAAGACCACCTACTCGCGACGAAATCTAGATATATATCGAAAGCACTTGCGAGCAGGCGCTAGTCTCGACACCCGCTCGCAGTACTACTACGCCAAAGAGCTGTATTACCATGGGTATTACGCCAAAGCCATACGCGAACTAAATAAATTCCTGCACCGCAAAGACCAGTTTTTCCCTAATGTAGTAGATGCGTACCTCACAGTGTCGAAGTGTCTCACATCTCGGGGCGACTACCGAGGCGCTATGCGTATGTGGGGGCGTTATCTGTCCGAATACGCACCTGACAGCGAAGTTTGTTGCGAGATAGCAGATATATTTTGGCACATGGGCAAGGTAGCTGAGGCTATATATTATTATCGCAGTAGCCTGCACATCAAGCCTGACGACACGAGTGGGCAATTCATCAGGACTGAGTACTACCACCTAGTGCCGTTGTTGCAGTTGACGTGCATTTACTACCAGACTGGCCACTACGACCAAGCGAAGTATTACCACTCGCAATGCCGTCGTCTATATCCGCACCACCCCACTGTGATATATAATGAACAATTTTTTACCTCATAAACTCTTGATAAAACTATAGTATTGTGCTAGAATATATGCGAGGAAATATTATGGCAATATCAACCAAAAAGAAATATTTTATCCAGACGCTATTATTGACGTTTATGTGGATCATATTGTTAATATTCGGTTTCGTTTTATCATTCAATGTAGTATATTTGCAAGCGCGCGTCGTAGGCTCGTCTATGCAACCCACTCTCAACGATGGCATCACTAGCGAAACTCAGAAAGGTGACTATGTGTGTGTCAATAGATTCGTCTGTGGCAAGAAAAACGACATAGTGGCAGTACGCGAAGACGACAATAATATGGTCATCAAGCGCTTGGTGGCAGTAGGCGGAGACAGGGTCAGATTTGAATACGATGAAGACAATCAGATAGTGTACCTATATGTGAACGATGAAATATGTGACTCAAGGACAGTGGATATAGAAAACAGAACACATAACGCGCCATTGACTTTTGACAATGCTATGCCATACTATATGTCAAAAATGTTTCGCGAAGCTTTTATCAAAATATACCCTGAGATGTTTGATGATAGAGGCAATCTAATATTGGCAGAAGACGAAGTATTCCTAAAAGGAGATAATTGGGCCACATCTAAAGACAGTGCCATAGAAGGTCCTGTCAAGGCGTCCTGCCTGATCGGACGCGTGGATATAGTGTCTAAAGAAAAACATAGTACTATACTCATCGTGATTAGATATTTAATCAATATATTCAAAATCAAAGCATAACTAAAAAAATAAAAATAATAAATAAAAAATAAAAAATATAATATAAATAAAATAAATATTACAATATAAATTAAATAAATAAAAAAATAAATATATTTACATATAAAATACCTATAAAAAATATATAAATATATCTACAAATAAAATAATATACACCAAAAAAATGGGCTTTATACTATATAAAGTCCATTTTTTAATATCGAAATAATTAATTAATTTAATGTCGAAATAATTATTTTTATTTAATGTCGAAAAATATAAATATTTATATATTTTTAGCTATTAATTATCTTTTTTGTCATCAGGGACATCACTGTCGCGAATATGATCAAAGTCACGAGGAGGGAGACATTGCCCGAGGTAACTCGTCCTCTGGTAATATACTTCGCCTAGAGTCAAGCAAACTTCTTCGTGCATTTTGTGCAAATCATGCATGCCATAAGAATAAAACTTGTCATCTGCCATAATGATATGGTCGTTGAATTTTATACCCAGCAAGTAGCACAAATACATCAATTTCTTCGTAGTGACAGTGTCTTCTCTCGACGGTGTAGGGTCACCATTTGGGTGCGTGTGCACGATGACTATGCTCTTGGTATTGATAGGCAGGATATTCTTCAATATACTACTCACATCTACCTGCACCGACACTGGATTGTTTTGACCAAAATCAATCATACGTATGAGTTTGTTATTGGCATCTAGACACACCACATACATCACTTCCACTCTGGTCACATGGTAATACTTCCTGAAATAATCTACTATATCTCTAGGCGTGCACAGTCTGATGTCATCTTCGGGTTTGATCTTCTTACACATTTCGAACAAATCCGGCAAGCGTGACAGAAACAATGCAGTCTCAGCACCCACGCCATTGACGCTCATCAATTCATTGATGCTGGCGTTTACCACAGCGCCGATGTTGCCAAAATCACTAATCAGCGCGTGCGCCAAGGCATTGGTATCTTTGTACGGAATAGTATAGGTCAATAGCCACTCTAACACCTCATGCTCACTTAGTGTCTCCAAGCCAAATTTCCTAATCTTGTTCTTCAATCTTTGTCTATGACCTGAGTGTATATTGTTAGTCAAAGTGAGACCTCTTATTCTTCGGTGCGGACTTCTTCTGTTAGGGTGTCGTCGGCGACTTCGTCGTCTTCTTGTCTATCTACTACTGCTACGCTCACTATGGTGCTATCGTCTTTGATCTTCATCAATCTCACGCCCTGAGACGCACGACCGATGACATTGATCTGGTCTGCGTGTGTCCTAATAGTCACACCGCCAGTAGTGATAGCCAATATGTCTTTGTCCTCTGTGATAGGTTTGATAGCGACTACCTTACCTGTCTTGTCATTGAAGGTGCCGGCTTTGATGCCTTTACCGCCACGACCTTGCAGGCGATAATCATCTATATTGGTACGTTTGGCGTATCCTTTCTCGGTGACAGTGAGGATGTTGGTGCCCTGCTCGATGATCATAAAGTCTATAATCTTCTCGCCAGCGTCCATCTTCATACTGCGTACACCTTGCGATGAACGACCTACCTTACGGATGGTGTTCTCATTAAATCTCATACATTTGCCGTTGTCAGATGCTATGAGCAATTCTTCGTTGCCGAATGTGTGTTTTACGCCCACCAGCACGTCGTCGTCTACTAGTTTGATCGCTATCTTGCCAGTCTTGCGGATATTGTCAAACTCCCCGACATCTGTCTTCTTGATCAAGCCATTTTGGGTCGCCATGATGAGCGAGCCTGAGCCGTTTGGCACGTATTTGATGATAGCATTTACCTTCTCATCGCTCTCTAGCGCTAGCAAGTTCACCATTGCTCTGCCTTTGGCTTGTTTGGTGGCTTCTGGCACGTTGTATGCCTTGATTTTGTACACTTTGCCCTTATTGCTAAACATCAGCAGGTCGTCGTGGCTATTGCATACGAATATGTCTACCACAGCGTCTTCTTCTTTGGTCTTGTGAGTAGACACTCCTCTACCACCACGATTTTGAGACTTATACTCTGCTACTGGCATACGCTTGATGTAGCCTTGCTGTGTGGTGGATATCACTACGTCGTGGCGCTCTATCAAGTCACCTATGTCTATGTCGTCGTAATTCATCGTAATCTCTGACACCCTAGGTGTAGCGTATTTGTCTCTGATCTCTAGTATCTCTTTGCGGACGATAGCGCTCACTCTCTCTGGTTTAGCCAAGATGTCTTTGTAGTCTGCTATGATGAATTGCAAGTTCTTGAGTTCTTCTTTCAATTTCTCGACTTCGAGCCCTGTCAGTCTGCTCAATTTCATCTCTAGGATAGCATTGGCTTGCTTCTCACTGAGGGCAAATCTCTCTATCAAGCGGGCTTGGGCTTCTAGCTTGTCCTCAGATGATTTGATGATCTTGATGACTTCGTCGATATTGGTCACAGCGATGACCAGACCTTCGACGATGTGCTCTCTCTCTTCTGCCTTCTCTAGGTCGTACTTAGTCCTGCGAGTGATGACTTCTCTCTGGAAATCAAGGTAGTAAAACAGCATTTCTTGCAGGTTTAGCACCTTTGGCTCGCCATTGACTAGACATAGCATTATCATGCCTTCGCTGACTTGCAGTTGGCTGAGTTTGAATAGTGTATTCAGCACTATTTGTGGATTGGCTTCCTTCTTTAGTTCGATGACTATTCTCACGCCTTCTCTGTCTGACTCATCGCGGATATTGGATATACCCTCTACGCGCTTGTCTTTCACGAGATTGGCTATCTGTATGATCAAGCGGGCTTTGTTTACCTGATAAGGTATCTCAGTCACTACTATGCGGAAATGCTTGCCATTGTCGTATTCTTCTATCTCAGTCTTGGCGCGGACTATGATGCCACCACGACCAGTGCGGTATGCCTCTCTGATAGCGGTGCGCCCCAAGATCAGACCACCTGTAGGATAATCTGGCGCTGTGATGATATCCATGAGTTCATCCACGGTGATGTTAGGATTGTCTATCATAGCGACTACGCCGTCTATGACTTCGCCGAGATTGTGCGGAGGGATGTTGGTCGCCATACCCACTGCTATACCGTCACTACCGTTGACGAGCAGGTTAGGGAATCTCGATGGCAATACTACTGGTTGCATCAATGTCTCGTCAAAGTTAGGATAAAAGTCTACAGTATTTTTGTCTATATCTCTGAGCATCTCGTCAGCGATCTTGCTCAAGCGCGCCTCGGTATAACGCATAGCAGCCGCTTTGTCTCCGTCCATAGAGCCAAAGTTGCCATGGCCGTCCACCAATGGGCATCTGATAGAGAAATCCTGCGCCAATCTAACGAGCGCGTCATATATACTGCTGTCGCCATGTGGGTGGTATTTACCCATTACTTCGCCGACGATACGCGCGCATTTTTTGTGCGGTTTGTCGCTGAAATTGCCCAATTCGCTCATGCCGTAAAGTATCCTTCTGTGCACTGGCTTCAAGCCGTCGCGCACATCAGGTATGGCACGACTGACATTGACCGCCATGGCGTAAGAGATGAAGGACTGCTTCATTTCTTTCTCGACATCGACGTCTATATATTTGGTATTATCTATTTTCTCAAAAGTTTCGTCCATACTTTACCTCTATATGTCTAAGTCTTTTACTAGACTAGCGTTTTGTTCTATAAACTGTCTACGCAATTCTGGTCTCTCGCCCATTAGCGTGTCAAATATCTCGTTGGCTGATACGGCGTCTTCCATACGCACTTGCTTCAATATGCGCTTGGATGGGTCCATAGTAGTCTCCCATAATTGTTCTGGGTTCATCTCGCCTAGACCTTTGTATCTCTGCAATGAAGTATTTGCCTTGCCGTTTAGTTCGTATTCGCGCTCTAGTTCGGCGTCTGAGTACAGATATATCACGTTCTTGCCTCTAGTCAGTTTGTACAATGGTGGCATAGCGATGTATACGTGCCCTTGCTCGATGAGCGGACGCATAAATCTGAAGAAGAATGTCAGCATCAGTATCCTGATATGACTGCCGTCTACGTCGGCATCGGTCATACATATGATCTTGTCATATCTGAGTTTCGACAAATCACATTCATTGTGTATGCCACACCCGAAGGCAGTGATCATACTCTTGATTTCTTCGTTTTCTAGCGCCTTGGCGACGCGAATCTTCTCCACGTTAAGGATTTTACCCCTCAGCGGTAAAATCGCTTGGAAACGCCTGTCACGCCCTTGTTTTGCACTACCGCCTGCACTGTCACCCTCTACTAGGTATATCTCGCATACAGAAGGGTCTTTTTCAGAACAGTCTGCCAGTTTGCCCGGCAAGGTGGTGTTTTCTAGCACAGTCTTGCGCCTAGTGAGTTCTTTCGCATTGCGCGCCGCCTCTCTGGCACGCTGAGATAAGATACATTTCTGTATGAGCAGTTTGCTCTCGGCAGGGTGCTCTTCTAGATATTCGCCGAAGCACTCGGTCAAAGCCTTGTTTACTAAACCACGAATCTCGCTATTGCCCAGTTTGGTCTTGGTCTGACCTTCAAACTGTGGGTCAGTCAATTTCACACTCACTACCGCCACTATGCCCTCACGTGAGTCGTCGCCGGTGAGTTTTTCGTTGTCTTTGATGAGTTTATTGCTCAGGGCGTAGTCATTGATTAGTTTGGTGATAGTAGACTTGAAGCCGTCAAGATGTGTACCGCCGTCCTCAGTGTGGATATTGTTCGCATAAGACAATATATTCTCGCTATAAGTGTCTGTGTACTGGAAACTAATCTCTATCTCGCTAGGCTCTTCTCTGCCGTCATGAGTCTTGGTCACATAAAACTTCTCGATGTAGATAGGCTCTTTGAATATGCACTGTTTGTTTGAAGTCAAGTCCTGCACGAACTCGGCAATACCGCCCATAAACTGGAAGTCGTGGTGTTGCTCACGCTCTGCTCTCAAATCTTCCACATGGATAGACAGCCCTTTGTTCAAGAATGCTATCTCGCGTAGCCTAGACTTCAGAGTCTCATAATTAAACTCTGTAGTCTCGAATATAGTCTCGTCTGGATAAAATGTCACTACAGTACCAGTACAGTCAGCACTGCCCACTACCGCCAAGCGTGCCTGTGGGATGCCCCTGTGGTATTCTTGGTAATAATGATTGCCGTTTTGGTATATATCTACTGTGAGTTTGCTAGACAGCGCATTTACGACAGACAGACCCACGCCATGCAGACCGCCAGAGATTTTGTACCCTTCACCACCAAACTTGCCACCTGCGTGCAGTTTAGTCAATACGACCTCGACTGCGCTGATACCTTCAGTCTTGTGTATGCCGGTAGGGATGCCTCGACCGTTGTCGGTCACACGCACTCCGCCGTCAGCCAATATGGTCACTCTGATGTCATTGCAGTAGCCGGCTAGCGCCTCGTCGATACTATTGTCCACTATCTCTGTCACTAAGTGGTGCAGACCCCTCTCGTCAGTCGAGCCGATGTACATGCCCGGTCTGATACGCACTGGCTCTAGACCTTCTAAGACTTGGATGTCGTTTTCGTCATATTTTTTTGATTCTGTCAAATCTTTCTTCGACATATTTGACTCCACCGCATCAAATTCGTTTTCTTGAAATTCGTTGTCCATTTTTGCTCCTTTCATAGATGTATCTAATATATATCTATATATACTATATTATATATTATATCGATAGAAAAAGCAAGTAATAAAAAATATTTTCAGTCAGTCACACAATAATTTTTTTAGCATATTATGAAGTATACAGAGGACGAAAATACATAGACACTAACGAAGCACTTTTACATAACGCAAAAGAACTATCGAAACTACAAAAGGAGGAATCTATATGTTCAACAATATGTTTGGTGGAGATTGCCGTCAAGACACTACTAACTGCGGTTGCGGTGGGGATTACTGCTGGATCATCATCTTGTTATTATTGCTGTGCAACTGCGGATGCAATATCGACCCATGCTTCTTGATTATCATATTATTGATATTGTGTGGCTGTGGTGGCAAAGACTGCGGATGCAACAGATAACCCATATCGGTACATAACGCAACATTCATAATTCTCCTAAAAAAATCTACTAGTATCCCTAGTAGATTTTTGCATATCTGTTACTTATCGCGCCTTAGCCGTTATTCAATGATGCGCCTTTGTCGATTTCGCCTAAATATGTATTGATCAGGTCGATTAATGTTTGCGTCAAGTATTTTGGGTCTATTTTTAGTATATCAGCCAAAACCTTTCTGTATTTTGCTTTCTCGCAATTATATCTGCAAGCATAATATGCATTAATTGCCAAGTAATTCAAAGTATATATCGAGTCTTTGTATTTGTTATTCGCGATATCAAATACGCACCCCAAATGCCCGCCCTTATTTAACTCGCTCAGCAAGTCATCTATTTGATTCGACATATCAGCATATTTTTTATTGCTCTGATGATACACCCAGTTGACTTGCGCACCGATTAACCTTATATATCTATCATATTGCCTGTATACTTCATCATCATTTAGCAAATCATATATCTCCACTTCTTTTCGATATATGTCAATGCCTGCATCATTTGAACAATACTTCCTTAATTGTTCGTCTTTTATAGGATCATCACTAAACACAAGATTGTCCGCATTTGTTTTCAAGTACTCCATAATAGACAAGCATTTACGAATATTATAGCGACAATTAAAGGCGTCATGCGCTACATCGTTTAGTATTAATGGCTCTTGCGATTGAAATAATTTTTCAAAAAATATTTCTTCGTTATTCTGTTCACAAATCTTTTTAATGAGTTTATTGTTTTTATCTATATATTTTTTCTTGACTGCAAAATCATCATTCAAGAAAATAATATAAGAGATTTTTTTGTATTCTTCAATATATTTGTCTACGTTCATGCTAAATATTTACTCCTAATAATCTCAAAATTCAATACCCATAGCATAAGTTTAATTATTGCAGAACATCTCAATGTCTTTCATAAACTTACCACTAAAATTAGAACTTGTAGTGTAAAAATATTTAACTATTTTTCCTGTGTGCTCATCATAAGATATCACTATGTCACCAGCAATTTTATCTTTGTCTGTGGCTTTTTCAAAATCTCTAGCATCAACAAATAGAATTATAATATATTTTTCGTTTTCGCTTATGTAGTCGTCCGTATACTCATCTATAGACATCTCTTTTTGGGTATGAAAATACGACGTTTGCATAAATTCCTTCATAGAAGCGAAAATCTGCGGATGATAATGCACTTTCAGCCATTTAATCAAATTATCTATCGTGTTATAATCTTTCCCAAACTCATCAATTAATTCTTG
>CAYWFC010000009.1:0-30286 GCA_964457935.1 uncultured Lachnospiraceae bacterium
GGCAAAGTGGCGAACAAGCGCCCTCTAGCGCCGCCACGTGCCAAGAAACAGCAAATAAGGACGTCTCAGAGCAAAAAAATAAATAACCCCAATCAGGACAATTAGTCAATAAATTAATATATATACGGCGTCAGCCGTTCCGCTCGGAGATACATCGGAGAGCGGTCAACGCATAAGACACCCTCACGAATGCTGTTCTGATAATATAATAAGAATAGAGTAGTATAGAGATAAACTAAGAGTACAGATACGGCGGTAGCCGTTCCGCGAAGATGATATATCATCGAGCGGTCAACACAAAATAATCTTCGGCGTGAGCCGACGAATACCAAAAAACTGCGCTCCATAACGGAGTGCAGTTTTTTGGTATGGGAGTGATATATTACGTTTCATTACGGAGTGCAGCTTTTTTTGGTGGGGAGTGATAGGCAGGGAGTGATAGGTGGGGTGGGGAGTGGTATATGAAATGCTGTAGGAAAAGATTTTCTAAAAAAAATAAAAAAAGTGGCGAAAAAGCATTGACATTGTTGGCAAAATGGTGTATCATAAGGCGATTACTGAGTGGGATCAGGCACGAGGTTGCGCTAAGGGGCAGTAATCTTAGCGGGAATTCGTGCTCACCATAGCTCTTTTGAGCGGAGCCTGTAGAAGTAATTTTATTTTTACACAGTAATACTGAACACACGGCTACGTGTAATCAGGTGGCTATCATTACTATTTTATAAAGGAGAATATTTATGTCAACACAAAAAATCAGGATCAAGCTCAAGTCATATGATCACAGTTTGATCGATACGGTCGTGGCTAGAATAGTGGACACTGCTACCAAGGCAGGGTGCAAGATATCTGGTCCTATACCTCTACCTACTGAAAAAGAGGTCGTAACTATCATTCGTGCTCCGCACAAGTACAAGGACAGTCGTGAGCAGTTTGAGACTAGAACACACAAAAGGGTTATCGATGTATACGCGCCTACTACCAAGGCTGTAGATACTCTGCTAAAGATGAATCTACCTGCTGGCGTGGATATCGATATCAAATTATAGGAGGCATTATGAAGAAAGCAATAGTTGGTACCAAACTAGGTATGACTCAGGTATTCGACAAGCAAGGTACTGTCATACCAGTAACAGTAATTGAGGCAGGTCCATGCTTTGTGACTCAAATCAAGACAATGGAGAAAGACGGATATAATGCTATCCAAGTAGCTTATGGCGATGTCAAAGCTAATCAGATCAACAAAGCAAAAGCTGGCACATTCAAGAAAGCCAATGTAGAGCCTAAGAAAGTGCTGAAAGAATTGAGACTAGACAACACTGCAGACTTTGCAGTAGGTGCAGAGATCAAATGTGACGTATTCGCAGAGGGCGACATCGTGGACGTATCTGGCGTGAGCAAAGGTCATGGCTTCACTGGTGTCATCAAGAGATGGAACAACGGTAGGCTAAAGATGTCTCATGGTACAGGTCCTGTACACAGAGAAGTAGGCTCTATGGGTGCTAACTCTACACCTAGCAGAGTATTCAAAAACAAAAAAATGCCTGGACATTACGGTAGCGAGAATGTATCAGTGCAAAATCTAAAAGTCGTAAGAGTAGACAGTGCGAGGAATTTGTTACTCATCAAAGGTAGCGTACCTGGTGCTAACAAGAGCATTGTCCTAATCAAATCTGCTGTGAAGGCATAGTAAGGAGAACGTAATGGCTAAGTTAAATGTATACAATATGGCTCACGAAGTAGTGGGCGATGTGGAATTGAATGACGAAGTATTTTGCGCTGAGTACAACGAGCCACTAATACACCAAGTGGTAGTGGCTATGCAGAACAATGCTCGTCAAGGCACAAAAAGCACTTTGACTCGCAGTGAAGTAAGAGGTCATGCCAAGAAACCTTGGCGTCAAAAGGGCACTGGTCGTGCTAGACATGGCAGTACCAAAGGTCCACAGTGGACTGGTGGCGGTATAGTATTCGCACCAAAGCCAAGAGACTTCTCTCAGAAAATCAATAAGAAGATGAGAGACCAAGCATTCGCTAGCGCATTGAGTCAGAAGATAGCACAGAACGAAGTAGTATTGGTGGACAAGCTAGACATCGCTGAGCCTAAGACCAAGGCTGTGGTAGAGATGCTGAAGAACTTTGACCTGAACAAACGTACTATCATCGTCACTGCTGAGAACGACAAGAATGTAGTGAAGAGTGCTAGCAACATTCAGAAGGTATCTGTAGCTGAGGCTATGCTTTTGAATGTACTGGATGTAGTGAAGAACACTTATCTGTTATTCACTGTAGACGCAATCAAAAAGATTGAGGAGGCGTACGTATAATGACAGCACAACAAATCATATTGAGACCTGTATTGACCGAAAAGGCTTATGCAGGCTTTCAGAACAAAGTTTACACTTTCGTAGTGGACAAAAATGCTAATAAATTGCAGATAAAGAGCGCCGTCGAAGAATTGTTCGGCGTGAAAGTAGACAGAGTGAACACTACTCTAGTAAAAGGCAAGACCAAGACTAGAAACTCCAAGAGTGGCGTCATCAAAGGCAAAACTAATGATTACAAAAAGGCAGTAGTTTTCCTTAGCGCTGACTCCAAGAGCATCGAGTTCTTCGACAGTCTGTCTTAAAAGGAGATAAAAAATGGCTATTAATAAAAGAAATCCCGCTTCTGCTGGTATGAGATTTGCTAGTTTTACCGCTTATGACAAATTGACTAAGGATGCTGAACAGCCTAAGTCATTGCTCAAAGTAAACAAACACACTGGTGGCAGAAACAACGCCGGTAAGATCACTGTAAGGCACATCGGTGGCGGTAACAAGAGAAAATACAGAGTTATTGACTTCAAGAGAAACAAAGATGGCATCCCTGCTAGAGTGGATAGCATCCAATACGATCCTAACAGAACAGCATTCATCGCTTTGCTAGTATACGCTGATGGTGAGAAGAGATACATCCTCGCACCAGACGGCTTGAATGTAGGCGACAAAGTAATGTCTGGCGAAAATGCTGAGATCAAAGTGGGCAACGCATTGGCGCTCAATGATATGCCTCTAGGTAGCAAGGTGCACAATATCGAATTGACTCCTGGCAAGGGCGGTCAGCTAGTGCGTTCTGCTGGTATGTCTGCGCAGGTAATGGCTAAAGAAGGTGCATATGTGACACTTCGTTTGCCATCTGGCGAGATGAGAAAAGTACTCGGCAAATGCAAGGCTACTATCGGTGAAGTGGGCAACACTGACCACGAAATCGTATCTCTAGGCAAGGCAGGTCGTTCGAGACATTTGGGTATCAAACCTACTGTACGTGGTAGTGTAATGAACCCAGTAGATCACCCACATGGTGGTGGTGAAGGTAAGTCACCAGTCGGACATTCTGGTCCTATGACTCCATGGGGTAAACCAGCATTGGGTTACAAGACTAGAAAACACAATAAGTACTCTAACAAGTTGATTGTTAAGAGAAGAGATAAGTAGGAGATAAATTATGAGTAGAAGTTTGAGTAAAAAACCTTTCGTCGAAGCTAAACTTTTGGCTAGAGTATCTGAGATGAATCAGAAAAATGAGAAAAAAGTAGTCAAGACATGGTCTAGAGCAAGCGTAATTTATCCTGAATTTGTAGGTCACACTATCGCCGTACACAATGGCAAAAAGCACATCCCTGTGTACTGTACAGTAGATATGGTGGGTCATAAATTAGGCGAATTCGCACCTACAAGAACTTATAAAGGTCACGCTGCTAAAAAGTCGGGCGGTAAGTAAGGAGTAAGTTATGGCAAAAAGAATGAGAGAAAAAACACTGAATAGACAGCAAAATAGCGACAACAGACCTTATGCATGTGCTAAGTTTATCAGCATTAGCCCTAGCAAGGTAGGCATCGTTATCGACACTGTCCGCGGTAAAAAGGTAGATGACGCCGTTGGCATTTTGTCATTGCTTCCTAACAACGCTGCCAGTGTGGTATTAAAATTAGTAAACAGTGCTGTAGCCAACGCTGAGCACAACAAGGGTATGAATAGACAAAACCTATATGTAGCCGAGATTTTCGCTGGACCTGGTCCTATCATGAAAAGACAAATGGCTCGCGGTAAAGGTTCTGCTAGCAGAATATTGAAGCGTACTAGTCATATCACTGTGATACTAGACGAGGTAAAGGAGTAATTTATGGGACAAAAAGTTAATCCTAATGGAATGAGATTGGGTATCAATCAGACTTGGAAATCTTTCTGGATCGCTGACAAGGGCGATGTAGCAAAATTCATCAAAGAAGACAACGATATCCGCAAATTTATCGAGAAAAATTACAAAAATTCTGCTATATCTAGCGTAGAAATCAACAGAACTAGTGATTCTGTGACTATTGACATCTATACTGGCAAGCCTGGTATATTGATCGGTCAAAAGGGCGCTGGCGTAGAAGCAATCCGCAAAGAATTAGAAAAATTATCAAATGCCAAGAAGGTAATAGTCAATATCAAAGAAATCAAGAATATTGACCTAGATGCACAGCTAGTCGCTGACAGTATCGCCCAGCAACTCGAGAAGAGAGCGCAATTCCGTAGAGTGATGAAGCAGGCTATGCAACGCACTATGCGTGCTGGCGCTGTAGGTATCAAAACTATGGTAAGTGGTCGTTTGGACGGTGCAGAAATCGCGAGAAGCGAGCATTATCTAGAAGGTAGCCTACCACTTCATACTTTGAGAGCAGACATAGACTACGCTCTCGCTGAAGCGCACACCACTTTTGGTGTCATCGGTGTCAAAGTATGGATATACAAGGGCGACATCCTAGGTAAGGTATCTGTGGCTACTGATGAAAAAGGAGGCAACTAATTATGTTAATGCCTAAAAGAGTAAAAAGAAGAAGACAGTTTAGAGGCCGTATGAAAGGCAGAGCCACCAGAGGTAATTTCTTGGCTTATGGTGACTATGGCCTACAGGCTACTGAGCCATGCTGGATGACTGGTAATCAGATCGAAGCAGCGCGTGTCGCTATCAACAGATATATGAAACGTGGTGGTAAAGTTTGGATCAAAGTATTCCCAGACAAGCCAGTATCAAAGAAACCTGCTGAAACTCGTATGGGTAGCGGAAAAGGTGCTTTGGACCACTATGTAGCAGTCGTTTTGCCAGACAGAGTGCTGTTTGAAGTAAAAGGACCTAGCGAAGAAGTTTGCTTGGAAGCATTGAGACTAGCGTCTCACAAACTACCTTGCAAAACTAGAGTGATAAAAAGAGAAGTAGAGGGGGAGACAGCAAATGCGTAATAATTACAATGAATTATCTATCGACGAATTGAAAAGCGAAGAAGCAAAATTAAGAAGCGAATTGTTCAACCTCAATTTCCAAAAATATAACGGACAATTAACTAATCCAGTTCAGATCAGAGAAGTGAAAAAAGACATCGCAAGAGTCAAGACTTGTCTGAGACTAAAAGAACTAGAAGGAAAAAAGGTGTAAAGGAGTAAATTATGGAAAATCAAGAAAAACATATCGCTTCTAGAAAAACATTGAGGGGTGTAGTCGTTAGCGACAAAATGGACAAGACCCGCGTATGTTTGGTATCTAGTAGAAAGAAACATCCTATTTACAAGAAATTCATCACTTTCACTAAGAAATACAAATTCCATGATGAAAAGAATGAAAGTAATGTAGGTGACACAGTTGAAATAATGGAAACTAGACCTTTATCTAAAGACAAATATTTCAGACTATTGAGTATAGTTGAGAGAGCGAAGTAAGGAGGCGAGTATGATACAACCAGAGAGTAGATTAGTAGTAGCAGACAACACTGGCGCGAAGATTGTGAAATGTATTCGTTGTCTTGGTGGCTCTGTTAGAAAATTTTCAGGTATAGGTGATATTATCGTAGCATCTGTACAAAGTGCAACTCCAGACGGCAACGTTAAGAAGGGTGATGTAGTGAAATGTGTAATCGTTCGTTGCAAGCAACCATTGATCAGAAAAGACGGCTCTACAATTCGCTTCGATGATAACGCAGTCGTTCTTATAGACAAAGACAAAATGCCAAAGGGTACTCGTATTTTCGGGCCTGTAGCTCGTGAATTACGTGAAAAGGACTTTATGAAGATAATTTCCTTGGCACCTGAGGTTTTATAAGGAGTGAGTTATGAGTAAAGTGCAAGTAAAGAAAGGCGATAACGTAGTCGTTTTGGCTGGTAAGGACAAGGGCAAGAAGGGCAAAGTATTGTCTGTCAACCCTAGTGAACACAGAGTGGTAGTGGCTGATGTCAATATCCTCGTGCATCACAACAAGCCTAAAAAGCAAGGCGAGGCAGGTGGCATAGTAAAAGCTGCTGGTCCTATTGATTGCTCAAATGTGCAAGTAGTATGTCCTGCATGTTCAAAGGCTACACGTATAGCGCACACAAAAGATGAGAATGGCAAATCTGTCAGAATCTGCAAGAAATGTGGCGCTGTATTGGACGCAAAAGTAAAATCAGAAAAGAAGGCAGAGAAAAAGTCTAAAAAGGCTGAAAAATCTGCTGACAAAGAATAAGGAGTAAGATATGGCAAAAGAACTTAATAGATTGCATGAGCACTATAATAAATTTGTTATACCTGCTCTACAAAAAGAATTTAATTACAAAAATGTAATGGAAGTGCCAAAACTCGAAAAGATAGTATTGAGTTGCCGTCTCGGTCACGACAAAGACAATTCTAAGAGTTTTAACCTAGCAGTAGAGGAATTATCCACTATCGCAGGTCAAAAGGCTATCCCTACTTTGGCTAAGAAGTCTGTAGCAAACTTCAAACTCAGACAAGGTCAAAAAATCGGTGCAAAGGCTACCCTTCGTGGCGAGCATATGTACGAATTTATGGATAGATTGATCAGCGTGGCTCTGCCTCGTGTGAGAGACTTCCAAGGTCTCGAGAGAAATAGTTTTGACCACAAGGGTAACTATTCATTCGGCATACATGAGCAAATCGTTTTCCCTGAGATCGTGTATGACAAGATCGAGAAAATTCGTGGTTTCGATGTAATATTCGTAACTACTGCAAAAACAGATGCTGAAGCATTAGCATTATTATCTTATTTGGGTTTGCCATTTAAGAAACAAAAGTAAGGAGATATTATGGCAAGGAAAGCATTAGTAAATAAACAAGCAAGAGTGCAAAAATATTCCACAAGAGAATACACTAGATGTTCTATTTGTGGCAGACCTCATGCTGTATTGAAAAAGTACGGTATATGCAGGATTTGTTTCAGAAATCTTGCTTATAAAGGTGAACTACCTGGCGTAAAGAAGGCCAGCTGGTAAAAGGAGAGTTATATGTATATTATAGACCCTATCGCTGATATGCTAACTAGAATACGTAACGCTGTATCTAACAAGCACGATGTAGTGAGCGTACCTAGTAGCAAAACTAAGTTGGCTATTGCTCAGATTTTGTTAGATGAAGGATTCATTACTTCTTATGAAAAAGGCGAAGTAAATGGCATCCCTTCTATCAACATTGTTTTGAAGTATGGTCCTAATGGCGAAAAAGTAATACAAGGATTAAAAAGAATAAGTAAACCTGGCTTGCGTGTGTATGCAAAATCAGAACAATTACCTAAAGTATTGAATGGATTGGGCATCGCTATCGTGTCTACTGACAACGGTATCATCACTGACAAAGAAGCCAGAGCAAAAAAAGTAGGCGGCGAAGTGCTAGCCTATGTATGGTAGAGGTGTGATATGTCAAGAATAGGAAAATTACCAATCAGTCTACCTGCTGGCGTCACTGTAGACGTAGATGAGCAAAATTTGGTCACTGTCAAAGGTCCAAAAGGCACTCTATCTCAACACGTAGACAAATGTATCAATGTAATAGTGAAAGATGGCGTAGTCACCTTCACTAGAATCAATGATGAAGCAAAATCACGCTCTATGCATGGTTTGTACAGAACATTGGTGAACAATATGGTCGTAGGTGTGACCAATGGCTACACTAAGACTTTGATCATCAATGGTGTCGGTTACAAAGTAGCTAAACAGGGTAACAAAATCGTAATGAATATCGGTTTTTCTCACCCTGTAGAAGTAGAAGAAGTAGAAGGTATCAAGTTTAACTGTCCTTCTATCACAGAGATCGTTGTCGAAGGCATTGACAAAGAGAAAGTTGGCGCTATTGCTGCTAGTATCAGAGCAATCAAGCCAGTAGAACCTTATCATGCTTACGGTATTAAGTATTCTGACGAAGTAGTGTCTTTGAAAGAAGGCAAGACTGCTGGTAAGAAGTAAAGGAGAGTATTATGATTAGCAAGATCGATAAAAACGAAGTAAGAACTAAACGTCATATCAGATTGAGACACGATATCAAGGGCACTGCAAGTCGTCCTAGACTAAATGTCTACAGAAGTTTGACTCACATCTATGCTCAAATCATTGATGACGAGAGAGGTATCACGTTGGCTAGTTGCAATACTACTCAGGCTGATATCAAAAGTCAGATCAACGGTATGACTCGCAAAGAGCAGGCTCACTTGATAGGCAAAACTATCGGTGAAAAAGCATTAAAAGCAAAAATCAAAACTGTGGTTTTCGATAGAGGTGGATACCTTTACACCGGCCGTGTCAAAGAATTGGCTGACGGCGCTAGAGAAGCCGGATTAGAGTTTTAGAAGGAGTAGATAATGGCAAAGAAAGAAATGAACAGACCTAGAAGAGTAGTCGAAGAAGACGAGTTTGAAAAGAAACTTATCGAAGTAAGACGTGTCACCAAAGTCGTAAAAGGTGGTAGAAATATGCGTTTCTCCGCTTTGGTCGTAGTAGGTGACAAGAAGGGTAGAGTAGGTATGGGTACTGGCAAAGCTGCCGAAGTGCCTATGGCTATCGAAAAAGCTACTAAAATCGCTAAGAAAAACTTAGTGACTGTGCCTATCGTGAATGGTACTGTACCTCACGAGGCTACTGGTAAGTATTCTACTTCATCTATTATCATACTTCCTAGTAAAGAAGGTAGTGGTATCATCGCAGGTGGTGCAGGTCGTGCAGTATTGGAACTAGCTGGCTACAAAGACGTGACTAGCAAAATCCATGGCAGTACTAACAAAATCAACTGTGTAAAAGCCACTCTGAATGGATTGAAATCTATGCGTACAGTGGAGCAAGTCGCATACTTGCGCGGTATCCCTGTAGAGAGATTATAGGAGTATTGAATTATGGGAAAAACTAAGAGTAACAACGCAACTGCTAATATGCTAAAGGTAACATATGTGAGAAGTTGCATAGGTTTTAACAAAAATCAAGAAAAAATCATTCGTGCATTGGGCTTCACTAAACTAAATCAGACTAGATTATTGCCAGATAACGAGTGTATTCAAGGCAGTCTTTTCAAAGTTAAACACTTGGTAAAAGTGGAAAAGGCATAAAAGGAGAAAGATATGTATTTACACGAATTAAAAACAAGTGAAGGCGCAAAAAAATCTGCAAAAAGACTTGGTCGTGGTATAGGTAGTGGTATCGGCAAGACTTCTGGTAAGGGCCACAAAGGTCAGAATGCTAGAAGTGGTGGCGGTGTAAGACCTGGATTTGAAGGCGGTCAGACTCCTTACTACAGACGTATACCTAAACGCGGTTTTAACAACGCTAATTTTGAAAAAGTATATTCTATTGTGAATGTAGAGAAACTAAACATCTTCGATAAAGATACTGTTGTGGATGATGTGGCTTTGATAGAATCAGGTATTTTATCTAAAATAGAGAAAGACGGTATTAAGATTTTGGGTAATGGTGAACTAAAAGTGGCTTTGACTGTCAAAGCTAACAAATTCACTGCTACTGCAAAAGACAAGATTACCGCAGTGGGCGGAAAAATTGAGGAGGTATAATGTTTAAGACATTAGCTGACGCATTCAAGATGAAAGATGTGAGAAACAAACTTTTGCTGACACTTCTTTTGCTCTTGGTGTATAGATTAGGTTGTTTTATACCTATCCCTGGCGTCAATACCGAAGTATTGAAGTCTGGTATAGAAAATCAGACATTTCTTAGCCTTTTGAGTAGTTTGTCTGGTGGGGCATTGTCACAAGGTGCTTTCTTGGCACTAGGCGTCTCGCCTTACATTACTTCTAGTATCATCATTCAACTTTTGGCTGTAGTCATCCCTAGCTGGGAGAGGCTATCCAAAGAAGGCGAAGATGGTAGAAGAAAACTAAATCTTTATACAAAAATCGCTGCTCTAATCATAGCAGCTGCTCAGGCTACTGGTATAGTAGTGGGCTTGAACGCTAGTGGTATGTTAGATGCTGTAGGATTTGCAGGTGTGACTGCTATCAACGTCATCTTCATCGTATTGATGCTAGTGGCAGGCGCTATGTTTACTGTATGGCTGGGCGAAAAAATATCTGAATTGGGTATCGGTAATGGTATGTCATTATTGATATTCGTAGGTATTTTGAGTAGTGGCGGTACTGCTATACTGTCTAGTTTCAGAAAAATCTTTTCTGGCGACGCAGGACTGATATGGCAATTAGTATTGTTCGTAGTAGTGATGATCTTGATATTCGCACTGATCGTCTTTGTAGACGGTGGCGAAAGGAGAATCCCTGTACAATATGCTAAACAAGTCAAAGGTCGCAAGATGTATGGCGGTCAATCGACATATATCCCTATCAGAGTGAATGCTACTGGTGTAATGCCTATCATTTTCGCTAGTGCTATCATCACATTCCCTCAGCTGATATTCAGTATGTTTTGGGCTAACAAGACTGGCGGATTCATAGGCTGGTGGAACAAATATCTAGGCGCAGGTAGCTGGGTATACAGCGTGGTACTGTGCGTATTGATTTTGCTATTTGCGTATTTCTACAGTATGATCAGTTTCAATCCTGATGATATCAGTAGACAGATACAGCAAAATGGTGGTTTCATACCTGGTATTCGACCTGGTAAGCCTACTGCATCATATATCAAAGGCATCTCTAAAAAAATCACATTGTTTGGCGCTGTGTTCTTAGCGTTTATGGCACTCGTGCCTACGCTAGTATTCAAGGCTATCGGTAGCAGTGGTTTGACTGGCGCGTTCTCTGCGACTGGTCTATTGATCGTAGTTAGCGTGGCTTTGGAATTTGACAAACAGCTCGAAGCACAACTAATGATGAGAAATTATAGAGGTTTCTTGAAATAGGAGTAATATGAACATTGTTTTGTTAGGTCCACCCGGTAGTGGCAAAGGTACATTGGCTCACGAACTGGTAAAAGAGTACAATCTGACACATATCTCGACAGGAGATTTGCTGAGAGAGAATATCAACAACAATACCGAAATAGGAAAGATTGTGGCTGATATCATCTCCAAAGGTCAACTCGTGTCTGACGAGATAGTGCTCAATCTACTTGTAGACAAACTCAATAATTGTCCCGCTGGAGTAATTTTGGACGGTTATCCTAGGAACATCGCACAAGCGAGAACATTGGACGACGTCACAAGTATAGACGCAGTCATCTATCTCAATGTCGACCTAGAGGTCGTGCTGGATAGGATAGTGAATAGGCTAACATGTCCAAAATGCAAAGCAGTGTCTAATCGCAAATGGACTACTAGTGATGTATGCGAGATTTGCGGTACGAAATACGTAGTACGCGCGGACGACAATGCTGAGACTGTCACCAAGCGTGTCCAAGAATACGTATCTAACACTCAACCTGTGGTGGATTACTACAAAAACAAGGGTATTTTAATAGAAATTGATGCAAATAATGAACCAATTTCGACTTTAGAATTGACAAAATCGAAAATAAGAGATATGATATGAGTATCATTATAAAAAATGAAGAACAGTTAGATTTGATGAGACACGCGGGCAAGATATTGCACGAGACGCTAGAACTCATCGAACGAAACATAATGGTAGGTCAAACTACAGCCCAGCTGAATAGTTTGGCAGAGAAGTACATCACTTCTCAAGGTGCGTATCCGGCTTTTAAGGGTTACGAAGGTTTTCCGGCTAGCATATGTGCTTCGCTCAATCACGAAGTGGTGCATGGCTTCCCGAACAAAGTGCCATTAAAAGAGGGAGATATCATCAGTATAGATGTCGGCGTGAAATACAAAGGCTACAATGCTGATGCGGCTAGGACTTTTGCCGTAGGTAAGATTTCTAGCGAAGATGCTAAACTAATAGAGGTCACGAAGCAGTCATTTTATGAGGGCATCAGTGGCATCAAAGAGGGTAGCAGGCTCGGTCACATCAGTCACCGCATCCAAAAATACGTCGAGGCCAATGGCTTCAGCGTGGTGCGCGAACTGGTAGGGCATGGTGTGGGCGTAGACCTGCACGAAGATCCAATGGTGCCGAATTATGGTGCTTATGAAGACGGACCTGTATTGAGAGAAGGTATGGCTATCGCAGTCGAGCCTATGGTCAATATGGGTAGGCGCAATGTCTTGATAGACACAAATGGTTGGACCATTTTCACCGCTGACCGCAAAAAGTCAGCACATTACGAGAACACCATCCTGATACACAAGGACGGTGTGGAAATCATCACATAAGGGGTGCTAGATGCCGAAAATTTTAGAGATAGGAGATTTGGTACTGAGTATCAGCGGTCACGATGTGGGCGAGTATTATGTGGTAATGGCTGTGGACGGCGAGTATACACTCTGCGTCAATGGCAAAAACAAAACGAAATCTAATCCGAAAAGGAAAAATTCAAAGCATTTAGCCTATGTTAAATCTCTCAACAGTATAGCAGAGAATTTGAAGTCAAATTCGTTCTATGATTTTGAGATAACTACTGTGCTAAATCAATTCAAAAAATCAAGGAGAGAAAATGTCTAAAGAAGACTTAATCGAAACCGAAGGTGAAGTGCTGGAAGTGCTCGGCAACAATCAGTACAAAATCCAAATAATGAATGGACATGTCATCACTGCTTATAGTTCTGGTAAATTGCGAATGCATTATATCAAAGTATTGGTAGGCGACAAAGTCAAGGTAGAAATGAGCCCTTATGATTTGACCAAAGGACGCATTACTTGGAGAGATAAAAACTAATTTAACGCTTTGAAAGGAGAAAATTATGAAAGTAAGACCTAGTGTGAAGCCTATGTGCGAAAAATGCAGAGTCATCAAAAGAGATGGCAAGGTTATGGTGATTTGCTCTAAGAGTGCAAAACATAAACAAAGACAAGGCTAAAAACAAGCATAGATTTTGCGCGGCAATATCTAAAATCTATGTGTAAATACAATATATTTAGGAGGAAAATATGGCACGTATAGCAGGCGTCGATTTACCAAACGAAAAGAGAGTAGAAATCGGATTGACTTATATCTACGGTATCGGTAGAGTTCGTTCAAACGAAATCTTGAAAGCTACAGGCATCAATCCTGACACTCGTGTAAAAGATTTGTCAGAAGAAGATACTGCAACCCTTCGTAGTTATATCGAAAACAACTACAATATCGAAGGTTCATTGCGTAGAGATGTCGCTCTCGATATCAAACGTCTAAAAGAAATAGGTTGCTATCGTGGTATTAGACACAGAATGAATCTACCTGTAAGAGGTCAGAGTTCAAAAACTAATGCCCGTACTGTAAAAGGACCTAGAAAAACCATAGCAAACAAAAAGAAATAAAAGTAAAAAGGAGTGAATTATGGCAAACGATAAAAAGACAACTAAAAAGCGTAAAAGTACCAAAAATATTGGTAAGGGTGCCGTACATATTCAGGCATCTTTCAACAACACTCTTGTTACTTTTACAGATGCTGAGGGAAACGCTGTTTCTTGGTCAAGTGCTGGTAGCTTAGGCTTCAAAGGCTCTAAGAAAAGCACACCATTCGCTGCTCAGCAAGCAGTAGAAACCGCTGCCAAAGGCGCTAAAGAAGCAGGTATCAAATCTGTGGATGTATACATTAGCGGTCCTGGCTCTGGCAGAGAATCTGCTATCAGAGCATTGGCTACTGAAGAAATAGATGTGACTATGATCAAAGATGTGTCTCCTATCCCACACAACGGATGCAGACCACCAAAAAGAAGAAGAATTTAATAAAGGAGTAAAACGTAATGGCAAAAAATACATGTGCAAGTTGCCGTCAATGTCGTAGAGAAGGTTGCAAACTTTTTCTAAAAGGCGAGAGATGTGTATCAGGCAAATGTGCTTTCGATAGAAAGCCTGTAGCACCTGGTCAGCATGGCGCAGACAGAAAGAAAGTAACAGAATATGGACTACAGCTTCGTGAAAAGCAAAAAGTAAAGAGAGCATACGGAGTATTGGAGAAACAATTCAGATTGTACTTTGAAAAAGCTAGCAAGAGCAAGATGGCTACAGGTCCAGCAATGCTTCAAATGCTGGAACGCCGTCTGGACAATGTAGTATACAGAATGGGCATTGGCTCGTCTCGTAGCGAGAGCAGGCAAATAGTAAATCATGGACATATCACTGTCAATGGTAAAAAAGTGAATATCCCTTCTTATCAAATAAGTGCTGGTGATGTCATCGCTGTCAAAGATAGCAGTAAAGAATCAGTATTGTTTAAGAATCTAAAGGGCATGAAGATAGTAATGCCTAAATGGTTGGAATTCAATCCAGACGCTTTGGAAGGCAAAATCATCAGATTACCTGAGAGAGAAGATATTGATCTAAATATCCAAGAACACTTGATTGTCGAATTGTATTCGAGATAGGAGGTCTAAATGTTAGAAATCGAAAAACCCAAAATTACAATAGAGGAAACAGAGAAAGGCGCTTTAGCCAAAGTGATAGTAGAGCCATTGGAGAAAGGCTTCGGTATCACTATAGGAAACTCTTTGCGTAGAGTATTGTTATCAAATTTGCCGGGCTCAGCTGTAGTCGGCATCAAAATCAAAAACATTATGCACGAATTCTCTACTGTAAAAGGTGTGACAGAGGATGTGCCTGATATCATACTAAACATCAAAGGCTTGTGCGTAAAGGCACACAATGACGCCCCTGACTACAAGGGTATATTGACCCTAAAGAAGAAGGGTGCAGGCCCAGTGTACGCCTCTGATATCGAGCCAAGCGACGAAATCACTGTGCTCAATCCTGATATGTACATCTGTACTATTGACGATGATGCCGATCTGGAAATACAGTTTTTCGTAGGCAATGGTCGTGGATACGAGACTTCTAATCTTCACAATGACTTCTCAGACGATGTGGACTTTATCTCTATAGATAGTCTATTCACACCTGTCAAGAGAGTGAATTTTGAAGTACAGGCTAGTCGTGTAGGGCAAAATATGGACTACGACAAACTAGTATTGGACGTACAGACCAATGGCACTACTAGCGCTAGAGAAATGGTGTCTCTGAGTGCTAAACTCATCAATGACTACAATAAAATGTTCGTAGAACTTTGCGACAATATGGCTGACACAGACATACTCATCGCTAGAAAAGAAGATGAAAAAACTAAGTTGTACGAGAAACCTATCGAAGAAATGGAACTCAGTGTCAGAAGTTATAATTGCTTGAAGCGTGCAGACATTCACACTATTGGCGATTTAGCTAAAAAGACTAAGAGCGAAATGTTGAAAGTAAGAAACATGGGCGCAAAATCTTTGGAAGAAGTATTGCAGAAAATGGAATCTTACGGCATAGTAATCGAAAACGACAATTATTAAAAGGAGAAGTGAAATGAAAGTTAAAAAGTTTAATAGGCCTAGCAAAGAGAGAAGATCTCTAATGCGCAACCAAGCCACTGACCTTCTCTGGTACGGTAAGATTACCACTACTGAAGCAAAAGCGAAATATTTACGCAGTTATGCAGAGAAAATATTAACTTTGGCTATAAATACTTATGAAGATGTAGAAAAAGTCCAAAAAGTATTTGTTGACGACAAGGGTAACAAAGTTAGCCGTGAAGTAATCAACGACGGCCCTAAGAAATTGGCTGCTAGAAGAAAAATGATGGCTAAACTATATACAGTAAAAGAACAGCGTCTACCTAAAGAGAAAAAGAGTGCATTCATCGCGCGTACTGAAGGTATCGCTAATCCACTTATCGAAAAGATTTTCAATGTTTATGCGCCTAAATATGCTGAAAGAGCAAAAGAATTGAAAATCGGTGGTGGATATACCCGTATCATCAAGGCTGGCAAGAGAAAAGGCGACAACGCTGATATGGCTATTATCGAATTGATTTAATCATAATTAGTATTGATACTAGTGACAAAAGTGTCGAGGCAGAGATGTCTTGGCGCTTTTTTATGTACAAATGTAAAACTGTATCAGCCTAATGCTTGACAATTAAATATTTTCGGTATAAAATGATACAGACGTAAAAAAGAAGAAAATGCTGTGTTTTCGGAGTTTGCAAAGCACATTTTTAGTTTTTATGTATTCATTTAGTTACTTTTTACATTTTGGATAGGAGAGAAGATGAAAAGAATAGATATCAGTGTATTGAACAAAGAATTTGAGAAACATTCTGGCGAAGTAGTCAAGATCGCTGGGTGGGTAAAAAGTGTGCGAAATAGCAAGGATTTTGGCTTTTTGACTATCACTGATGGCTCGTGCTTCAAGCCATTGCAAATAATATTTGACACTAAGTTAGATAATTTTGATGCCGTATCAAAGTTGCTCGCTGGGTCTACTGTAATAGTGAAAGGGACGGTAAAATGCACTCCTGAGAACAATCAGCCTTATGAGGTATTGGCTACTGAGGTGGAAGTTTTTTGCGCTACTGACAATGAATATCCATTGCAAAAGAAAGGTCATTCGGTAGAGTTTTTGCGAAAAATTGCGTACTTGCGACCTCGTTCTAATCTTTTTCAGGCGGTATTCAGAGTGCGCAGTGTGGCTGCTATGGCGATACACAGCTATTTCCAAAAGAACGGGTACCTCTATGTGAACACGCCACTCATCACCACGACAGATTGCGAAGGGTCTGACCAGATGTTCAAGGTCACCACGCTAAACTTCAATGACTTGCCTAAGACTGCCGACGGCAAAGTAGATATGAGCCAAGACCTTTTTGGCAAACAAGCCTACATCACAGGCTCGGGACAACTCCATGGTGAAGCGTTTGCGTTGGCATTTAACAAAATTTACACATTTGGACCTACATTTAGGACAGAAAATTCTAACACCAAGTACCACGCGAATGAATTTTGGATGATAGAGCCTGAGATTGCCTTTTGTGACTTAGAAGAATTGATGGACATCGAGGAAGATATGCTAAAAAGCGTAGTGAGAGAGGTGCTATCTACGTGCGAGGATGAATTGGCTTTCCTAAATAAATTCATCGACAATACTCTAGTAGACAAACTGCAAAAATTGGTAAACAGCAAGTTTACACGTATAGACCACAGCGATGTCATAGACATCCTGCAAAAAGCCGACTGTGAATGGGAGTTTTATCCAGAGCAGGGCGGAGATATAGCCAAAGAGCACGAAAAGTACATCACCGAATACTTTGGCGGACCAGTGTTTATCAAAAATTGGCCAAAAGATATCAAGGCATACTATATGAAGCAAAATGCCGATGGCAAGACGGTCGCTGCCGTTGACCTAGAAGTGCCCGGCGCAGGCGAGCTGATGGGCGGTAGCCAAAGAGAAGAGTCTTACGAAAAAATCTTGAAACGTTGCGAAGATTTGGGCGTCGATACTTCGAGAATTGACTGGTATCTAAACTTGAGAAAATTTGGCTCCTGCGTTCATTCGGGATTTGGCATGGGATTTGAAAGGCTCGTAATGTACTTGACAGGGGTGGACAATATCCGCGATACTATACCATTCCCTAGGACACCGCTGAACTGCGCATATTAATATTGTGCTGGAATAATTTTTCAGAAAAAATATACTCTGTACGTAGCAGGGTGTATTTTTTCGTTGGCATTATGTATATTTGGCAGTTTTATTTCATATTTTGTGTGTATTTAGTTTACATTTTGGCTGAAATATTGTTAGAATATATATGGAGTATTGTATATGGACAATTTATTGAAAGTGATAGAAGACAAGCACTTGACATATCTGACTTTCACCGAGCTGGTGGAGGCATTGTATAAATTCACTGGCATCAATCAGACAAAACTGAAGCAATATGTCACTGAGATGATAGAAGATGGCTTGCTGATGTATGACGACAACGATATGCTGTCGCCTACTGGGCAAAAAGGCCTAATCAGGTGCCGACTGATAGGTAACAAGAAGGGATTTGCCTTCGCTGAGCAGATAAACAAGCAAAAGGACGAATTAGACATTTTTATACCCAAAAATGCTATAAATGGCGCTATTCATGGCGATTTTGTGCTGGTACGTGTGGTAGACAGGCCTTATGACAGCAATCCTGAAGGCAAAGTGGTGCAGATATTGAAACGAAACACCGAAAATGTCGTGGGCGTAGTAGAGAAATTTCGCAATGGGTATGTTTTCGTGCCAGACGAGAACAGATATGAGAAAGAAATACGCTTCATCAAGGGCGGACTAAAGACGGCAAAAGACGGCGACAAAGTGGTGGCGAAACTAGTCGTCAGCAGTCACAAGGTAGAGGCGGTAGTACGAGAAGTGCTCGGCAAGGCTGACACTGCTAGAGCGGAGCAACTGGCTATCATACGCTCATATAATCTGAAAGAAGATTTTGACGACGCGACTATCAATGAAGCTACTAGGATACGAAACACAGTCAATGACAAAGACATTGAGGGCAGACGAGATTTTAGGCATTTGCGCACATTCACTGTAGACGGCGCAGATGCGAGAGATTTCGACGACGCTATCAGCATAGAGAGGCTGGGCAATGGGCATTATAGGCTGGGGGTGCACATCGCGGATGTGACGCATTATGTGAAGCCAGGCAGTGCGCTGGACAAAGAGGCATTTGCTCGCGGTACGAGTGTGTATTTCCCTGATATGGTGCTACCTATGCTCCCAGTGGAACTATCCAACGGTATTTGCTCGCTAAATCCTAAAGTGGACAGGCTGACTCTGAGCGTGATGATGGAACTCGATGCTGAGTGCAAAGTGGTGTCTAGCGAGATATGCGAGGCGGTCATAAATAGCAAAGCCAGAATGACTTATGACGAAGTGACTGAAATACTCGAAGGAGACATGGCTACTAGGAGCAAGTATGTAGACTTTGTAGAAGATATCCTACTCGTCAATGATTTGTCTAATAAATTAGAAAAAATCCGCCACGACAGGGGCGAAATCCGCTTCGACATACCTGAGTGTTTCGTCGAGATGAACGACCTAGGCGAGATAGTCAATATCTCAAAGCGTGAGCACAAAGACTCACACGAGATCATAGAGAGTTTTATGATATTGTGCAACGAAGTGGTGGCAAAGACGTACTTCAATAAACTGCCATTCGTGTACAGAGTGCATGAGAAGCCAGATGAATTCAAACTAAACAATTTAGTGAAATTCATAGAATGGCAAGGCTTGACGCATAAAATAAACGCCAATGACTTGCAACCTGCGCAATTACAGCAAGTATTGGAGACTATAGACGACCCGCACAAAAAGCAAGTAATATCCAAAATGATGTTACGCAGTATGATGAAAGCGCGTTATGCGCCTGAGTGTCTAGGACATTTCGGCCTGGCGAGCACATTTTATTGTCATTTCACTTCACCTATTAGGCGATATCCGGATTTGTGCATACACAGGATAATAAAGAGTGCGCTAAGAGGTGGCTTGAGCGATGAGCAGAGAGCGGAGTACCGCAATTTCGTCGAACTGGCGAGTGAGCAAAGCAGTGTGACTGAGAAAACTGCAGAAGAAGTAGAGCGAGCAGTAGATGATTACAAAAAGTCTCTGTATATGACCAAATTTATCGGCGAAGAGTTTGACGGTACTGTCAGTGGAGTGAATGATTTTGGCATATTCGTCGAACTAGAAAACACTGTCGAAGGACTAGTGAGACTAGACTACCTACCTATAGACGCGTATACTTACAATCCAGAGAAGATGTCGCTCGTCGGCACTAAGCATAGCTATATGCTAGGTGACGATATCCGCGTGGTAGTACTGAGTGCCAATCCGAAACTGAGGCAAGTGTCATTCGGTATGGCGGGGATAGATTATTCATCGATGAACGATGCTAGAAACAGCGCGCGCAAAGAAAATAAAAATGAAAAAATAAAAACAAATAAAAAATATAAAAATGAAAATACAATAAAAAATAATAAAAAATCAAAAAAATATAATAAAAAATAAATAGCAAAATAAAAAAGAATCTATCCCCCCGCGCTGTGTTACCACAAGTAATTGCCTTTTGGGCTTGGGATAAATTCTATGTGTTATTATACTCGAAAAATATAAAAAATCAAGTATTTGACAAAAATAAATAATTAAAATAAATAAAATAATTAATTAATATCAAAAAAATAAAATAATTAATTAAAATTTTATAAAATAAAAAATAAATAGGTAATATTATGAAAATAGTATGCAACAACGCATCGGCGAATTATGAATATTTCTTACTCGACAGATTTGAGGCTGGGATATGTTTGTCTGGCGATGAGATAAAGTCTGTCAGGGCGGGGCATTTCTCCATAAAGGAGAGTTTCGTCGTAGTCAAAGACAACTATGTGTATCTAAAAAATTCATACATCGCGCCTTATCAAAATTCTTTTAATGCCAACCGCATAATCGCTGACCCTAGGCGAGACAGGACTTTGCTATTGCATAAGAGAGAGATAGCCAAACTACGCAAAGCCCGCGAGCAAGACGGGCTGACTATCGTGCCTGTGAGAGCGTATTTTGATAAATCATATCTCAAGGTGGAAATCGCCATCGCTAGAGGCAAAAAACTCTACGACAAGCGCGAAACAATCAAAAGACGTGAATTGGATAGAAAAAGTGTTATGCCATAACACTTTTTTGGTATATACAAAAAATGTGAAATCTGGCATATTTTAGATACAAATACAATTTTGTATGGTATAATGAATGTGCAAACGGAGATAGAAATGGATTATATCGATATTATGAAAAGTGATTTTTTCGTATCGACATATGAGAAAATCGAAGAGATGAAGAAGGATTACCCTGTAAATCATGGATTCGTTCACATTGACCATGTGGTGAAAAATGCTATGGAATTAGCCAATACATTTCACCTGACAGACGACGAAAAGGCTAACCTATACATAGCCTGCGCCTTGCATGATGTGGGATATCTCAATGGCAGAGAAAATCATGCAGCTACTGGGGCAGAAATAGCCGAAGAATATCTACGGCAAAACGACTTTTTGCAGAGAGACATCGACATCATATGTGACGCCATCGCTCGACATGGTGGCAAAGAACTATCTGACTACCAAAGCAAAATCTCGCTGTGTCTAGTGCTGGCAGATAAATTGGACTTTGTGTCCACTAGGTATAATGAGCTAGACCCTGCTGTAAAGAATTTTCTCGCTGTGGACAGTGTGAAATTAGACGTGGGTGACAGTGCGGTGATAAAAATCTATCTCAAAGACGACATAGATATAGCAGAATTTGAGTCCGCATATACGAATAGAAAATTAAAAAAGGTGATGGAGAAACTAGCAGAAGTGCTATATAAGCCATGTGATATCCAATACATACGCATTTAGCGTAGGATTGGTATAATGGTGAGTAGGCAGTGAGAAACAACATCGCAAAACTAGGTGAATATGAGAATAATAGCAGGAAAATACAAAGGAACGAAACTGATAGAGTTTGACATACACAGCACGAGGCCGACGCTGGACAAGGTACGAGAGGCCATATTTGATGTGATACACTTCGACATACCGGACAAAGACGTAGTCGACCTATTCGCCGGGACGGGCGCACTGGGGATAGAGGCACTGTCGCGCGGTGCTGGCAGAGTGACATTCGTGGATATGAACAAAAAAGCGTGTGCGGTAGTCAAGCAAAATCTAGACAAAGTAAAGTATCAATCTGATGTGCTGAATATGGACAGTCTAAAATATTTGTCCACTACCACACCACACGACATATATCTCATCGACGCGCCTTATGCGAGCGGGCTAGGAGACAAGGCGGTGCGATATGTATTGGAAAACAATTTATTGGCAGACGGCGGGATAATAGTGTACGAGCGCAGTGCTGACAGTCCCGATGTCGATTACGGCTACCGCACGAAGACCAAAAGGTACGGCACAGTGAAGGTGGACTTTATCTACAAGGAGTGACGCATGATATATAGCAAAGCAGACGGCAAAATAATAATACATGATTGTTCGCATTTTGATATAGAAAAGATTTTGCTCTGCGGGCAGGTATTTCGCTTCGGCATCAGGCAAAATGGAGCAGTGGTGTACAGCGCGGACAAAAAAGCCGAAGTGATCAGACTAGAGAACACTATAGAGATATTGACTGATGATGTGGATTATTTCGTGAGATATTTCGACTTGGACAGAGACTACGATGAGATTTTCCGAGCGCTGGCGCAGTACGAATTTATGCGTCCGTCGCTAGAGTTTGGCAAGGGCTTGCGCATATTGAAGCAAGACCTACTCGAGGGCATAGTGAGCTTCATAATATCAGCGAACAACAACATATCTCGCATCCGAAAGAGTATATTTTATATATGTGAGCATGCGGGCAAGGATATGGGAGGCTATTACACATTTCCTAATCTCGACACGCTAAAAAAGTGCGATGTGCAGTTTTTCGTCGATGCAGGGCTAGGGTATCGCGCAGAGCAGATGTGCAAGACATTGCAATACTTGACCGAAGATATGCTACGCGCTCTGCCTAATATGGACACAGACGACAAGCAGAAATTCTTGCTAACGCTATGCGGTGTGGGCGAAAAGGTGGCGGATTGTGTTATGCTATTTAGCGCCGATGAGAACAAAGTATTCCCTGTGGACACGTGGATAGAGAAGGTGTATCGCGCGTATTTCGGCACAGAGTACAGGGACAGGAGTGAGATACGGCGCCGTCTCATCAGCACGTTTGGTGAGCTGTCCGGAGTGGCTCAGCAATACTTATTTTATTATTTCAGAGAAAATAAATTGGCAAAAAACTAGCAAATGTTCGTGTTTGCCTATTGACAATGGGGCAATTTTGGTGTAATATATACGTATAAATAAATTAAAAGGGAAAGGATATGAGCGAATTCGTACAAATTTTCAGCGAAATGGGCTGGGTATGCGGTATATTATTATCTGTGGGTATATTATTTTGCATCATTGAGATATTTATCCCCGGATTGGGATTTTTCGGCATATCGGGCACAGTGCTGGTGATAGCGGGCATTATAGCCAGAATAGTGCAAGGGGCGAGCGCGACGCAGATAATCATCATGATAGGGTTATTTATCCTGATAGTGGCAGTATTATTCTTACTGATGTTATACAGTGCGCGGTACGGGCTACTGGGGCGGACTGCCATAATAGAGAAAGGCACTGCTGTGTCGAAGAATTATTTCTTGCAGACGCGCAAACTAGAAAAACTCATAGGCAAGACTGGTGTCACTGTCAATGAGATGAATCTAGGTGGCAAGATCCGCATAGGAGACACCGAATACAATGCCAGAACTTTGGACAACATCATACCAGAAGGCACCAAGGTCCAAGTCACCAAAATAGTCGATGGCGAGATAATCGTGAAGAGAGTATAGGAGGATATATGAATACTTTATTGAATATTGGAATGCTTTTGAAAGTGCAGGTGGGCTGGTTTATCGCTTTGGGCGTATTCTTAGTCATCGTAGCACTATTGTTTGGCTTCGTGCCAATGAATGTATGGTTTAGAGCCATGGTGTCGGGCGCGTATGTGTCTATGTTTAGGCTGATGGGTATGAAGCTCCGCAAACAAGACTACAAAACTATCGTAGCGCAGTACATTATAGCCAAAAAGGCTGGACTAGAGATCAAAATAGAAGACTTAGAGACTCACGCTATGGCTGGTGGTCGTGTAGACCAAGTGGTGGCTGCCATGGTATCAGCGCACAGTGCGAAATTTGACTTCACTATAGACGAAGCAAGGGCTATAGACCTAGCAGGGCGTGACGTAGTAGACGCCGTAAACACTAGTGTACGACCACGTGTCATCACTACGCCAGAAGTAAATGCTATGGCGAAGAATGGTATCGAACTAAAGGTAAAAGCCAGAGTGACAGTAAAGTCAAAATTGGACAGACAGATAGGTGGTGCTGACGAGCAGACCATTATAGCGCGTGTAGGCGAAGGCATCGTCGCTGCCGTAGGTAGTGCAGAGACCAACTACGAAATACTAGAAAATCCTAGCATCATATCTCAGCGTGTGTACAGCAAAGGTTTGGACAGAAATACAGCATTCGAGATATTGTCTATAGACATAGCAGACATTGATGTAGGCAGGAACATAGGTGCACAGCTAAAGATAGAAGAGGCCGAGGCGAAAAAGCGTGTATCTCAGGCAAAAGCAGAAGAGAGAAAAGCGCAAGCGCAGGCTGCTGAGCAAGAAATGAAAGCCAAGACCCAAGAGATGAGAGCATTGGTATTGGCGGCTGAGTCCGAAGTGCCAAAAGCAATGGCGCAAGCACTGAAAAACGGCACAATCAGTGTAATGGATTACCAAAAAATGCAAAATGTGGCAGCGGATACAAAGATGAGAAACTCATTCGCTGGCAAGGACGACAAGAAAGACGGTCCTGGCGAGGGTAGAAACTTCTAATGTCTAGTACAGAACTGATACTGCTGGTGGTACTGATATGTGTGCCGATCATCACTCTGGTGCTGGTGACTTTGGCTAAGAAAAACAAAGACAAAATGGACGCCAAAGCCAAGCAAGCCAAAGAAAAAGAACGTGTCAAAAATCTGACTGACGAGCAGAAAGAAATAGAAGCGCTGAAGAAAAAAATAGAATTTGACAAAAAATATGAGCAAATGCAGGCAGAAAAAGCAAAAACTGCCTCAGAAAATGCTCAAAATCCGATATCTACAGATACCGCGCCAAAAGATGACCGACCTGAGATGCCTGCTAGGCGTGTGGTGTCACCTGCTAGTCGTAGACAGCCAAGGTCAATGCCGTCTATGATGGATGATGAATTTTTCGATGACATTAACAATGCCGACAGTGTAGCGGACGAGATACAAAATATGTCACCTACTATGAAGGCTATAGTGTTTGGTGATTTATTGAAACCAAAAGATTAATACACAATAAAAGGAGATAATTATGAAAGATAGATTAGAAACAATACTAGTAGAAATAGCTACTGGAAAATACGACGTCGCTTCGTTAGATAAATTAGTCGGCGAAGACAAAGATGCAAGTATGCTGGACTTCGTGCAAGACGAAGACCTAGACGTATCTGACAAACTGCATTATATGCGTGTGGCTGAGACTATCTCAGATTGGCTATACAAAAACACCAAGGTTCTAAAGTATGTATTCGGTGAGTTTATGGGCAGATACTACGACGGCTACTCAGACGAAGAATACAACTCTGAATGGTTCGGTAGACATTTGACTCTAGAAGAAATAAGTAATACTTGCTATATCGACCCTAAAGGACAGAAGAAAGTCGTGTCTAGAGAACTTATAAGAATAGTGAGAGATAAAGAAATAAAGAAATTCATAAAGTTTATAAATAATGAAAATATTGACCCTCAAGACTTTATTTACCTATCTCAGCATTATGTCAATTTTAATTACTTTACAGTATAAAAAGATATCCGCTATAATGGCGGATATTTCTATTATTTTATTGACCGCATCAAATATTAAATGTTATAATGAAATCGAGAGGTACATATCATGTCATTAATATTAATGATGCTCATTAGTCTTAGCGTTATAGTAGGTGCGATATCAATAGTGGTAACACTGATAAGTAAAAAAAATAAATTTAACAAAGAATTGTTTGAAAATATAAAATCACAAAATGGGGCTGATTTTGAAATAATTGTAAAAAGTGACAACTTTTTTTTGACAAAATCTGGTCCATTTTTCTTTTCTGATAGGCAGACTAAAACTTTTGGTGTAGATTTGTCTGGCAAAATTTATAAAGCAAAAGATGTGGTAAGTTACAAAATAATAAACAGTGTCACGCCACAAAAGGGCAGAGTCTATAATCAAAAAATAGTAATATATTTTCTAAAAGATGATAATCAAAATTACCTTCCTAGAATTGATTATTCAAATACACTAGAGATTTCATATCCTAATGAATTTGCTTATTCGACTTTATCAAAAAAATATCAAGAAAGGCGACAAGAACTAAACAAAATTGTGATGGAATTAAATCATCTAACTAGAAGTAACATTGATGATTTTTATCTACAAAATAATTTTGTCCCTACAGAAGAATATTTTGATGATTACCAATTATTTGCCTATGACAAAAACATCAAAAAGGTGGTAACAAAAGATACGACTGGTTTTTCCGTTATTTATGATATGCAAGATATCATACGTTATGAGATAAGGGAAGAGACAGAAAAATATTCTTCTCTGGGTGCGAGCGGGGCATTGTTTTCGTTTGGTGAAGGGAGTGCTGTGATTTTGAATGAAAAAACTACAAAAGTATGTAAATCATTAAGGCTATTACTTTTGGTAGACGGCAGAACGGATGAAATCACATGCGATGAGTTTGTCTTTATACAAGATTATGAAGCGGTGGTTGATTCTGATTATTATTTACAGCAAAAGGCGAAAATGCAACGTCTAATCAATATGATCGAATATGTCAAAACTAATATGAAAATATTTTGAGCGAATTTCAGCAAAATAGAGTAATGATACACTAAACTGCATCACACTACAATATACATTTTGATTTTTGCATACTTTTTTTATTTCTTATTTCAAAATAAATCCTAAAATTAAAGAAGAGTGAAAAACGAAAAGTGAAAAAAATAAAAGTACAAACAAAAAAAATCCTCGCTGACGCTTGGATTTATTTTGTTTGGTGGAGATGATGGGAATCGCACCCATGTCCAATGAAGTACCGGTGAATACACTACATGTTTAGTCGAGATTTAGGTTTGGCTCGCGGTGGGTATCTCGGCGACTCTAGCGCGAGCGAGTCTGAATAGTACTGCGCTATCGCAATCAGACAGTTTTGATAGCGCATTGACCGACCAATGACGTCGCGGTCTAATCTGTCGGTAGAGATTAGGGCGACGGCTATAGCAACTAAGCGGCTACAGCTACTACTGAATTATTGTCGTTTAATTTAGAAAAAACGGGACTGTTTAGCGTAAGCCCACTACGACATGCGTATCCTACACGATCGCATCACTGTCGAAACTATGTCATCCCCATGCATGCATCGTGTGGTAGGTGCATATATTATATGTCTACCTATGTATAGTCTATGATAATTTTTCGTTTTAGTCAATAGATTTTAGAAATTTTCAAAAAAATCATTGATTTTTCAAACAAATTTCAAAAAAGGTATTGAAATTATTTTAATTATGGTGTATACTAACACTGATTTTTAATTAAGGAGAATGATTATGCAATTTTGGGACGCATTAGTTAATGTTTTGGCGATTATCGCCATTATCGGTGTGGGCGCTTTTGTAATGGTGTTTGTAGGTGACCTATTACTCAACGTCATCGACAATAGAAACGGTATTTTCTTCAAGCACAAGAAGACTGCTGACAAGCCACTCTTGAGCGAACAAGAATTCACCAACAAGTACATCGCTAACCAGCCTACTTATTTAATAGAGGATACCAAAGAGAGTATCTTAGACGAATCTGCTCGCATACAGAGAGACAATGAAGAAAAAGCTCTCCGCGAAGAAGAGAATTTGACTAACAAGTTAAATGACTTCAAGGCTATCAAAGAAGCTGAGGCTGAGCCTGTGGTAGAAGCAGAGAAAGAATTGAATATCAAACAAATCATGGACGCTGTGGACGACATCGCTGAGGACGTATTAGACGAAGAGAGAAGAAATCCTAGTGTGAGACCTTCTAGAAACGGCAAGACTATTGATGACTATTCTAGAGAATTGGATGAATTCATCAACAACAGTAGTTTTGAAGACGAGAAAGACGAAGAAGAGGTCATCGAGTCTGTCGTAGAAGCTGAACCTGTAGTGGAAGAAGTAGAAGAGCCTACAGTAGAAGAAGCAGAGCCAGTGGTAGAAGAGACTATCGCAGAACCTGTGGCAGAACCAGTAGTAACTGAGCCAGTGGCAGAGCCTGTAGTCGAAGAAACTGTAGTCGAAGAGCCAGTGGTGGCTGAACCTGTAGTAGAACAACCTGCAGAGGCTGAACCAGTGGTCGAAGAGCCAAAAGACGAAGAGCCAAAAGATGAAGGCAATCTAATCGAGAAACCTGACGAGATAGAGAATGCAGAAGAATTGAAGGCTGAGTATGAGAAGATTTTGGCTGAGACTGCGCAAGCAAAAGAAGAATTAGAAAAAATCAAGGCTGAGATAGAGAGTGCCAAGGCTACTCCTGCACCAGTGGTAAATCAATTCGCCACTGAGGAAGAGTATGAAGAAAGAATTGCTATGCTCGAAGAGAGACTAAAAGAAGCAAAGAAAGACTTCAAACAAAACGCAAAAGAATACAAGCCACTAGAGAAAGTGCGCAAAACTCTCGAGAAAGACAAGACTAAACTCCGCAGAAGAGAAGCCATCGTCGCTAAGAAGAAAGTAGAACTCTACGGCGTAAACAACTTTGTGGACATTGACCAAGAAAAGGCTGAGAAATTGTCTAATGAATTGGAATTGCTAGACGGCTTGAGACTATCAGTGAGTCATTGCGAAGAAGTAATGGAAGCAAACAAAGAGAGATTCCCAATACTAGAAAAGACTAATATGATACTCAGAAAGAATATCGAGAACATCGAGAGCGACTTGGCGAAAGCAAAAGAAGACTATGAAAACTTCAAGTCAAAGAAGTAATCGCTGAGCAAAAAACAGAAAACAAATTAGATATTGAAGAAAAATCGTGCTTTTGCGCGATTTTTTTGTGAAAAAACATATACTTTGATACTTTTTTGTGCTATACTAGGCGTATGAATATTTTAGACGAGATAAAGACAAGTTTGAGTGCAGTGTTTGCAGAGATGGGCTATGACGCTAGTGATGTCATAGTGACTTTTTCGAACAGACCTGCTATGTGCGACGTGCAGTGCAATTCTGCCTTCGCGCTGGCAAAAAAGTATGGCAAAGCGCCAAATGTCATCGCTGGTGAGATAGTAGAGCGCTGTAATGGGCTAACAAGTGCGTACGACATATCTATATGTGGTGGATTTATTAATTTCACTGTTAAGGCTGAGAAATTGTCGCTATTTGCCAACAATATCCTAAACGGCGAGATAGTGGAGAAAAATCCTGTCAGCAAGAAGATAATAATGGACTATGGTGGTGCGAATGTAGCGAAAGAACTACACGTGGGGCATCTGCGTTCGCCATTGATAGGCGAGAGTATCAAGCGTCTGCACATGGCATTCGGCGACACAGTCATCAGTGACACGCATCTAGGTGACTGGGGGCTACAGATGGGGCTGACCATAGCGCAATTAAAAGATGACGGCTATTTGGATGGGTATTTCGGCGAAGGCGAGAACAAGCCTATCACGCTAGACATACTCAACGAAGAATATCCAAAAGCGAGCCTAAGAAAGAAAACTGATGCAGAATTTTATAAAAAAGCGGAAGATTTCACGCTATATTTGCAACAAAAAAAGCAACCTTATTTCGATGTGTGGAAAGACATCAGGGCTATCAGTGTCAGTCAGATAGAGAAAGACTACGCCAAACTCAACTGTACTTTTGACCGCTGGTATGGCGAGAGCACGTGCAGTCCTGATGTGCCTACAGTGATAGATATATTCAAGTCAAAAAATCTATGCAGATACAGTGACGGGGCGCTAGTGGTAGATGTGGCGCGCGAAGGCGAGCATGTGCCACTGCCGAAGAAAAACCCTGACGACCCGAACGAGCCTATAATGTACGCCAACCCTATGCCACCTGCTGTCATCCAAAAGCACAATGGCGGGGAATTATACGCCACGACAGACTTGGCTACTATATATGAGCGTGCGAAAGAGCAACCAGATGCTATCATATACTGCACAGACAACAGGCAAGAGACGCACTTCAAGCAAGTATTCAGATGTGCGCGTATGGCAGGGCTAGTGCCAGACAGCACTGAACTGGTGAGCGTGCTATTCGGCACTATGAACGGCACTGACGGTAAGCCATTTAAGACGCGTGACGGCGGTACTGTCAAACTATCTGATGTCATCAATCTTTTGACTGACAAAGCGAAAGAAAAACTAGACAAAAACGGGCTAGAGTATGACGAAAAACTGCCACTAATGATAGGTGTGGCGGCTATGAAGTTTGGAGATTTGTCAAACACTGTGACTAAGGACTATGTATTTGACCTAGACAGATTTGCTTCGTTT
>CAYWFC010000010.1:0-29616 GCA_964457935.1 uncultured Lachnospiraceae bacterium
CATGAATGACTGATACCAAAGTAGTATTTTCATCCACCAAAGAATACAAATGCTCGGTATCTACTGTCCCATTAGACAAAAGTTTTGCCACGCGAATGTCATAGCCATTGTTTTTGTATTCCATAGCCGTATTGTACACAGATGCATGTTCTCCCATGGTAATCACTGCATTTCTATCTTTTCTTCTTATGCCGTTTTTGAGTACAGTATTATTACTCTCAGTGGCACTAGCAGTGAATATCATGGTTGGTTTTTTTGGAGCATTGAAATATGTCAAAAATTGTGCCCTGACACTCTCGATATTTTGCTTGACCACTATACTAGGCGCATACAAAGAAGAGGGATTAAAATATTCTTTTAGTCTCTCATTATATTCATGGACTACCCTGTCGTTTGGTACAGAGGTGCTAGCGTTATCAAAATATATATAATTCACATATATAGTTTAACAAAAATACGAATATTATGCAATATTTTTAGGCAGTTAAATTCAATTTTTCATTTAGATTTTGAGAGTTTAGATACACGCTAGGCACTTTGCCCACTATTACACTCTCACAGAGCAAGATTTGGCTCTCACAATATATGTCATAATTTTTGACGGGCAATGACACATTGACGTGCGTTTTGATTTTTAGGTATATACTATGTAATGTATTATTGATACCTGCTTCTTTGAAGGTAGACAATATCTCAGTAGATACTACACCCATAGGCACTAATTTCAATTTCACATTAGGACCTTTGCCTGCAAACAAACTAATACCAGAATATGTACCTATAGGCAAGTCCAAGCCCTTCAGCATTAGGTGTGAAACGTTTTGCTGGGTCTTGTCCACTATATCCCGCACTATTAAGTTTATTTGATTTGTTTTCGCTTCTATATAGGCAATAGTGTTGTCCGATGTTCTGATGATGTTCACCATGTTCTCATATTTTGTAGCACGCAATACTTCACTGCTAGATATATTCACTGCTTGCTCGGTCAGGGAATTTATTTTTGCTTTAGAATAATTGATTATCACAGGATTGGCTACTTTGTAAAAATAAATAACAAACAAAACAAAAAGAAGAATAATGATAATTGCTATACTTATCATTACTCTCTTCAATTTAGATTTGATTACTCGCGCCATAGATAATTATATGCTATTTACCTTTCTTGGTATGACTAGAGAAGATGATAGCGAATATAAACGCGAAAAATACTGCTGCTGCTATGCCTCCAGCGGTAGCCTTTAGTCCACCCGATATCAAGCCCAAAAGCCCGCTTTCTTTGACGCCAAGTATAGCACCTTTTGCTAGTGTGCTACCGAAACCTATGATAGGTACTGACGCGCCTGCTTTAGCAAATTCTCTAAACGGCTGATATATTCCTAGCGTCTCCAATATCACGCCTATTATCAAGAAAAGCACGAGAATGCGCGACGTGGTCATTTTTGTCCTTACTACCAATATTTGCCCCAGTAGGCAGATAAATCCGCCCACAGCGAATGATATGACATAATCCCAAACACTAAACATATTCACCTCTCTCTATGCACACAGCATGTGCTATACCAGGGATACTCTCGCCTTGGAAACTAGTAGTCGGGCTGAGCAATGCTCCTGTAGCGATGAGCAATACTTTTTTGTAGTCGCCCTTTTTTATTTTCTTCAAGATATACCCATTAAATACACTAGCAGAGCACCCACTACCACTACCGCCCATAAAAACTCTTTCGTTTTGGTCAAACATTATGCATCCACAGTCGGTATAATTTTTGCCTAATTTGATGCCTTTGCGTTCCATTAGGTCTACCAATATTTCACTGCCCAGTTTACCCAAATCCCCAGTCGCTATCAAGTCATAATCAGTTACTTTTGTTTTGGTATTGGTCAAATGCGCGTACAGCGTGTCCATGGCCGCCGGTGCCATCGCTGCTCCCATATTATTGACATCTTTGATTCCAAAATCGACCACTTTGCCGAATGTAGCACTCGTGATCACTGGTCCATTGCCTGTGTGGGATAATATAGTCGCCCCTCCACCAGTAATAGTCCACTGAGATGTCGGTGGTCGCTGATTACCCAATTCGAGCGGGAATCTATATTGTCTCTCTGCGCTACTAAAATGACTAGCAGTGGCGCAACATACCGTATCAAATGTTTTTGTATCTACGAGACATGCGCCCAGAGCCAGACTTTCAGCCATAGTAGCGCACGCACTGTATAGTCCCAAAAATGTGATGTCATATTTTCTGGCAGAGAACGAACTACTGACTATCTGATTCATCAAATCACCAGATAACAATGCATCGACGTCGGTCGGTTTCATATTAGCCGAATCAATAGCATTGAATATAATATGTTCCAGCAATTTTCGCTCTGCTCTCTCAAATGTTTTTTCGCCAAATGTGTCATCTTTTAGAATATAGTCAAAATATTCTTTTAGAGGGCCTCCCCCTTCCAACGGTCCGACCATAGAATAGTGTCCGATTATTTTAGGCTTATTTTTGAAGATAATAGTTTGTCTATTTATACTCATGTCACACCTCTATAATATCCACCATATCAGCCCAGCTATCACACTACCTACTATTCCATTGACTATGACTGGACCTGCTATAGTGAACATTTTAACGCAAACACCGAATATGATGCCTTCCTTTTTGAATTCTATTGCAGGGCTGGCGATCGAATTAGAAAATCCTGTTATAGGTATGATAGACCCAGCGCCTCCAAAAGCACCTACTTTGTCATAAATACCCAAGCCAGTCAGCAAAGATGCTAAAAATATGATGGATATCAGCATAGCACTAGTGACTTCAGCCTCGGATAAATATGGGAAACAATACGTATACAAGTCAAAGAACCCTTGTCCTATGGCGCATATTATTCCCCCAGTCAAAAAAGCTTTTAATAACGAAGGTAGCATCTTTGTTTTTGGTATTTTTGACTCAACGTATGCGTTGTAGTTTTCATTTCTCTTCATTTCATTCATATTTTCACCTTACTAAGGTTATTGACAATTTTTTTTATTATAAACTCATAATTTATAAAATTTCGTACAAACTAAATTTGTTTATAAGGAGATACTATGAAAAAAATAATCCCATTAGTTTTACTGACCAGCGGAGCGTGCCTTTTGGCTGGATGTCAGGCAATGAACGTAAACGAGCGTTCTTTAGCGCAAAATTTAGATAGTTTGCAGGTCAGTCTATCCAGCGGTCCTAATCGAGTAGACTCTACTATTCGAAATGCCCGCCAATATGACAAATACCGCTATTACAGTGATTTCAACGACTGCTACGACTGCGACAAATACGGTAACAATATTATCGACTTTAGTGACGACGTCGTGCTGAACAATCAGATATACGAACTAGAAAACATATTCTCGCTCTCTGATCAAGTCAACAATGCGTCTTATCGCTACAATACACTGCGAAATGATTTGAGCGACAATATCGAGTCCACCAAACAGAATCTCGAAAATGCAAAAAAGAATAATTCTAAGTTTAGCAAAGAAAAAATGCAAACATTACGCGGGTATTCCAATGATTTGCGCGAGATATCAAGACAACTAGATAACTCCAATGACCAAATATCAGATACCAATACCGATATAGTTAGGCTAAAAAGCAATATTATGGCTAATACAGAGAAATTAGCCGATAGTTATGCCCGGATGCTAGACAATCTCGGCTATCGTTTAGATACTATGGAGCGCGCGCTGTCCACGTTGACTATGATTAATTCGCTCATCAAAAGCGAAAACTTAGATGATACTACCAATGAGCAAATCATTGTTAAATCCAAACAAAAATCAAATAATACTGTAGATAAAGACGATAATGTAGCAAATGACAATACGATTACTCAAGATAATAACACCAAGGATATAAAAGAACACAATCCTGAAAATACCAATCAAATAGACAGTACTACAGATGACACAGCTGACAAAAAGACAACTAACATAGACACATATAAGTCTAATAAGATATCAAATTTAGATACTTATGGTCCTGACTATTCCAATATAGATACGTATTGGCTACCACCTACTATTGACCAAAGCGACTTTGAAAACACTCGAATAGGTATGAATGGTGGTTTTGGCATAGACTTAGGCGCTGGCAATAGCACCAATGCCATAAACAATCCATCTAGCAATACACCGGGCGCTACTACAGAAAAGAAGGCACAAGTATTGGAAGATTTAGAAAACAAAAAAAATCAAACAAATAAAACAGACAAAAATGATGCCAATACTTCACCAGATGCTAAAATTCAATCCCCCGACGATAAAAATAAAAAAGATAAAAAAACATTGAAAAATATAGATACCTATCAAAACGAGACTCTAAAAGCCAATATCGACACTATGGACAGAAAGAAACAAAAAAACGAAATTAATCCTAATAACGCAAACACTATGGAAAATAAAAATATCACAAAAAACGTAGACACATTAACTAAAAATAAACTCGAAAAGACGGAGGCGCCTAATGTCAATCTCACTCCGCCACCAGCCATAGAGCCTGTGCCTATAAACGACAAAGTCACAGAGCAAGACTCAAAAATAGACGCAAAAGTCGAATAATCCGTACAAAAAATATGAGCCAAGCAATTAGTTCATATTTTTTTTGAAATATTCTAGTACTTTATTTTCTATTCTACTGATCTGCACTTGCGATACGCCTAGTACTGATGCTATTTCGCTCTGAGTTTTATCCAGATAATAGCGCATAATGATTACTTGTTTTTCTTTGGCTGATAGTTTGCTTATCATATCTCGTAGCACCAATTTATCTACCATGTTATCTGTGCTCAAATCATCAGAAAAGCGTTCTTCTAGGCTACTATTATTTTCGTCGTCATTGAATGTCTCATTGATAGACATAGGCATGTACGAAGACTCCAGAGTAAATACCACTTCCTGAGGGTCTACCCCAAAATGCTCTGCTATCTCTTCTATCTTCGGGCTTTCTCCTGTCTCCATCAAGCGCTCATTGATATACTTTTTCATCGATTGGCAAGATTGCTTTATACTGCGCGATACTTTTATGACGCCGTCGTCTCTCAAAAATCTCTTTATTTCTCCGGCAATCATGGGCACTGCATAAGTGGAAAATTTGACATTGAAAGCAGTATCAAAATTCCGTATTGCCTTTACAAACCCTACACACCCTAATTGATACAAATCGTCATATTCTATGCCCTTGTTTTTGTATCGACGGATGACGCTCTTTATGAGCGGAGTATTTTCAGTTAAAAGTGTTTCTTTCGCATAATCATCGCCAGCCTTAGCCTTGGCTAGCAATCTTAATGTCTCTTCTACACCTAACATTTATCCCACTTTGTATTCCTTTATAGCGTCCAAATATTTTATCATTTTTACTGTGATACCACCTCTTTTGTTCGTGTACACATCTACACTGTCCATAAAACCCTCCATCACAGTAAATCCCATGCCACTGCGCTCCTCGTCAGGCTTCGTGGTATAAAATGGAGTCTTTGCTTGCTCGATATCTTCGATACCCACACCATAGTCGCTCACAGTAATAGTCACTTTATTTTGACTGACGCTAGCTTTGATGACTATGTCTCCCACAGTATTTGGATACGCGTGTACGACGCAATTAGTGATAGCCTCACTGACAGCAGTTTTGATGTCGCCTAATTCCTCTACGCTTGGATTGAGTTGTACGCAAAATGCCGACACCACACTGCGAGCAAAACTCTCATTTTCACTGATTGATTTTATTTTTAATTCCATTTGATTGTTCATATATACTCCTATGATATTTTTGGCATTATGTCATATAATCCTGACATTTGGAATATCTTTTCCGCATGCAATGAAGGATTGCAAACATATATTGCCTTGCCTCGTGTGTTCATTTTTTTGTATCTACCTATCAATACACCTATACCGGTACTGTCCATAAACGTCAGTTCTGATAAGTCGATAATTATTTGATTGTAGTTTTTTTCTACTTCAAACATTGTATCCAGCGTTTGCCTAGTATAGTCCGCTGTGTGTTCGTCCAATTCGCCACAAAGCAAGACATATAGAGTTTTGTTGTGCATTCTGCTCTTGATCTGCATAGGGTTCTCCTTTCGATTACTTTTTTAACACATCCATAACAAAAAAAATTGACAACCATTGTCGAATAAATGATTGTCTTGGCGAACTTATAGCATAATAAAAATCCACCCCCGTCTCAAAAGGTGGATTTGTGCTCATAATGATATCTCTATATCGTCGTTATACACTAAATATATGTTTATTTCATTTCTTCTTCACTAGAAGACCCGTCGAAGTTGACCTTTAATTGTGTTACTTTGCCTTTGGCTTGTTCGAGTTTATCTAAACAATTTTTTACCAATATAATTCCTTCTTCGTACAATTTCAGATTGGCGTCTAATCCAAGACTGCCTGATTCCATAGAATTCACTATTTCATCTAATCTCTTTACACTTTCTTCAAAATTAATCTCTGTCATAGTTTCTCCTTTATATTCACAACTTTGGCGCTCACATTGCCATCCAATAACGTCACATCTATATCGTCATTTACATGTACATCACGAATAGATTTGACTACATTATTCGATGACGTTAGTATACTGTATCCCTTCCTCAAAACATTGGTAGGATTTAGTTTATCTAGTGTATTTAATTTCATATTTACACTATATATGGCATTGTCTATTGTTTTGTCAATGTGTGCATTAATCTTTGTTTCTAAAGATATCAGTCTCAGGGTTGAATCTTGCACATTTGTTATTGTGTGCTTTTCCAATCGCAACATACCAGATTTTATGCGTTGGTCTTGCGTTTGAATATAGGTATTTATGTACCCGCTCATAAGTATACATTTTTGTTTCAATCCTATTCGCACACTAGATAAATCTTTCGTAACTAACTCAGCAGCTGCTGACGGTGTAGGTGCTCTGAGGTCTGCCACAAAGTCTATAATGGTAAAATCTGTTTCATGCCCTACAGCACTGATCACAGGTGTTTCACAATCAAAACATGCCCTAGCCACTTCTTCTTCGTTAAACGGTTGCAAATCTTCCAACGACCCACCGCCACGCGCGACTATTATTACATCTATGTCCTTATATCCCGATAGATAGTGAAGGGCATCGACTATTTGAGATTTGGCGTATTGTCCTTGCACTTGTACATCATACAGCATTATGTTTAGCATAGGATTACGCCTGCTCGTAACATTGAATATATCTTGCAAGACCGCGCCTGATTTTGATGTGATTACTGCTATTTTATTGATATTTGATGGTATGGGCTTTTTGAATGCGTTATCGAATAGCCCCTCATTTTCCAATTTCGCCTTCAATTCCAAGAATTGCTTATACAGCCTGCCTTGTCCAGCCTGCTCCATTCTAGTGGCGTTGAATGATAATCTCCCACCCTTCGCGTAGTACTTTATACTACCGTAAAGTTTGACAAAATCGCCCACCTTATAGTCAGCATATTTGTCTGCATTAAATAACACGCAACTTAGCAGATTGTTATCATCTTTTAGATTAAAATACGCTATATTTCGCGTAATAGAAAACGATGATAATTCGCCTTCTACGTTAATGTTTTCTAAGATTGCTTCGTTGTCTATGATATTACGAATTAATTCATTTATCTGGCCAACGCTGTAAACTTTATCGTTCATTTTTCAAAGACCTTTCGTTAGTCTCGACTTTTTCTTCATTTACCTCAGAAATCTCTTCTTCAATTATATTGTCTGCAACTACATTTTCTTTCTCGATAGGTTTGTCTAGTTTTATCAACTTTGGCGGATACTTCTTCATCAAATCAGCTAAAAAGCCATTTACAAATTTATAACTCTTTTCTGTCGAATATTTTTTAGCCAAATTTACCGCTTCATTGATAATGATTTTGGTCGGTGTTTCTTCGACGAAATACATCTCAGTGACCGCTACAGACACGATAGCCAAATCCATTCTAAAAAGTTTGTCTATGGTATAACCTTTTAGACATTCAGATATCATTTTATTTATCTCTTCAAAATTCTCGGCGTATTTTTTCAATATTTTGGCAGAAAACTCCAAATCGCCTGGGTTGTTTAGTTTATCAAACTCTTCCAATACGTCATTCTCGTATTGTTCTTTGATTTCTAGATTGTCCAAAGTGAATAATTTAGAAAAAATCACTTTTAATACATATTCTCTCGATTGTACTCTACTCATAAATCTCTCCTCTTCACAGCAAAAACTGTCCTAAATAATAGGACAATTATTTTTTGATAGCAGTATCCATTATGTGGACATTGATCGCCTTGATAGGCGTATCCAGCATAGACGAAATGCTATTTTTGATATTTTGTTGCACTCTGTAAACGACATCAGTCACTTCGTAGTCGCTATAGATGATGATGTACACATCTACTATCAGACCTGTTTGCGTGGTCTTGATCTTTACGCCGTCTATTACATTCCTATTGACTATCTTCTCCAAACTCAGGTTAATAGGCTTGTACAAATCACTTACTCCAGCCACTTCTTTCGTCGCCAAAGCTACTATGGATAGTAAGATTTCTTTATTGCAATATAACGACCCTGATGATTGGATATTAGCATTATCGTCTATCATAATTCACTCCTTATACAAGGATAGTATATCACATTCGATCGAATTTAGCAATTATTCTGACGGAATAACTATAACTTTCTCTATATCTACTTTCAACTGTTCAGTCACTACTTTGGCTATTTGAGCCACTTCTGTCTTGTCCAAAGCTTGCGCTTTTACAAAAACATTAATATTTGTATCGCCCACTGCTATGACTGCGTCTTCAAAACCTTTGCCTCGTATGATGCCTTCGACCACCAATTCATTCTCCATCTGTTTGACTAAATCAAGTTTGTTCTTTTGGGCTTCGTCTTTAGATTCTTGGCTAGCAGTGGCACTAGTAATGATAGATTCATAAAATTGGATTTCTTTCTCACGAGTAGTCTCTCTGTTTGTCCTATAAACATTATAAAACGATTCATTCGTCACTGTATTCTGGCTAGATGTAGTAGTAGATTTGAGATTATTGTTTAGCGCCACATTTACAAACCCTGTAACGACCAATAGCGCCACCATTACAGACAATACTATAATTTTTTTCTTCTTATTCATAATATACTCCTTTTTTAACTCTGCAATATTTCTATTCCTCCAGAAGTAATATCAATGACAGCTTGTACAGCTTTGAGCACATTTAATTTCGTAGCTGTATTGCTCACGCCGTCTGCTACTATTATTACTCCTTTTATCCTTGGAAATGACTTGCTACTGACTACATTGTCAGTCACCGTCAAGTCGTCTGTTTCTATAGATATCATTACTTTGACTTTGCTCACGCCGTTGATATTGCCTAAAATATCTTCCAAGTCTGACTCCATTTTGTCTATATATTGCGTAATACTTACATCCTTGTTATATTCGTTTGTACTTGATTTAGATTTCGTAGTGTTGAGTGAACTCATATATATCAATACGAGTATTATCCCGAATATTACTGCAATATATATTTCGATGTGCTTTACGTTCTTTAATCTCTCGAAAAATTTATTCTTTTTAGATACTTGTCCGTCACTCATAATACATAATATCCTTCTCCTCTACTGCAACATATCTCAACACTATCTCGTTCATGTAAGCATACTTATTTATATGCTTGAAATCTTTATTTAGAATAGCCTTTGATAAATCTATGCACACATTTTGTATTATAATTTCGTTATTTGTCGTATTGAAATTAATCACCACATCAGCATTGATTATCTCTCCTTTTTCTAAAGCATTCTCTATATCATACTGCAATGCTATCACTTTTCGCTCATTGATAGAATTCACTAATGAAGCATCTACTGTGTAATCTTCGTATTGCAGATATTTGCCTAGGTTTATTTTATCTTTTAATTGTGCTAGTGGAGATATTAGCACGAATATAACAAACACAGCAAAAATGCTTTTGATATATTTAGCCATTGTTCCACTCGGAAGGATGACTTCTATCATTACACTCATTATGACTATACCTAAGACGTTAGCTATGTACCCTGTCATCATTCACCTCACAATACATTGGCTGTAGCCATTATCAGCCCCGTACTCAAAAAATACATAAATGCTATCCCTAGTAGACATGTCATTAACATTGATACTGCTTTTGAACAATCAGCCAAAAAGTTAGATATTCTCCCATCAGATAGAGGCTGTAATATAGCTGATGCGCCTTTTAGTAGTAGACTAAATACCATAATATTTAGTATCGGCGTCAGTACGCTCAATGCCAGCACTACTATTCCTGTTAGTCCTACCGCGTTCTTGATTAGTATAGTGCTCGACATAATGAGGTCAAAGCCTTCTGATAAATATCCACCCATCAGCGGAACATAGCTTTTTAGAGTGAATTTCGCAGTGCGAATGGACACGCTATCAAATGACGAGGCCGACAATCCTTGTATAGCCAAAAATGCGAAAAATACTGTAAATATTAGTCCTATTAGCCATTTGAAAATACTAGATATAAATGCACTGTATTTGTCTAACTTGATACTCTTTGAGAGATTGCCTATTATACAAAAGACAAAAGCAAATATAAATAATGGGAAAATAATATTAGTAAATACCTGCGTTATACCTCCACTCAGCAAAGCCACCGCTGGCTGATACACGCCCACTGATGAGACAGCACCTAGCGCGGTAGTTAGAGTCAAAAGTATAGGAAAAGTAATGTCCATTTGTGTCTTCATGCTGATAATGCTCTCACGCGTCATGCTTATGAGTTTGGCGAGAGAAGTAGATATCACTACGATAATCAAACAAAAGCACACAAAATGTATTATGTCTCCTACACCTTTCTCGCCATTTTTGCTTTTGAAATTATTGAGCAGTCCACTCATCACTCCTATTGCCACCACTACTGCGAACAAAGGTATATACCGCAATACATTGTTAAACACCATATCTAGCAATGCTCTGAAAAAACTAGAATAATTCACAGCCAGTTCTCCAGATAATATGCTTTTTACTTTCGCGCTAAATGATTTTTCATAAAATATTTTGTTCTGATGTTCATCAAAGTTTTTTAGTACAGTGTCCATATCACCAAAATCTAAGTCATCTAATGTTTGCTCGACTTGTGAATACAAGTCTTGCTCCAGTTGAGATATGGATACCGTTTCTGCATACAGCAAAGTCGGGTGTGCCAGTAACGCATTGGCAATCAATACCAATACCAGCAATAATAGAATTATCTTTTTTCTCATAGCAACCCCATTACTATCTCTATCACTTGATTAATGATAGGTATAGATAGTAGCAATATCAATACTTTGCCTGCGAACAATATCTTGTCAGCTATACTCTGAGAGCCACAGTCGTGACATATATTCGCACTAAATTCGCTGAGATATCCTACTCCTATTATCTTCAGTACAGGCGACAATATCTGCTTGCTTATACCCGTCTTGACGAAAATATCAGAAAAATTGCCTAACAAATCAGTTAGAACGTTCACCAACATCAAAATAATAAGTATTCCACCAGTCAGGTTAATCAACGGGCAAATCTCAGGCTTGAGATTCTTTACTATCATCGAAGCGAAGCACGTCACCAAACCAATGGCCACTATCTTAACAATCTCCATAATCCTCATCAAAAACTAAATAAATTTTTTACAGAATCCAGCAAATTTTGTATTAGATTTAGTACCATCATTAGGCACAGGACCAACCCAGCCAAAGTTGTGATAGACGCGATCTCTTCTTTCCCGCATAGTTTCAAAATTTGATTAGCTATAGACGTTATCAATCCTATCCCTGCCAATTTGAAAATAATCTCCATATCTAACTCCTTAAATGAATAAAATAGCCAACAACAACGCCAGCATTACAGACAATTTCATTATCATTGGGACTTTTGAATTTTTTATTTTAGTCACTTCGTCTAGTTTTTTCTCAAATACTTTTTTATGTGTTTCCAGTTGTTTGACTTCGTTTTCCAAGTCATTTCTGCCCAAAGCATTGACCATATCTATCAGATAATTTCGCTCCTCGCTAGTCAAAATAGATAATTTATCAAATTGGCATTTTTTGTCATTTTTTATGAAATCTATATACTCATTTACGAATATCTTATAATACCCATCTGCACTTTGTTTTTGCAGGACATTGCCTAATTTACTTTTTTGAAAACATATATTTATATCTAGACTGCGCACGAAGTTCAGCATATTGTCATAAAAGATGTATCGGTCTATGTATTGCTGACAAAAAGCCTTTGCTTGTAGTATCACTATGGTCACTAGTATCAAAATCAATAATATCTTCATCGTCACCTACAATAAATACATTGCAATTTTTCGTCATATATGGCTGACAGAGTCCCCGGCCCTTCATCATCTGTTAAGATAATGTATCTATCAAAGACTTTATTGGCAAACACTTTGTCAAATGAGCGCTTGTTCCGCAAATGCGTCAGACTGTCGCTATGAATGGTGGCCAGCACTTTCACTCCGCTATTCACTGCATCAATGATACTTTGCAGATCGTTGTCTATGTCTATCTCGTCAGTCACTATTATGTCTGGACGCATACTCCTGATGCCGTTTTTGAATGCAAACTCTTTACTGCAATTCGAATACACATCTACAAAATTACCTAACTGTATTTGTGCTTTGCCATCCACTACTGATGCTATTTCGCTTCTCTCGTCAGCCACCAAAACATTAAAGCAATAATTCCTTTCTGACATCTGATATATTACATCTCTTATGAATGTCGTCTTGCCGGCGCCGGGCTTAGATATGACCAAAGTATTTTTGAATTGCTTGTCCAGTATAAAATTCAATGCGCCGAGACTACAGTTTTTTACTATATGAGGTATACGAATATTTGCTGATTGAAAATTCTTAATCGTAGTGACATTGTCATTATTTGACACCACGTCTCCACATATACCTACTCTGATGCCATAAGGTAGTGTGATGTATCCCATTTTTAGATTATCGTTTACAGCATATATAGACTTTTCACATATTTTGTAGACAAATTCCTGCATCATTTCATAAGTGCAGACTATAGAATCGCTAAAGTTTGAAAATCCATTTTCTCCCAAATAAAATTTTTTGTTTTTCATACATATTAATATGGGCGCACCTACACGCATTCGTATCTCATTTAGGTCTGCAAAATTTAGATTGTTCTTTATGGCATCATACACGTTTTCAGGCAAATATTTTTTCAGCATATATCACCTCGCTACTCTACCTTATTTTGATTGTCGAAATCATATAACATTAGGTAGCGCAAATCCAAAAAACTTTTGATTTTTCGACAAAAAAAAGTCCTACAAAATTGTAAGACTTAAAAATTTGTAATAACATTATTAGATTCTTTCCATATATTCGCCAGTTCTGGTATCTACTCTGATCCTGTCGCCATTCATTACGAACATAGGTACATTTAGAGCATAGCCAGTCTCTAGTTTAGCAGGTTTGCCACTAGACTTCACAGTGTCACCTACTATAGCAGGCTCGCACTCTACTATCTGCAATTCTACGAACAATGGTGGCTCTACAGCAAATGCTTGACCCTTAAAGAACGATACAGTAGCAGTGCCATTTTCTGGTATGAAATTTAGCGCATCTTTCACTGTCTCATAGTTGAATGGTATCTGGTCATAAGTCTCTAGATCCATAAAATAATACAATCCACCTTCGTTGTATAGGTATTGCATTTCTTTTCTTTCAATTTTTGCCTCTTCTACTTTTTCAGATGGGTTAAATGTCCTATCGAGGACTTGTCCAGTCACTACATTTTTGATTTTTGTACGCACGAAGGCAGCACCTTTTCCAGGTTTAACGTGCATAAAATCAACGATAGTGTATACGTTCCCATCCATTTCAAAAGTTACATTTTTTCTAAAATCTCCAGCAGTAATCATATTTCCTCCATTGCTAGTATTATATCACATCTATAGTTAGTTTGAAAAGTAATTACACCAAATTTAAATACATTTTTGCAAATTTCTCTGTTATTTTTATCAATCCAACGTGTTTTTTGCCATCATATAGGTTATAAATGCCATCATTTTTGTCTACACTATATTTTTGCCCATTGATTATTTTCATATAATCATCATGGTCCAGCACTACATCATCATACATAGACAAGCATTGTTCTGCTGGCACCAAGTCGCATATATCTATATCTTTTACCGTCTTTGCATCTTTGATATCAAATGCACCTACCTTTGTGCGTTCGAGAGACATCATTGTAGCATAAGTATTCATTTTATATGCCAAATCACGACCTATAGCCCTGATATATGTCCCACCTCCACACTCTATTTCAAATGTGTACCTGTTCGCATTATTCCCCAATATTTTAATCGAGAAAATTTCGATAGTTTTGGGTTTTAATTCAAAATCAATACCACTGCGAGCCAAATCATATGCTCTTTTGCCGTCTATTCTTTTTGCGCTATACTTAGGTGGCATTTGACTAATCCTGCCCACCATGGTAGGTAAGATCGCTTCTAACTGTTCTGGGCTAACGATCACGTCATTTTTGCATACGACTGTACCTGTAGCATCTAGTGTGTCAGTCTCATATCCAAACTCAAATTCTACCACATAAGTCTTGCGTTTGTCTAAAAATAAATCAAACAATCGCGTGGCTTTGTTCACTGTCACAGGCAAAACTCCTGTCGCCATGGGGTCTAATGTACCTAGGTGCCCCATCTTTTTTATATTCAGTTTTTTTCTGAGAAATGCGACCACATCATTGCTAGTCCAATCTCGTTCTTTGTTCACCAACAATACGCCATTCATTATTCTGTCTCTTCGTCACTATAAGTAATATTTTTTAATATATTATCTATCTTACTTGCGTATTTTTCTGAATTATCTAGTTTGAATATCAATCTAGGCGTTACTCTGAGTTTTATACGTTTTGCCAGCAAACCTCGCAAATAACTCCCTGCGCTGACTATTTCTTTGAGTATATCTTTCTCTTTCGCGCTGTCCAAAACTGAGATATAAACGGTACTAATAGCCAAATCAGGTGTAGTTTCGACAGAAGTTATGCTATATATAGTATCTATCTTTGGATTTCTCAGTTCTGTTAACATTATAGCGGACAATTCTTTTTTTATCTCACTATTCACTCTGTCCAGTCTATTTTCTTTCATGTTTAATCCTCTACTCTATTGAGTGTATAGCATTCTATGATATCTCCGACTTTGAATTCATCATAATTCAGCTTAATGCCACATTCATATCCCTTAGCGGCTTCTTTGACATCATCTTTTACTATCTTGACAGATGATATCATTGTATCAGCTATGACTACATTGTCTCTAAATACTCTAGCATGCTCATTTCTTCGTACTTTGCCGTCTTTTACTAGACTACCTGCCACTAGACCTACGCCCGTCAATTTGAATACCATCAAGACTTCTGCATGTCCTAAGATTTCTTCTTCATAGACTGGTTCTTTTAACCCTTTGACTATTCTCTCCATGTCTTCTAACAATGCGTAGATTATTTTATAGTTCTTTATCTCTATTTTGTTTCGTTCAGCTAGAGTTTTGGCTTTGCTGTCTGTTTTAGTATTAAATGCCAGTACTATGGCGTTCGAGGCTTGTGCCAATACTATATCAGACTCAGTCACAGCACCCACAGCAGAATGTATTATATTAATCTTTGCATAGTCATTGTTTAGTTTTAGTACAGATGACTTTATAGCCTCTAGTGAGCCATTTACGTCTGTCTTTAGTAGAATATTCAATATCTTTTTGTCTGAATCATTCATTTTAGCCATCATATCTTCTAGACTACTACTTACAGACATTTTATTCATTTCTGATCTGATTTTTGACTTTCTATCACTGATGATTTCTTTGCTCAATTTCTCATCTACTTCAGTGAATGTATCACCGGCAGATGGCACTTCATTAAATCCTACTACCGATACTGCCATACTAGGTGTAGCAGATTTGACATTCTTACCATTATCGTCGATCATGGCTTTGACTTTACATGTAGTCAATCCACACACTATAGTGTCGCCTATATTTAGTGTTCCGTCTTTTATGAGCAACGAAGCCATTGGGCCTTTGCCTTTATCCAAGCGCGCTTCCAGCACCACGCCGATAGCATCAGTCTTAGGATTTGCTTTTAATTGACACATTTCAGATACCAAAAGTATCATTTCTAGCAGTTTATCTATGCCTTCGCCTGTTTTTGCTGATATTTTGACAATAATAGCGTCGCCACCCCATGCCTCTGGCACTACGTTGTGTTCTGTCAGTTGTTGCATTATCCTGTCTGGATCGGCGCCTACTTTGTCCATTTTGTTTATCGCTACGATCAAAGGCACATTGGCGGCTTTGATGTGATTGATTGCTTCTACAGTTTGTGGCATTATACCGTCATCTGCTGCCACTACCAGCACAGCGATATCTGTAGCCATCGCACCTCTGGCGCGCATTTGTGTAAATGCCTCGTGCCCTGGTGTGTCTATAAATGTGATAGTTTTCCCGCTAGTCTGTACCTGATATGCACCAATATGCTGTGTGATGCCTCCTGCCTCACCCAAACTAACCTTAGTATTGCGGATATAGTCCAATAATGAGGTTTTGCCATGGTCTACGTGCCCCATAACAGTCACTACAGGTGGTCTCACTATAGCCTCTTCGTCTGAGTAAGATTTGATGTTCTCTTGGATATCCTTCAGTTTGTCTTCAGAAGTTTTGTCTAATTTTTGTACCAATTCCACTCCGAGTTCATTGGACACTAATTCTGCAGAAGCAAAATCAATAGGACTATTTATGGTCACCATCATTCCTAGTATCATAAACTGTTTGATTATCTCGCTAACAGATTTTCCTGTGCTTTCAGACAATATTTTTACGGTAAGATTTTCTGTGGTAATGACAGCTGGGCCTTGAGGCTTCGCCACTACGACAGGGGCTTCTTGCTTTTTAGTTCTTAGTTTTCTAGTCAGCAATCTCTCTTCGATATTTTTTTCTTCGATCAATCCCCTGCGTAGCAATGTTCTCTTGTTCATTACTTTCTTATCGTCAGTGTGCTTTTCTATTTTTTTCTTTCCACCAAAAGTCTTCTGCACAGGAGCAGGCGGTGGTGTAGGCTTGACGAATTTAGGCAACGGAGTTCTCAAAAAATCCGGTTTCTTAGTAGACTGTGGACGCTGAAGCATAGGTCTCTGCCCCGTTCTGTACTGATTACCCAATGTAGTCCTAGATTGAGTACTTCTCGCGAATTGAGATTTATTTTGCAAACTATTATTCCTTTGAATATTTCTGCTATTTGACTCAGTCCTTCTCGAGATTTCAGATACACCACTATGTTTAGGCGAAACGACCGTTTCACTTTTTGCAGAAGATTGTTGTTCTGTGACTACGTTCGCCTGAGAAGATGCCAATTTTTCTGCATCTTCTAATAGTAGTTTTTTCTCTTGTACCCTAGCCTCTTTTGTCAGATTGTCCAGTTTCTGTTTTTCGCTCCTTATCGTGCTGAAAAGACGCGCAAAAACTCCATCGTTAGACAACGATGCTAGCATTTTAATATTGTCAAATGATACATTCTTTTTGTTCTCTACCAAAATTAATCTCCTATTAGTCCACAATGACTTTATATTCTTCAGTTTGTTTTAGTATTTCTTTCGCCAGTGATGAATTTGTCACCGCCAAGATTTTGCAATTCTCAATATACGAAATGGCGAACAAGTCATCTACCATGACTAACTTAATATTCTTTTTATTCGCCACATTTTTAGCCAAATTTACTAGATTTTCACTAGCCGAACGGCACAATATCAAAACGTAGAATCTATCTTTAGCCACTTTGATTTTGTCCTGTCCTCTGATGATATCTCCACTTTTTATGGCAAATCCCAGATATTTTTCGATGTTAGTCAACCACACACCTCTCTAATTCGTCATATATTTCATTAGATACTTCACACGAAAACGCTCGATTTATTACCTTACGCTTTGTGGCATTAGCCACACATTCGTGATTTTTGCATACATACACGCCTCTGCCGTTGCCATTTTGCTCATAGTCTATGGATATCATCGTACCATTTTTCATTATACGGATGAGACTAGATTTCTGTTTTACTTGCCTGCAGACAGCGCATCGCCTGTCATTCTTTACGTGCATAACACTCCTTAATCTATATCATCGAATAAATCGTCGTTGTCGTCATCAATAATGATGCTAGCGCCTTCACTAACAATAGTGTCAGGGCTGGCGGTGTTTTCGTCTCGCACTGGTACTCCTTTGACATCTATCTTGAAGCCTGTCAGTTTCGCAGCCAATCTTACGTTTTGTCCGCCCTTGCCTATAGCCAAAGATAATTTTGTCTCAGGTACTGATACTACTGCCGCACGACTATTCTCATCTATCTCTACTTCATATATTTGCGCTGGATTCATTGCATTGATAATGTATTCCACAGGATTTTCAGAATGCACGACGATATCTATCTTTTCGCCATGTAATTCGCTAACTATAGCGCCTATCCTCATTCCTTTATTGCCTATACATGCCCCTACAGCATCTAGATTCTTGTCCAAAGTCTTAATAGCGACTTTTGTCCTATTGCCAGGATCACGCACCGCATTCATTATTTGGATAGTGCCGTTTTGGATCTCTGGTATTTCGAGTTCCATTAGTTTCCTTACAAAAGCTACGTTCGACCTAGTCACTTGCACCACATGTCCTCTGTACTCATCTCTCACAGGTCTAACATACACTTTTACCCTGTCGCCTTTGTTAAAATGATCGGATGGCAATATATCTCTCTCAGTCAACAATCCTTCTAGATTAGTCCCTGGGATGTCTAGATATACATTAGAGCCGTCCAAACGTCTGACATTAGATACGATTAGTTTGCCCTCTTTTTCAGCTATAACAGAACTAATCTCTTCTCTCTCCAGTTCTTTTAGTTTCTGCATTATCACTTGTTTAGCAGTTTGCACGGCGATACGATTAAAGTCTTTGGTATTCTCTTCTTGTTCTACTATATCGCCTATCTTGTATGTTTTTTTGATTTGCAAAGCATCTTCAAGCGAAATTTCTTTGTCAGGGTCTTCCACTTCTTCCACGATAGTTTTGTATGAATAAATCTTAATGGTGTTCTTCTCTGGCATCAGTTTAACGATTGCGTTTTTCGCTTCGCCATAATTTTTTTTGTACGCCACAGTCATTGCTTGGCTCAAAGCATCAATAATGAAATCAGAATCAATGTTTTTCTCTGTCTTTAGATCTTCCAGTGCTTCAAAAAAATCTTTGTTTTGCATATTTATCTCCTTAAAACTCAATATATGGTAAAATTAATGCTACAGTCGAATTATCGAATGACATTTGTTCGCCATCCACAGATATTGTAGTACTTTTGTCGTCGTGCCCCACCAAAATCCCGACAAAATCCTTTTTACCGTTTAGCTTTGAATAAAGCCTAACTTCGACTTTACAGCCATTGTAACGTTCAAACTGCCAATCATACTTGATAGGCTTGTCCAAACCATACGATGACACGTCCAAGATATAGCTCGCATCGTCAGTAGGATTAGCCTCATCTATGACATCGTTTATTGCTTGGTGCACTTTTTCGCAGTCATCTATGGTGGTGCCATTTTCATTGTCGATGTATACCACCAAATGCATACCGTCGATTTTCTTGACATACTCGACATCGACCAGCCTCAAATCTAGACCCTCTACAATAGGTGTAACAATAGATTTGACATTTTCGACTATTTTCATAATACCTCTCTTAAACAATTAGGAGTGGACGAAGCCCACTCCTAGAATGCTACGCATAGTATAGCACATCATTTATTATTTTGCAACACTTTTATCAATTTTTATTCAATTTTATTAAAACTTTTGCCGTTGCCAGTGCATCAAAGTACGCTCTGTGGGCATTACCTATTTCTATTCCCAGATACTCGCATATCGTTCCCAGTTTATAATTTCGCAAGCCTTTTAATTTTTCTTTCGCTATTACCCATGTATCTAGACACTTGTGATCGAAATTATATCCTTGCCTTGCCCCAAATTTCTTTATAAATCCGATATCAAACTCAATATTGTGCGCTACCAAGTCCGCGCCGTCACAAAATTTGTAAAAATCTGGTATTACCTGCACCACACTAGGTGCATCTTTGACATCCTCGTCGTATATGTGATTTATGGCTGATGCATCTTCTGGGATGCTCTTGCTTGGTTTGATTAGCGTAGAAAATATCTCAGTAATGGCACCATTTTCCACCTTGACTGCGCCTATCTCGATTAATTCATCGCCGGCTTCTACATGTAGACCAGTTGTTTCTGTATCAAACACTACATAAGTGCCGGGCATATCTATTACTTCCTTTTGAGACAATAGGTTTACCTGCTCCGCATCCTCGTATGCGAACGGAAATACGGTGTGGTAATGTTCGTTCACACCTTTATATTGTATTTTGTGCTCTACTTTGCTGTAATTGCACAAACACAACGACTCAGCTGTGAAACTTAGTTTGTCTTTGTATGCACTAAATCTGCCTTTCATTGCGATTGATTTCCCGAGTGCAAATTCATCTAATAGTGTGTCTTCATTCTTATGCGGAAATACAGAACAATTTATAGATTTATTATCGTTTACCAATAATATGCTATAAAAATATTTTTCTACTTCTACTTTTTCTCCATTTATAGTTTGCAGTTTTTTGTATGTACGCTTATTGATGTATTTGATCACTCCACATATCACGACGTCGTCCATTTCTCGGTCTATAGTAGAGAAATCACTAGCAATGCTGTAGTCACATTTACCTATAATATTGACCACATCTACGATATTATATAGATTTTTTTGTTCTAATATTCTTATGCTATTTTGATACTCCTCATTATCATCAAAGTCAGCACTCGATTTGTCACTTTTTTCAGAAAAAACTACACTAAAATTCGCGGTAAAATTATCTTCCAATTTTTTTGCCACATCATTTTGTCTTCCTGCTTCAGTGGCGTATCCGTATATAGATGGGTGCAAACGGATATTGGCAGTCACATCATTTCCAGATATTTTGACAGATATGTCTGTGATTTGTAGATTTTTTGATATTGCAGGAAAATTATTTACTAAAGCCGTAAATATATAAGATATTAACACATTCTCGTCTATTGTGCATTTCGTGAAATTAATATTAAATGGTATATCCGCCCCTAATATTTCTTGCATTTTCTCGCGGATAACGTTTTTTTTGTCATTATCCAATACGAAAACATTAGGATTATACAGAAACGAAAAACTAGCAATGTTACTAGAAATAGTATAAGTTACATTGCTTAGTTTCAATCCTTCATACAAGTTATTTAATTTATCTTTTGTATCCATATCACATCACATAATGCAGTACGTCCAATATCACCACTAGTGCCAACAGACAATATAGCCCTATGGTGTGGATCCACGCTTCCACATTCCTGTTTATAGGTTTTCCCCTTATCATTTCTATCAATACGAACACCATATGCGCGCCATCTAGTGATGGTATTGGCAAAATATTGAATACTGCCAAATTCACTGCTATCAAAGGTAATAATAACATCACATATGCGAAGCCTTGGCTAGTATAGTTTGCTATTACAGATATAGTCGTCACTGTACCGCCTATCATATCAAAAGATAATTTTCCAGTGATCAACCGCCCAAATATTATTAATACTTTGTACGCCCATCTAAATGTGAATGTCCAGCATTGCCCCAACGCTTCCCAGAAATTACATCGATATGCCCGCAGATTAATATTTAGATTGTACGAAACATTGTTACCATCCACTGTCTCTATCAGTCTAGCATTTACTATTTGATATTTGCCATTACGACGGACTTTCAATGGCACTGTTTTTTCTTCCATTGTCTTAAAGTCTTCACTATTGACATATTCTTTTAATAAACTCTGCAGACTATCGTCATACACAAAATCAATTTTCTTACCATCTACAGCGTATATTACATCACCTTCATACAAGATATTGTAGTTGCTATTAGGAGTAGTGTCTATCACATTCGTGATTTGCGGTATTTCGTATCCATAAGACAAGAGCAAAATAAACGAGAATAATACCGCAGACAAAAAGTTAAAAAACACACCCGCGAAAAGCACTATCAAACGCTTCCATGGCTTTTGATTGTTAAAAGCATCTTTATTGTCACTTTCTTCATCTTCGCCTTCAAAAGCACAATATCCACCCAGAGGGAAGATGCGCAATGATAATACTTCGCCATTGGCTTTAGTTTTTTGCCATATCGCCTTGCCGAAGCCTACAGAAAATTCATTTATCTTAAATCCCAATATTTTGCCAGCAGTGTAATGCCCTAATTCATGGATGAGCACCATTAACAATATTATCAATATAGCTATGACTATATAAAATATTGAGGACATTACACTCGAGAAACTCAATAAAGTATTCATTATATCTCCTATAAAATTATTAAGAATAGTATAGATATAAATAATGTATTAAACATCATTGCGTCTACCCTATCCATTACACCGCCATGACCGGGCAAGATATTACCGCTGTCTTTCATATTTGCTTTGCGCTTTAGGTATGACTCAAACAAATCACCACATTGCGACACCGCTGAGCCAAACAGCCCGACCAAAATGAAAAACCACCATTCCAATCCCAATGCCACCAAAATGCTATCCAATGGCGATATGAAATTGAATATCAAAAAGACTATTACAGAGCCAAGGACACCACCCAGTAGCCCGCCTATGCCCCCACTAATGGTCTTATTAGGACTTATTTTTGGCGCCAATTTTGGTCCTTTGAGCGCTCGCCCTACAAAGAACGCCAACGTGTCAGACAATATTGTAATCAACATTACCAATAAAATCAGCATCATTGATAGCCAAGGTAATTTTGTTATACTTCCCGCAAATACTTCGATATTGTTTAATACAAATAGCATTGACACAAATAGCCCCGGATATACGCATGGTATGAATGAATAAAATGCTATAGACCATTTGGATTGCTCTTCATTTTTGTATTTACACAAAGCAAAGATAGCATTCAGGACAAATACTAGCACCAAAGCAAAGATTTCTAATAAAACAAACCAGTATAATGGCAAATCATACTGCTCAGTCAATACTAACACTAAGTAAAACAATGTAGGATAAAAAGCGCTAAAATACGAAAAATTTTTCTTTCCCATATTTGTCAAAATATTCGACATTTCAAAGCATGCTAGTATACCTACCACTCCGATGCCGACATCCAGAACACCTACATACAAAAATCTTCCTGCCAGCAGTAGTAGTACCATAGCTATCAATATAGATGCAGTTATTAATCTTTGTTTCATTTGTTCTCCTTTATCGCGCCGTAGCGTCTGTCTCTCTTCTGATAATCTTTCAACACTTTGTACAAACATTTGTCTGTAAAATTAGGCCATAGCACCTTTGGAAATGCCCATTCGCTATACGTGCACTGAAATGGCATAAAATTACTCGTCCTACGCTCGCCACTAGTTCTCACGACCAAGTCTGGGTCCGGCATACCAGCTGTATAAAGCCTACTCTTTAGCATATCGACATCTACGTGGTCGCATTTGTCGTTGATTAAGTCGTTGATGGCTTTTATTATTTCTTGCCTACCGCCATAGTTTATACAAAAATTCAGATTCTGCCCATCATTGCCAGCCGTCTCTTTCATTAATTTTTGTGCATTTTCTTCGATATCTTTTGGCAACCCACCTAGGTCGCCCAATATGCGTACACGAATATTAGATTTGGTGTATTTGTCTGCAGATTCATTCAATAATTTCCGAAATAAATCCATCAAACCTTCCACTTCTTTTTGTGGTCTGTTCCAGTTCTCACACGAAAAAGCATAAATCGACACATACTTGATACCCAATTCATCAGTCGTCGCCAAAATTTTTTGCAGGTTATCTAGCCCTGCCTTGTGACCAGCCATTCTAGGTAATCCTCTATGTTTGGCCCACCTACCATTTCCGTCTATAATAAAACACAAATGATTAGGCAATTTATACAATTTCTTAAAATAAGATTTCATTTAGATTTCCATTATATCAGCGATTTTTTTCTCGCAAATATCATCGACTTTCTCATTATATTTATCGATTAGTTTTTGTACTTGTTTCTCTAGTGTGGTATAGTCATCCTCAGTTATCTCGCTGTTTTTCTTCATATCCTTAAATACATCGAGCACGTCCTTGCGACAATTCCTGAGAGCGATTTTCGTCTCTTCTAGCATCTTTTTTGCTTCTTTAGATAGGTCTCTACGACGTTCTTCGGTCAAAACTGGGAATACCAGTCTTACCTTTTGACCATCATCGGATGCATTCAGCCCCAAGTTTGCCTCAGATATAGCATTTACGATAGTCTTTACTAACGATGCATCCCAAGGTGAGATGATTAGCATTCTCGCGTCCGCCACAGTAATGTTTGCAGTTTGATTTAGTGGAGTTTTAGTCCCATAATAATCCACCATCACTCTGTCCAGTACACGCGGGTTGGCTCTGCCCACCCTGATAGTGGAATACTCTGACACTAGCCTGTCCACTGCTTTCTCCATATCGTCTTCATAAGACGATAAATATTCATCTGTTAATTCGTTCATTCTTCCTCCATTATTATATTACGCTGGTATAAATATAACACTATTTCACTACAAAAATCAAGAAAAACGCGCAAGTAATTACACTTACGCGTTACTAAATTTGTAATTTTATGTTAATTATTTACTTGGCTCATCACTTCTGCTGCAAAATCATCTTTACGTTTTTCTAAGCCTTCGCCCATTTCCCAACGTTGAATTCTGCGAATAGTGATTTTTTCGCCGATGACTAGAGTCAATTCTTCTAGTTTCTGATTAACAGTTTTGTCAGATTCTTTGACATATGGCTGATTGATTAGACATACTTCTTCATAAAGTTTGTTCAATTTGCCGTCAATAATATTGTGCAAAACTTGTTCTGGTTTGTTAGCGAATTTAGGGTCATTCATCAGTTGAGCCTTGAAGATTTCTGTTTGTTCTGCGATATACTCAGCAGATAGTTCTTCTTTGCTCACTACCAGTGGATTAGAAGCCACGATTTGCATAGCGATATCGTTACCAAATTCCTTAAACTTCTCATTCTTTGCTGCGAAATCGGTTTCACAATTTAACTCTACCATACTAGCATATTTACCACCATGGCTGTATACGAAAACCATACCTTCGGCAGCGATTCTGCCAGCCTTTTTAGCGACTTTTGCTTTGCCTTGTTCGCTCAAAATCTTAAAAGCTTTGTCCATATCTCCATTGGCCTCAGTCAATGCTTTCTTGCAATCCATCATACCTACGCCAGACATTTGTCTTAGTTCTGCGACATCTTTAGCTGTAAACATATATTACTCCTTTTCGTTTTCTGTCTTTTCTGCTTTCGCTTCTGCGACTTTTCTAGGTTTTCTAGCAGGTTTTCTATCTTCTGCATCTTCTTCGATTTTGATTTCTTCTTTGATGCTAGCTGATACTACATCCTTCATATCTACGTCGTCATCGTTTGCGTTGATGTCTCTCAATACCACGCCTTCTTTAGCTTCGATGATGGCATCAGCCAATGCACTGATGATGATTTTCAAAGAACGAATAGCATCATCATTGGCAGGGATACAGATATCTACATCCTCTGGGTTGCAGTTTGTGTCTACGATACCGATAGTAGGTATACCTAGTCTCTTTGCCTCATGTACAGCGATATGCTCTGTCTTAGGGTCTACCAATATGATAAGTTTTGGCAGGCTGGTCATATCTTTGATACCAGACAAATTAGCTTTCAATTTATCTCTCTCAGCAGTTAGTTTTACTACTTCTTTCTTTGGCAATAATTCGAAGTCGCCTATAGCTTCCATATTGTCCAATTTATTCATTCTCTCGATTCTAGAACGAATAGTGTTAAAGTTAGTCAATGTACCGCCCAACCAACGATTGTTAATGTAGTACATACCACTTCTTTGAGCTTCTTGCATTACTATCTCGCTAGCTTGTTTCTTAGTACCTACGAATAGTACATTAGCGCCTTCAGCCACTTTTTCTTTGATAAATAGATAAGCTTTATCTATTTGTTTGGACGTATCTTCCAGATTGATGATGTGGATATCATCTCTGTCGGTGAAGATATATTTCTTCATCTTAGGATTCCACTTTCTAGTAGGATGACCGAAATGTACGCCCGCTTCTAATAATTGTTTCATTGAAATAACAGACATTTTTTCCTCCTTGTTTAGTCTTCTCCATTGCTTTAACACTCCTAACCCACCGAGTACGGCAACAGGCTTCGAATATGCAATGAATGCAAATTATTCAAAATGAACGATGTCAATATACCATAATAAATACAGAATGTCAAGTATTCATGCCACATTATTGATATTTTTTAGCAAAAAATAAGGCAGGTATCTCCTGCCTTAATATTATTTTTTACCTTCGTCATCGCTTTCTTTCAAAAGTTCTTCGTACTTATCAAATATTTGGTCTATCACATTGTCATCTAGCACTACAGTGATGTTATTCAGATTTTCGTCTACTTCGAATGCAATAGCTTCGTCTTCATCCAAGCCCTCTAACTTAGCGATTGGGCGCAGAATGGCGTATAGTTTGTCATTCATAGGGATGATAGCGATTTGCTCGAATTCAAATGCTTTGTCCTCTTCGTTGTAAAGTGTAATGTTATCGAAATTATTCTCATCCAATAATTGTTCGATAGGGGTCATTTTCTTTTCTTCCATAATAGATCTCCTTATTTTCTATCTAGATAATTTTGCAATATAGTAGCGGCGCTGAGTTTATCGACGATTTTCTTCCTGTCTTGCCACTTCATATTAGCTTCTATCATTATACGTTCTGCGAAAACAGATGTCAAGCGTTCGTCGATATAAATTACTGGCAATCCTGTGATTTTTTTTAGATTTTCGCCAAAAGTTTTTGCTTTTTCGGCTATTTCTTGCTCCTCACCCTTCATGTTTTTAGGCAAGCCTATTACTATTGTGTCCACATTTTTGTCTTTTATTAGATTATCGAAATATTCATAATCTTCATCAGTATTTTTGGCACGATATACATCAAAAGGCGTCGCTATCATCTTCATCTCATCAGATAGCGCTATGCCTATTCTTGCTGTGCCATAATCTATTCCCATTGCTCTCATGTCGATATTATACCAAAAATAAATATTAATATCAAATAAAATAATTAAAAAAAAATTAATATAAAAAAGAGCATAAATAATTATGCTCTAAATAAAATAAAACTAAATATTCCAATAAAATATTATTTTTCTGATTTTTGTTCAGATTTCATATCGTCCATTTTATCTTTTACGGCTTTTTTAGTTTTATCGGCCAAATCAGCTATAGGTTTACACGATTTTACGGCGACTACACCTACCATGAAGCCTATACCCATGCCTACTAAGAATTCTTTCATACGTCCTCCTAGATAGTGTTATTTTCTGCGAAAATTCAATATTTATTCTGATTTTATTATTAATATATTTACTAAATTATGGCAAAAATAAATAATTAAAAAAATAATAATTAATTTGATAACAAAAACATCTATTAATAATTAATTTTAACAGTAAAAAACACATCTTTTTCTAAGATGTGTTTTTTGATTAAATTCTAATATTAATTATACAGTCCAAATAGATGGCTCAGTAGTTGGATCATTGCCGACATAATGCCAATAGTTACCATCGCCGGTAGGCTCTTCTTCACTGTAATAATACAAAGTAGCATCGGTAAATGGTTTATTAGCTGATATATGTGAATCTCCGTAATATTCATTACTTACTGTATACCCAATTGTTGTGCCATGGAAGTATTTGTTAGTTAGGTTGGTATCACCAGAGAAAGCGCCTATCTTAATAGTCGTAAGTGAATTAGGTATTATTATATCTGTCAATGCAGTACAACCATTGAAAGCACCGCTGTCGATCACTTCTACGCCTTCTTCGATTTTAACAAAAGCTAAATTCACACAGTCCATGAAAGCATTTGACCCTATAGTAGTCAAACTGCCAGGTATCACTATGCTCGTTAAACCTTCGCACTCACCAAATGCATACGTAGACAAAACTGTCAATTCATCTGAGAACGTGATGTTAGTCAATTTTGTGCAACCATAGAATGCATATTGGTATATATTCGTTATATTAGATATATCCAAACTAGTCAAGCCAGTACATCCTCTGAATGCACTATCATTTACAGTTGTTATGTTAGATAAATCTAGAGCAGTTAAACCAGTACACCCTCTAAATGCGCTTTCATTTGCGATTGTTATATTAGATAAATCTAGAGTAGTCAAACCAGTACATCCATTGAATGCATACGTACCTATGCTTGTTACATTAGATGTATCTACGGCAGTCAATGCGCTACATCCTGAGAATGCACTATCTCCTATAGTCACTAGATTAGCAACATTTACTGTAGTTAGTTTTATACAACTACTAAAAGCAGACTCTTCCAAAGTAGTTATACTATCCGGCAATGTCACAGTAGTTAAATTAGCACAACGCTCAAATGCTTTATTGTTTAGACTGGTGAGATTATCACTGTCCAATGTCACAGTAGTCAGAGTGGTAGGTATAGTGCCAAAAATCCAACTCAGTACTAGTTCACTTTCAGGCACACTTTCGCTAGTAGGATTAGCCTCATGACCGATAAATGGCAATGTTATGCTTTGCACGCCACTACATCCAGAGAAAGCATTGCTACCTATCGTAGTCACAGATTTTGGTATCGTGATATTCGTTAGTCCAGTACACCCCTTAAATGCAGACTCGCCTATACTAGTCATACCGTTTGGTAGCGCGATGTTTGTCAAACTAGCACAGTCCTTAAATGCGTTATTTTCTATACATGTCACACTATTAGGTATCGTTACACTAGTTAGACTAGTACAGCCTTCAAATGTACTAGATTCTATCTTTGTTACGCCTTCTGGTATTGTTATAGTAGTTAGACTAGCACAGCCCTTAAATGCTTCGTGACCTATGCTTGTCACACTGTTTGGTATCGTTATACTGGATAGTTTAGAGCAACCATAAAATGCATCGTAACCTATACTCGTTACGCCCTCTGACATTGTAATAGTAGTTAAATTAGTACATCCACTAAATGCATAATTACCTATGCTTGTCACATTCTCTGGTATTACTATAGCAGTTAGGCTGGTACAGTCAGCAAAGGCCTTATAACCTATACTTGTTACACTATTAGGTATAGTTATATTAGCTAAACTAGTACAACCATTAAATGCGAACCCACTAATACTCGTCACATTGTTTGACAATACTATACTAGATAGACTAGTACAGCCTTCAAATATACTACTACCAATACTTGTTACGCTATTTGGTAATGTTATAGTAGTCAGACTAGTACAGTCCTCAAATGCATAACTCTCTATGATTGTTACACTATTAGGTATAGTTATATTAGCCAAACTAGTACAGCCCTTAAATGCATCGTAACCTA
>CAYWFC010000011.1:0-10659 GCA_964457935.1 uncultured Lachnospiraceae bacterium
CTTTTTGACATTTGCGCTTAAATCTCTTGATAGCACTGTCAGTAGACTCGTTTTCACCGACTCTAACTGTACTCACTCTTTTCACCGCCTTTTTCTATAAATTCCGCTTGATTATACAGCAAGACAAAAAGTTTGTCAAGTGTTTGACACTAATCTTTTAATTTTTCTCCGCCGATAATGTGGATATGGAGGTGTTTCACCGTCTGCCCAGCATCTTCGCCTTGATTAATAATCAGTCTATAGCCATTGTCTAATCCGAATTCTGATGCTTTGAGTGCTATCTTATTTAGGATATGGCTAAGAGTCAGCATCCCCTCTTCTGTCTGTGATGACAAATCTGGATAATGGATGAGTGGGATAGCCAACAAATGAATTTTTGCGAGAGGATTGATATCCTTGATGATGATAAATTCTTCATCCCTATACAATACTTCGCTAGGTATAGTTTTGTCTATAATGTCACAAAATACACAATCTTTCATAATTATTCTCCTATTAGTTTGGCGTGCATTTCGCCATCGGAATATATTAATTCCACATCTATTATATCATTAATGGGTAGGGTTTTGTCAACTTTTATGTAGATATAATTGTCAGTATATCCAAAAGATTTTCCATTCTCGACTTTTTCTATCAGCACGCTATGTTTAGTTTTGTTATTTATTTCATAAAATTTTCGCGTTTTGGTCGCTATCAAAGCATTTAGCTTTTTTATCCTACTATCGACAATATTAGAAGGAACGTCGCCAGATAATTTTTCCGCTACAGTGCCCGGACGTATGCTATATGGGAATATATGCATATTGGTAAACGGCATTTTTGATATATTGGCATAAGTGGTATCGAATTCTTCGTCTGTCTCGCCCTTAAATCCCACTATGGTGTCTGTAGAAAAGCACGCCAACGGGAATGCTCGGCTAAGTTTGTCCATTGCAGACATATACTGCTCTATGGTATAATGTCTATTCATCCTTTTCAAAGTATCGTTACACGCGCTCTGCATACTCAGATGAAAATGCGGGCAAAAGTTTTTGCATTGTGTCAAAACTGATATAAATTCATCAGTCACGACATTCACTTCGAGTGAACTGATACGAAAACGCTTACCTAATTTATCTACTGCTGAGACTAATTTTGCTAACGCCAATTCGCCATCTATCCTATAGTCTGACATATTGATGCCTGTCAGGACTATCTCTTTGGCTGGGCTGTGAGATATCTCGTCTAGAATATCAGCCATATCTCTGCTCCTGCTCCTACCACGCAGATATGGGACTATGCAATATGTGCAAAAATTATTGCAACCATCTTGGATTTTGATAAATTGTCTACTGCGCTCATTTTTAGCGAACTGCATATTGGCGTACTGCGACGGAAGGTCCCGGATAGATTTTTCGTGATTTTCTATGTACTGAATGATATTGTGCTTGCCATTATTACCACAGATAGCCACGACTTGTTCGTATTTCAAAAACTGTTTGATATTATTTTGACTAGCGCAACCGCATACTACGATATTTGCAGATGGGTTGATTTTTAATATCTTGGCTATAGTCTGTCTGCTTTTCTTTTCTGCTGTTTTGGTGATTGCGCAGGTATTGATGATATAATAGTCAGCATAACATAGGTCAAAAAATACAGTATGACCGCTTTTTTCTAACTGCGATGCCATACTTTCGCTCTCGTATTCATTGACCTTGCACCCTAGAGTGATGATACATATATTCATCTATGCCATTCTCCGCATTTTTCCATAATACATCCAGCCAGTACTGTAGTAGCCACTTCTGCTTTTAGTATAGTTTTGCCCATGCTGATAGACCTAGCGCCTGCGTGGATAAAGTCATCCAATTCAGCAGTACTAAATCCACCTTCTGGGCCTATTACCATAGCCACTTTTTTGCTCGGCGATAAATTTATACTTTGATATGTATGTTCGTTTTCGTACGCCAGTAATACATAGTCATATTGGTCTAGACTCTGCAATATTTGTTCTTTTGACTGAAGTGATATATTCAAACAATCTGCTCTCTCGCACTGTTTCGCGCTTTGGAGCGAAGTCATCATAAGTTTGTCTACTTTGTCACGTGAGATCTTGGCGTTGCTATACTCGGCTTCAAATATCACCAGATTGGTCACGTTTAATTGAGTGAGATTTTGGACTATAGTGGTCAATGCATCATTTTTAACACAGCCTAGTATGACTGTCAGTTCAGTATTGGGGCGATTAGCATTTAGTTCTTTTGTCAGCACCTTTGCTTTGGCTGTATTTTTATTGTCATCAATGATTTCTAACGAATAATCATATCCATCACCACAAAATGCCACTATATGGTCGCCGTTTTTTTGCCTACGGACGAGAATCATATGTCGGCTCTCTTGAGTAGAAAATTTGACTATGCCATTAGACAGACTATTTATCTCAAAATAGTATCTCTCATCCATTATTTGACACCTTTTAATTTCTTTATCGCTTCATAAGTATCATTATCGTACAGGTATGACCCACTGACTAAGATATCCGCTCCTGCTTTGATACATTTATCAGCATTAGTATCGTTGATTCCACCATCTACAGAGATTAAGATTTTGTCATTCATTTTTCGCAATTTCTTAATCTTTTTGATAGCATCTGGCTCAAAATCCTGTCCACCTGCACCTGCTTTGACAGACATCACTAGCACTAGATCGATTTCGTCAAGATACGGTGTCACTATATCTAAATCCTTGTCTAAATCAACGCAGAGCCCTACAGATAACTGATTTTTGTGGATAAAACGTATCATATCACGCAATGTTTTTTCATCTTTTATCGTTTCGGGATGAAAAATTAAACTATTGACGCCCGCTCGTATGTATTTTTTGTAGACATTTTCTGGATTTTGTACCATAAAATGCGCTTCCAAAAACAGAGCGCTGTTAGATTTGAGTTCTTTGACGTAGCTATAATCAATGGTACAATTCCGCACAAAAATGCCGTCCATTATATCCAAATGATACATGTCCGCGCCGTAAGTCTGTGCTCTCTTGATGTAATCTAATTGACTCGACATATTCCTGCCAGCAGGCATAGAAGATGCACTTACTAAAACTTTTGCCATACTTATCTCCAATATATTTATATCACAAACGCTAGGTCTAACACAATTATTTGTGCTAATTTTTTATATACTTTGCTCTCAGCATACCGCAAGCACCCGCTATGTCATTGCCCTGACTACGTCGAAGTGTAGCAGATATCCCCAGTTTGTTCAAATTATCTATAAAATTTCGTATCGTCTCTTTACTGACAGCTTTTTGTTTGTCGTCTTTTTCGTTGAGGTTGATCACATTGACGTGCACCAAAGTACCTGAGAACAATTTTGCCAGTCTTTTGCAATCTTCGACACTATCATTCACGCCTTTTATCAAGCAATACTCTAATATCACTCTACGCCCAGTGTGTTTGGCGTAGGCCTTTATAGCAGTGACCAATTCATCAAGTGAATATGCACGCGCGATAGGCATTATGCTTTTACGCATATCGTCAGTACTGGCGTGCAAACTTATACATAGATTGATATTGAGATCTAATTTCATCAAGTCATATATCTTAGGGACTATACCACACGTAGATAGTGAGATATTTCTCTCACTTAGATTAAATCCTTTATCATCAGTCACTAATGACAAAAATTTGATGACATTATCATAATTATCTAGTGGCTCGCCACTACCCATTAGCACTATGTTAGAGAAATTACGTTTATTGCATTCCCCATTGTCTGCATTCAAAACTGCTACAGCGCTCAGCATCTCACCTGCTGACATATTTCTGATTAGACCGTTTAATGTAGATGCACAAAATGTACACCCCATCCTGCAACCAACCTGAGTGGATAGGCATATAGTGTTACCATAATTTTGAGTCAACCAAACGCACTCGACTATATTACCATCGTTTAATTGAAGCAAATATTTTTTCGTACCGTCTTTCGACTCAAGATGCGTGTAAATTTTGACAGGTTTGAGTATGTAGTCATTGCTCAAATCATTTATCAATTTCTTTGGCAGATTGCTCTCGTTGTAGTCTTTGGCATGCAAAATGCAGTCAAATATTTGCTGTAGACGATATTTTTCTTTTACTACATCTTTTAGATTTTCTTTTAGTTCATCTAGGTTATAGTCAGATAATATTTTCAACCTTGTCACCTTCGATTAATTTACATCCATTCAAGAAGTCTTTGGCATCCATTATTTTCTTGCCTTGTGGCTGTATCTTGATGATCTGCACAGCACCATCGCGAGTGGCTATATGTAATCCATTTTTTGATTTAGCGCTAAGTATAGTGCCAGCCTCGCCAGTACCAAAGTGCGAAACTTTAGCAAAGTAGACTTTGTACCTCAAGCCTTTGTACACGAAATAACTACCTACCATGTCCATGCCTTTTATTTTATTAGCGACATTGACTGATGTGTCGTCAAAATCTATCTGTTCATCAGCGACATTTAGCATTCTGCAGTGAGTAGCCAGACTCTCATCCTGATATACGCCTTTGTCTTTTAGAGCGTCAAAGTTATTCAAAAATTCCGCTATACTTTCCATACCTAGTGTAGATAGTTTATCAAACATACTAGATGCGGTGTCATCCTCTGTTATCTCTACAGATTTTGTCAGATAGACTTCGCCACAATCAATACCCAATTCGGTCTTCATGATAGACACGCCTGTCGTTTTTTCGCCATTGATAACAGCCCATTGTATAGGTGCTGACCCACGATATTTTGGTAACAAAGATGCATGTACGTTATATATAGCATATTTAGGTATATCCAAGATATTCTGTCTGATTATCTGTCCATATGATGCAGTCACTATTATATCGGGCGCAAGGTCTCGTAATACCTGCTCGCCTTCTTTATTTAATTTTCTGAATTGGTACAATGGGATGTCGTGAGCGAGGGCAAATTTTTTGACTGGTGAATATTCCACTTTACCGTTTCTGCCATTGACCTTATCTGGCTGGCAAACTATAGCACTGAGTGTGTGACTAGTGCTAAGTATACCTTCTATGATTTTGACAGAGAAATCTGCCGACCCGAAAAAAACTATATTCACTGATTACCTCTTGACTAATTTATCTATAAACAAAATCCCATCCAAATGATCATACTCGTGGCAAACACATATAGCAGTCCATTCATGGCAAGTGAGAGTGAACTGATTGCCATATCTGTCGTATGCGCTGACAATGACGGTAGTAGGACGTTCAACGTATCCTGCCCTGTTCTTTACACTCAGACATGCCTCTTCATTGACCTGCTTGCCAGATACGCTCTCTATCTTTGGATTGATGAATTCGATATTCATATTGTTGATATTGATGATAAATACTCGCTTCAATACACCTATCTGCACTGCTGCCAAGCCCACGCCTTTCTCTTTTTGCAAAGTTTCTTGCATATCATCCAATAAATCCCACAATTTTTCATCAAATTTTTCTACTGGACGAGAAATTTTTCGGATAAAACTATCGGTGTGCGGTACTATATCTCTAATAGCCATTGTTACTCCTTTAACGCAAATTTTGTGGATTAGTTTCCACGAAAATCGATATATTCTTTATAATTATATCACTTATTTTATAAATTTCATAGCGAATTGCTTCATTTGGGACAAATCTAAACAAAATCTGATATCGATATTTCGTTTGGATACGTTTTACTGGTGCTGGCATAGCCTGCATAAATATTATTTGGTTTTTGTATTTTTCTTTGATGACTTGAGCTTTTTCAAAGAGTTCTTTTGTCGTCTGGATAGCCAAATCATTATTTTCACTACTCACTAATATGCGCACAATGCTAGAATATGGCGGGAAGCCCGTAGTTTCGCGGATATTTATCTCTTTTTCATAAAAGCCTTTGTAGTCATTATTTATCGCATACCTATACACATAATGCTTTGGGGTATAAGTCTGGAGCACCACATGCCCATGGCCGTCTTTTCGTCCTGCGCGACCTGCCACCTGCGTCATTAGCTGGAATGTGTTTTCCGTCGCGCGAAAATCTGAATTGTACAAGCTCACATCTGCGTCTATGATGCCTACAAAATTAACTAACGGGAAATCATGCCCTTTGGCAATCATTTGCGTGCCGACCAATATACTAGGTGTCACAGCAGAAAATTCTGACAATATTTTTTGGTGGCCATTCTTTACTCTAGTAGTATCATTGTCCATCCTAAATATAGGGACATCAGGGAAGATGTCTTGCAATTCTCGCACTACTCTCTCAGTGCCAATAGCGCCGTATTTTATGGCTGTGCTATTGCAGTGTGGGCAATTCGTCAATGCTCTGTACTTCTTTCCACAAAAGTGGCATTTTAGCGTATCGTCTTCTTTATGATATACCAGTGACACAGCACAATCGTCGCATTTGGCTATATATCCGCAATCTCGACACATCATAAAACTAGCAAAACCGCGTCTATTGATGAATATCATGGATTGTTTTTTCGCTTCGATATTAGTTTTTAGTTTTGACAGCAATTCACGTGAAAACGGAGATGTATTGCCGTCCATCGTCTCTGTGATCATATCCACTATCTTTATATCAGGCAGGGCGATATCATTTACTCTATTAGGCAATTCTAATAGAGTATACACGCCGTCTTTAGCTTTTTTGTATGTCTCTATACTAGGAGTGGCACTACCTAATATCAGACTGCAATCATTATATTTGGCACGAAATCGCGCTACATCTTCAGTGATATATCTAGGGTTGGTCTCGCTAGAATATGATCTATCGTGTTCTTCGTCTATTACTATTACACCTATATTTTTGAGAGGGGCAAAGATAGCAGACCGAGCGCCCAGTACTACTCTAGCATCCCCATGATATATCCTCAGCCATTCATCGTATTTTTCGCCGTTGGACAGCCCGCTATGCAATACTGCGACTGTATCGCCAAATCGTGACTTAAATCGTGACAGCATCTGTGGTGTGAGTGAAATCTCAGGCACCAGCATAATAGCAGTCTTCCCTTGGGATAATGCACGAGATATTATCTGCATATATACTTCTGTCTTTCCGCTACCAGTGACGCCATGCAAAACATACGTATCAGTGCGAGAATTGATCGCATCTATGACTCTTCGCTGATCATTAGTCAGTTCTATTGGACTTTGGGTACATTCGGCGCACTCGATGTGTCTATATACTCTGCTCTCTTCTACCAAAATGTAATGTTTGTCCAAGAGAGAATTGTAAGCACTTCTGCCGAATTTATTGATAAGATTAGTGGACTTGTCCTTGCCATTGTCTTTGAGATAAAACAGCATCTCGCATTGTTTTTTGGCACGTCGACAATTATCTATCATCTCTGAGAACGGAATGTTTGCTAGATATGCGGTTTTTTCTAGCAAGTCTTTTCCTTTGTCTAGGCGGACTATAGACGGGAGCATTAGTTTGAATATGTCGCTATAACGCAAAAAAAAGTGATGAGCCATAAAATCACTCATACTCATCATTTCCGGTATCAGCAATGGCTGGGTGTCTAGTACTTTGTTGATAGATTTTAGTTTGTCCAGCGGGCAATCAGTAGTATCTTTTACATTTTTCACATATCCTAATACATACTGCCTACCAAATGGCACAGTCACACGTGCGCCGACACTTACTGGCACAGGCGTGCTGTAATCAAACACTCTATCAACGTTGTCGTTTGATACATCTACTATGACTTCAGCGATATTATTTGTTGACTTGGACACCTATTACTTCACCGTTTTTTATTTCATTGGCTGCGTACTCTATAGCCACGCTACTGGACTCCTGCAGTAGACCTGGTATCTTGTTTTGCAATTCTTTCGCTCTAGCGCCCATTACTACAGTAGCAATGTAGACATTGCCCGAAGCTTTGACTAGATCATCGATTGGTGGTTCAAATAACATACATCACACTCCTATGGTTTAGACATATTTTGCCTAAATATCCTATTTCTAGTATAGAATAACACAGGTTTTGCGTTTTGTCTACTAAAAATGGATAATTTTTTCTGATATTTTGCTCTAGACATACTCTTTTGATAATTTTTGAAGTACTATCTTAGCTGCATTTTGCTCTGCCTCGCGTTTAGTACTACCCTGTCCGTAGCCTCTGTGCACGCTATCGAGATAGATATCACTTCTAAATGTGATTTGACCGCCTTTGTTCTCGAATTCTGCGCTATCATATACCAATTTATATTTCAGTTTTTGACACAATTCTTGTAGATCACTCTTGTAGTCTTGCGCTTTGGGATTACTCTTGACATAATTTGGCAGATCCAGTAGGTTTATTACGGCTTTTGTCGTTTTCTTCAATCCCACATTGAGGTACATAGCACCTATCATACTTTCTACCGCATCAGCCAGCATTGACTCAGAGACACTTAGTATGCTATGACCTATCCTTAGCCTGTCCTTGATATTCAAAACTTCTGCACATTTGTACAAATTTTGCCAGCAGACAAGGTTGGAACGCAACTTTGACATTTTGCCTTCGTTAGTTTTTATGTGTTCGAATAAGTACTGACCAACTATTAAACTCAATACACTATCGCCCAAAAATTCTAACCTCTCGTTGCTGTCCGTCTTGTATTCGTTGGCATAAGAAGAATGTGTCAGAGCAGTTTGCTGTACATTGGGGTCCAATGAGTTAAATATTTCTAAAAATTCGTTCATTAATTCACTACTCCTGATATATTTTGTACCACTTTATTTTCTATTATGGACATCATTTGCTCTATACATAAGCATATTGTGTCCGCCTTGCTATTGCCATGCGACTTCATTACCACCTTTTTGACGCCTAAAAACAGCGAGCCACCATATTTGGTATAGTCCATTTTATCTTTGAGATTGTACAGCTTCTTTTTTAGAAGCAAGGCACCTATCTTAGACCAAAATCCTGAAGATATCTCTTGTCTTAGGCTCTTTATTACAAATTTAGCCGTTCCTTCGATAGATTTTAGCGCTATATTGCCACTAAAGCCATCTGCCACTACAATATCGTATTTCCCTGACAAAATGTCGCGTGCTTCCATATTCCCTACGAAATTTAGATCACTATTTTCCAATAACTCAAATGTCTCCTTAGAGAGTTCGTTGCCTTTGTGATTCTCTGTACCGACATTTAGCAGAGCCACTCTAGGTGACTGTATGCCTTGTGATTTAGCATAAATATCCGCCATAACGGCAAAATGATAAAGATTTATTGCTTTGCAATCAGCATTCGCGCCACAGTCTGTCAGTATTACTTTGCCACCATTGAGCGTTGGCATAGTGATAGCCATAGCAGGACGGGATATGCCAGATATCCTGCCCAATCTTAGCGCCGAGCCTATCAATATAGCACCAGTACTACCAGCAGACAGCAAGCCGTCTATATCAGCATGTTTTCTCAATGCGTCAAAAGCCACCACCAATGACGAATTGGTCTTGCTTCTAATGGCTTGTGCTGGTGATTCATCCTGAGATATGACATCCGGAGCATCTAAAATAGTAATGCGCTCAGACTGGTAATTCTGTTCTGTTAATACTTGCTGAATCTTGACTATGTCACCTGTCAGCACTACTTCTAGGTCTTTGTGTTTCTCCAAAGCCATTATCGCACCCTTCACTATCTCAAATGGTGCATTATCTCCACCAAATGCATCTATTATTATCTTCATAAACAACCTCTACTATATTTTAACTAAATTTTGGCAATTTGTACAACGAATTTACGCCTTTTTAGAAATTTCGTCAAATTTATAAAAAAAAGATGCAATTAAGCATCTTAATTTTTCTTTTCGTCCAAGTTTATAACTTGTTTTTTGTCATAGTAACCACATTTCTTACATACTTGGTGTGCTAATTTCTTCTCATGACAATGCGGACACTCTACTACTGCAGGAACGCTGATTTTCCAATTCGCTTTTCTGCTATTTCTGCGTGCTTTTGATACTTTACCCTTTGGTACAGCCATTTTTACCTCCTCATATATTCTGCCTAAGCAGTTTTATTAACTCGGTTAGTATACGATAAATTTTTCTATTTGTCAACAGATTTATCGTATATTTTTATTTCTTTACCAAAACTTCTGTATCATGAGCGATGACATACTCTTCATCAGTAGGTATACGGTAAATCAAAACCTTTGATTTGTCAGTATGCAGTGCTACTGTAGTACCTCTAGGGGCATGAGCATTAGCTTCTTCATCCATTTCTGCTCCCAAATAAGCGAAATTAGCCATTACTTGCGAGCGCAACTCTACTGTGTTCTCTCCTATACCACCAGTGAATATGACAGCATCCAGCCCGCCCATAGCAGCGCTGTATGCGCCTATGTACTTCGTGATACTATAGCAAAGCATATCAAATGCGAGTTTCACGCGTGGATTGTCCATATTGTTCTCTATATCTCTCATATCTGAGGTAAAGCCTGTGACACCTAACAGTCCGCATTCTTTGTTTAGATATGTAGTCACTTCTGATATATTTTTGCCAGTGATGTCAGCGATTGCATTCAATATAGCTGGGTCGATATCACCACTACGTGTACCCATTGGCACACCTGCGAGCGGAGTGTAGCCCATAGATGTGTCTATACTCTTGCCGTCTTTTATAGCTGTAATGCTACTGCCATTACCCAAGTGG
>CAYWFC010000011.1:10669-25444 GCA_964457935.1 uncultured Lachnospiraceae bacterium
AGATACTACTTTCTTACCCTGCAAACCGCCTATTAATTTGCCTAATTCGTCAGCCACGTATCTGTGCGAAGAACCATGCGCGCCGTATCTACGAATAGCGTGGTCAGTGTACATCTCGTATGGAATGGCATACATATATGCCACTTCTGGCATAGTCATATGGAACGCAGTATCAAATACGACTACATTCTTGACATCAGGCAATAATTCCAAGCACGCTCTCATCCCATAGATAGCAGCTGGATTGTGCAGAGGAGCCATAGGGATAATTTTTTCTAATTCTTTGATCGTGTCGTGAGTGACCAATAATGGCTGAGTATATTTTTCTCCACCATTTACCATTCTATGACCGATCGCTTCGATGTCAGACAGATTTTGCAATACGCCTATTTTGCTATCCTGTAACATCTCTAGCATAGCCGAAATCGCTTGGCTATGCGTAGGCATAGAAATCTCCTTTTTATCTGAGCCGAGGTCACTACTATACTTAATGAACGAGCCATTGATGCCTATTCTCTCACAGTTGCCTTTGCACAAAACTTTCTTTGTCTCGGTGTCCATAAACTGAAATTTCAATGATGAACTACCAGAATTTAATACCAAAATCTTCATAATTTTTCTCCTTTTGTTTGTAATTTTGTTATTAATACTGTATTTACTATATCTTCCACGCTACAGCCACGAGATAGGTCATTTACTGGCTTTCTGAAATTTAAGCAAATAGGCCCAATCGCTTCGTAACCTGCAAGGTATTGTACTAATTTATATCCGATATTACCACACTCTAGGTTAGGGAATATCAGTATGTTTGGCTCAAAATCAGCCAAACCTTTTCGTTGCCCGACTGATTTATCTAATATAGCGTCAACCTGTACCTCGCCTACTACGTTTAACGAAGGTCGTTTCTCTCTCACTATATCAGTCGCCAATCTGATTTTTTGGGCTTGGCCGCCTTTGCCACTGCCCAGCGTAGAGTAAGATAACATCGCTACTGCCGGTGTTTGTCCCAATACATTAGTCATGAAGTCTGCGTTCGCTATCGCCACATCTGCTAGTTCTTCGGCTGTCAGATCTATATTGATAGCAGGGTCAGAAAACAAATAATCTTTATCCTTACGCATTAACATTGTAGCACAAACTTTAGTGTTTTGTCTAGCTTTTATGATCTGCAATGCTGGACGCAAACTATCTGCTGTAGACATGGTAGCCCCACACACCACGCCGTCTACTACCCCGATATACAATAACATGGTGGCAAAGATGACAGGTTGTTTGAGCAATAGTCGTGCAGTCTCTTTTGACGCTATCTTATATTTTCTCAAATTAAAGAAAATGTCAACTAATTCATCGTATTTTTCGTAATTTTCTATATCTATTACTGTAATATTATCGTTTTGAGGCCAGTCTTTTGCTTCGCCAAACACAGTGATGTGACACAGATCGTCGTGCGTTAGTATTTCACATGCTTTAGCCACTCTACTATCCCAATGCGCCTCTGGCAGGCAGATATTAGCATTGATTGATTTCGCTCTTGAGAAAATATCCATATTCACTCTCCTAATAATGTAAACAGATCATCTATGCGAGCACGCATAGCCTTTTCACCGGCAGATATTGATTTTTGGGCAGTATTGGCATCAAAATCTATCTGTTTGGTATCTGCTTGAGTTATTTTTATCCTAATATCGCTACAATCTCTCTTCGATGTAATAGTAGACTGCATCAAGAATATCATATTTGCGAGCGTTTCTACCATTTTGAGTTTATAACGCTCAGGTGTATAGTCACCGATAGGGTCTACCGACAATACGATAGCGTCTGGCAATAATTCTCTGGCTATGTCGTCAGGTACATTATTCAGCACTCCGCCGTCAACCAGACGCTTACCATCTATCTCGACCGGTCTAAATATAGTAGGCACAGACATACTAGCATTCACGCTTTGTGATACTTTGCCTTTATTGAGGACATATAGTTTGCCGTCATCTAGGCATGTAGCCACGCTCACGAATGGTATGGCTGTCTGTGAGTGTTCTGTATCTCCGAATAATTTATTCATTAGTTTTTGCAATTTCTTGCCACTAAGAAGATGCTTTTTGAATAACCACAGTAAGTCAAAGTCAATAATGTGTCTCCTCTGAATACTATGTGCCATCTTTTCTAATGCTTCGGCATCATATCCGCAAGCGTACATACCGCCTACTATCGCTCCCATAGAGTTACCTATTATTAGGTCAGGCTTGATACCATACTCTTCGAGTACTTTCAATATCCCTATGTGACAATAGCCTTTGGCAGCACCACCGCCGAGGACTAAAGCAAGTTTTTTCATAATTCTCCTCATTTTGTGCCTAAAACTATAATATATATTATATATGACAAAATCTATAAAGTCAAATATTACCATATATTTATTGCTGGCAATTATCTTTGTTTTTTGTTTTAATTCTAAAGTATATATCCAGTCAGCGCTCGACGGTCTCATAGTGTGGGCAAACAATGTGTTGCCCGCCTTATTCCCATTCTTTATCTTCTCTAGGATAATAATATCTCTAAATAGAGATATGAGATTGGACTGGCTGACTAAGAAATGTTTCAACGCGCCACAAGGTAGCGGTAATATATATGCACTTAGCCTATTATCTGGTTATCCAGTAGGCGCAAAGATGATATCACAATTACGCGCCACCGACAGCATAGATGATACCCAAGCCACACAAATGCTAAGTTATTGTTCCACTTCTGGTCCTGTATTTATGATAGGGACTGTAGGTATGGGAATGCTACATAGCAATATGGCAGGTATCGTCATCGTCATATCTCACATATTAGGCAGTTTCGCCAATGGATTATTGTATAGAGCCAAAGGTAAATCAAAATCTTTCGTGGCGTGCGTACAGCAAAAAGATAATGATATCCTAGCAGATAGTATGTACAATAGCATCATATCTATACTCGTGGTAGGCGGATATATAGTGATATGTTTCGTGCTGGTGGATATGCTCAATAATCTACATATCATATCTGGCTTGGCGCGCGGTATATCTAGTGTATTGCACATCAATTATGATGTGGTGGTGTCTATCCTAAACGGCTCAATAGAGATGACTAGAGGCTGTCTGGACATATCCAAGACTGCCATATCCCTCCAAGCCAAAACAGTATTATGTTGCGGACTAGTTACTTTCTCAGGTATGTGTGTGTTCGTGCAGAGCCTAGCATTCATCAAGAATATCAAAGTAAAAAAATCGAGAATATTGCTGATGAAATTCACGCAAACAATATTCTCTGTATTGATATGTATCGGATTAAGTTTTCTGCTAGTGGTATGATGACTAATTGCGGAAACAATTCTGCAATTCGGCAAAAATCGGACGACATTTTTTGTTAATTTGAGTGAAATAATCAAAAGATATCATCAAAGCAAAAGTATACTGCTTGTCGTTATTGTCACTGGCAGTGATCAATGCCTCTAATAAAATCTGCAATTCTTCTTCTGCTATGGGTTTGAGTCTATATGATGTCAAGTTCTTTAATTCCAGTTCTGCTACTCTCTTGACTTTATTGTATACGTTGCTCTGGTATTCTCTAGAGTCTGATAGCAAATGTTCATTGGCATACAGAACATTTATCGCTTTTTTGAACGGAGAAATGACAATATTAGAAAATTCTTCAAAATCTTTAGCAGTCAGTTCATTTTGCGACTTGAAATACATCGACAAAAAGTCAAAAAAATTAATATTGCCATTGTCGATATTGTATAAAATAGAAAAAACTAATGCCACCACACTCTTGGCATCATTGGGCATCACTACTTGATTCTCTGGATTGAGCACTTTCTCATATAGTGCGTTGACATCTACTCCTTCTAGGCATTTCGTGATGAGATTTTTGATTTTTTCACTATAGGCGATGCTTTTTAGTATACTGGATAGTTTTAAGTCTGCCAATATATATTTGCCATTTACGAATTCGTCACATGCTTCATTAAATCTATCTAAATCATACGCTGACTCTATGCTCATAATTCACCTCGTTTATATCTTAGCAAGAAATAAAATCTTTTGCAAGTGTTTGAAAATAATATGTCAAATTGTTGAGATTTTAGTCAAAAAGTGCTATAGTATTAGTCGGAGATATCATTATGGAATTCAAAGCAGACGATACAGTGAATAAATTGATAATACTCTACGTGCTAGAGAAAATGGAGATCCCTTTGACCGAAAACAGCATCTTGGAGATATGTACTAGTCAAAATAACTGGGTCAACTATATGGACTGCAAAGACTTATTGTACCAGTTGCTAAAAGCGAAATTCATATACAAGCCAAATACATCTAACAATGAATGCAGATACAATATCACATATACTGGTAGAGACTGTTTGTCTCAGTTCTTTACTAAGATACCTGCTAGCTTGAGAGACACCATATCCGCATTCGCCAAAGAAAACAAAATGCACTTCAAGCGCAATCAGGAGTATGTAGGTAATTATTTCAAAAACCCAGACGGCTCATACTCAGTCGAGATGCGCATATTGGAGCCATTGACTACCGAGAGCCTATTTGAAGTGAAATTACGTACAGACACCCGCCATAGCGCTATAGTGGCGTGCAAGAAATGGCGTGAAGTCGCCCCTGCCATATATGAGGTCGTATATAGCAAAGTAATAGAAGAAGAATGATAATAAAAAATGAGTCGGGATAGCGGTGTCCTTACTCATTTTTGTTGCATTAATTTCAAAATTAAATGACTGTAATTGTGATTTTTGCCTAATTTAAGGCCATTAGTATTGATTGCAGATTGAGTTCTTTAGCACGCTTGAAACATGCGAAAATATCTATAATGGGCCATATTCCAAAAGTTATCCAACCAAAAAGCAGTTTGCACACACCTAAGCCAGTATCGCCCAATATAAATCTATCTATACCCAATCCACCGAAAAATATAGACATAAGCAATACAAAAGTAGGGTCTTTTAGTTTCACCATTGCTAAGCTGTTCTCGCTCTCGTCATTCGCTTTTTCTAGAGCATTTTTCAATGTTACCAATTTATCCGCTGGTATTTTGTCTTTATATTGAGATATGTAAGCATTGACTTTGTTTGTTTCCATTTTATTCCTCCTATGTTCATAAAACTACGAAGTTGATCAGGCTTGGTAATTTTATTTCAATATACTCTCAATTTTTGAGATTGTCAAGCATTTTTCTCATATTTTGAGAATAATAAGTGTATGTTTAGCAAAAATCTCAAAACTTTAAGAATAATGAATAATATTACACAGCAACAATTAGCGCAGAGTCTAGACGTTAGTTTCAAGACCATAAGCCATTGGGAGTCGGGATACAGCGAGCCTAGTCTGCAACAGCTAATTAAGTTGAGGCAAATATTAAACTCATCATATGATGAATTGCTAGAGGAATAAAAAAAATACTATCTGTTTAGATAGTACTTTTCTTAATTACTGTTCGGTAGTATTAAAATCTATGCGAAGGTTATTCTCAATATATTTATCGAGGGATAGATTAAAGACTGCTGTGAGAGATGTGGTCATCAATAGCAAGCAAACTGCTGGATATACGTCTATCACTGACTGCTCAAAATATGTTTTTAGTCTCAGGACCACAAAAATGACAGTGAAAATGGTAAAAATCACAGAGAAGCCAATCATAAATATCCTGTACATTTTCATAAAATTGTCATTAGGATCATCATTCCTAATAGTCTCATGAGAGTAATAATCCTGATTTTTTAGTTTTTTGCATATCTGAGAGTTAGCAAAAATATTGACACACACCACCAAGAGCATAAACACGCCTAGTACCACCGTTACTATGGTGACAATCCACTCAAAAGTGGTAATTTGTCTGCTCTGATGTATCACTAGCAGAGTCAAAATCTGAAAAACAATAGACACCAAAAATAACACTGCGCACATCGATTTGGCGAAAATATCCTTTCGTAGCGCTTTGAGCGACTGCTGATCATAATAAACTGTGCACTGCTTCATAAAAAATCTCCTATCATGATTATAGGAGATTTTTAATTATTTTGCAACAAATTTACGGTATTTGTGATTAATTATTAGACAATTTGTCAGTCATTTGCAGAATTTCTGTTTTATAATTAGATGCCAAGAAGAATATTACTTTTTTCCAATCATCAAAATCGCAAGAATCATATTTAGTTTGGAATGACTCGTGATTGCTTTGCTCCCCTGTCATAAATGAATTGACGTAATTGTTAGCATTAGGATTGGACAATAATTTCATATCAATCTTGTAATCAAGTAACAAATCTTCTATGCTATAGGTGATATCGAGCGAATGGCTCTTTACGGACTTATTGTATTTGACTAATTCGTCCACGACCTGTAGTAGTGGTGGTGCTTGGTAGCATGACACCATATCTTCATATTTGTCGACTATAAAGTCATAGCCTTTGTTCGTGCGATATTTGACTGTGTCTAGCACTTTTAATAAATGTCTAGATATCTCTTTGACGCCTTGGTAGGTAGAGAAATTTTTCACTTCATCAGCATTCTCGATGTCGAGTTTATTATATAGCGATTTTTCAGGGATTTCGCAGTTAGTGTATGAGAATTTTAGTGCTGTATTGAAGTCCATCTTGTCTAGCACGAAGTCTACTGCCTCTGCTTTGTTGTCATACAATCTATTGTATCTACCGACAGAAGTCTGGATCAGGTCTGGCATCTCGAATGGCTTGTTTGGATAGCTATTTCTCTCTAATTCATTGAGCAAAATGCTTCTGTGTTTAGTGTTTTTTCTATTATAAACAGAGCATTGCTCTTTGATTTTTTTCAGCAAAATTTCCTTTGCATCTGTGTCGTCTTGCTGATGGGCCAAGTTTTTGTATGTTTTGATTAAGCCAAATATACTGCCCTTGTCATAACCATCTGCCAAAATAGCATCAGATGACAATTTATCATTCACTATGCCACGAGATACTTCTTCAGAAGTCTGCTGTTTTGCCTTGATTTCGGCGTTTTTTGACTTGATTTTTGATAACAATTTAGTTTTTTCTGGAGCAAGATCTGCAGTCTTTGAGTCTATGTATGCCAAAACTTTTTCTGCAGGCACTTTGCTCAAGAGTTTCTTGACTATTTCATTGTTCGTAGCCTCCGCTCTCTTGCTAGCGCGGTATTGTTCAATCAAGACTTTCTTTTTCGCAATCGCTTTATTACTAAAAGCTTTTACATAATTGGCTTTTGTATTGGCTTTTTTCTGAGAAGAGTGTATCATTTCGAGTATTTCATCTGGAGTATTATTATCTCTGATATAGGACAATATTTCATCGTTGATGCGCGAGATTTTGTTAGACACTTTGGTGTGCAAAATATCACTAAACTCATCATACTCCAATTCACTTATATAGAAATCATCTAAGTTCTTATATAAATTATCATACTGCAAATCAAGATAATCTTCATATTTACCCAATGCTATATTTTGTTGACTAAATGCCATATCCTTTTGACCATCGTCTATTCTGCGAAAAATATTATCCGTGGGTACAGGTCCTATATTGGACTGTTTTTGCAATTCGCTATAAGCATAGTTATATGCTATCTTAGATGCTAGGGCGTCGATGTATTGATTGTCAACATTGGCAACCTTCATGTACAATTTAGTAGACTCCATTCTGCTATAGTAAACGCCGAGTTTGGCGTTTAATCTATCCATTTCTGCGTTGGAGTATTCTTTGTGATTGTCCAATAAATCCCTTATATGAAGACATTGTACATAATTCTTCAATGTATCATACCTTTTCGCTGTCTCCAATAATAACTTGTGCTCTGATAATAATTGTGCTTTGATGGCTAAATCGTCTTCTAACTCTACAACTTGAGCCAATTTTGACTTATTTTTGATAAGGTATTCCACATAGATAGCCTTTTGGTCAGCGGTCATTTGATTGTATACTTTGTCCTTATATGTGTCATAATCTGCACCTTTTGACTGGCAGTATTCGCTCAGAGCGACCTCCATTTTGTACCAATACTCAGGTGTCAGCAGGCTAATAACCTTCTCGCTATAACGCAATGATGAAGTCATAATCGCGTCGGCGGTGAAGCCAGCGCTGGCAAAAAATCCCAAGTTTAATAATTCTGTCAAAATATTGAATGCCACGTCGCGACCTTGCTTGCTAGAGTACAATAATCTACCTTTTGTAGGTTTGTCCTCTGACCAGCTGAGCATTTGGTCCTGCGAGATGGCATATAGACTGCCAAAAACTTCGTTGATTTTGGAGACTTTTTCCTCCCCCTTCAACTCAGAATATTTCAATATCTTATTGGTAGTCTTCTTCAGTAGACCGTTCCAAGAAGTTTTATAATCAGGCTTCTCGCCCAGTTCTTTTGAAATTCTGTCAAATCTTTTGATCTCGGGGTCATCTGATTTTGTAGTCACAGTGCCTACTATCAAGCTATCTAATGTTTTTTTGATACGCTTGTCATCATCGGTCTTTATTAAATCTAATATACTCATTTTCCACCTCATTAATATGATTTATGTTATTTTAGCACCAAAATGTCTATCTGTCAATACCTAATACTAATTTTTGCCAGAGATTACCTAAATGTCACAAAGAAAATATAGGAAATTTCACTCAGTACCTAAAAACTGCTTGACAAATGCGCCAATAGGTAGTATACTGGCTAATATATGTGGATGTGGCGAAATTGGCAGACGCGTATGTTTCAGGGGCATATGACGCAAGTCGTGCGGGTTCAAGTCCCGCCATCCACACCAAAATACCACCACATGATGTGGTGGTATTTTTTATTATTTACTACATAATGTAGTGGTATTTTAGCAATTCTCTTTTTTGAGTAGAATTTGAGTAGAATTATCGTTCATACTTGATATAGATATCTACTAAAAGTTTTTTTTGTATATAGATTTCTGTTAAAAGTTATTTCTTTCGTGCGATATCTATATTATCGCATTTTCTGTCGCGCAATTCTGGTACTGGATTACTTTTAGTCTCATAGCGGTAGTCTATGCCGAATTGTTTGATATGATTTTTGATGACCAAGTGACTAGGCAGGCTATCTGGGCGACGGATATTTTGCTTTTGGTATTTGAAATAATTTGCTTTGTCTGGCAGATTTTTCAGCAATTCATATCCGCCGTCACTACGAGTGTAGTTTATAGTTTTGGCTAACACATCTCTAATGTAGTCAATATTGCCCTCAAAGCGCAGTAATTCAGGAAAATCTCCACCGCAGGTATACAGTGCTTGCCAAGGTTTGCCTTCGTATTTTTGCAATAATCCTGCCACATACTGCAGGTGCCCGCATTCTTCGAGGTATCGGGTGTAAAATATATCTCGAATATACTCATCTGTCTCGTCTGCATAGCAAGAATAATACAAATAGCACTCAGTGTACTCGTGCATCAGCCAGTTTTCCAGCCACGAGCAAGTGGTGTCCATGAGGCTACCGTATTCGGTGACGTGCTGTTCTTCTATCATGGCTATCTCAGAATACAACCTACGCCCTATCTCGGTGGGGTGAAATCCAGCGATATTCATATAATAATTCATAGTTTGCTGTTCGCCTGCTGTGATAATGGACACCACTAGTTTAGTGAATGGGTCAGCCAATTCGCTCGCGATGTGGTCATTTATCTCATCGAACGGATGCCTAGGCTCAGCGATGGTCGGTCTGCCCGGTGTGATCTCGGTATACCCACCTGTCAATGTATTGGTGTCTATGCCCTGCTCGCATTCTAGCAAATTCGCGAACCTATACAGGTGGTCAAAGTCCTCAAGCAGTGCAAAATCGAGTGCATTCTTGACATGCTCGTCTTTTACATGTTTGGCTAGTATAGCAGTCAAATCTATAGCCAGTTGTTCGTACGCGATGGTGGTCTCGAGGTCGGTCTCATCTACAGGCTTTAGTCCTGAGATAATCTTCTGCTGGTGCTGTTCGTGGCGTCTGATGAGTGCTATGTCCCTACGCAGGTCATTGTTACAGCAGTTGCGATTGAATTGGTGCAAAAACCACGTTTGCTCGAATTCTGCGCCGTTGAGCAGTATTATTCTGGTCTTAGTGTATGGGGATGTGGTGTTTTTGTCATACGGGCGCGGGCTGTAGTCTCCGACGCTGACGAATTTGTCTACTGGTATGGCATTTCTCTCGTAAAATGGGTTGACTTTGTTCATATTTTGCTCCTTTGATAAACATAATCATACCCATTTAGTATCTCAAATATTCATTATTAGTCCACCACGACCTCAAATACGACTACTTTTTGAGATTTGCCGTCTATAGTGCCTAGCGAGAAGCCTGCCACTGGGTCGTATTGGCTATACCACACTCCGTCTATTTGCACGCTACCACCGACGAATGCAGTGCCTGTAGGCATAACATCTTTGAATATCACATCATAGTCTTGCAGTGTGCCAGTATTTCTGACTATGCACTGATATTTTATCTTTTGACCTTTGCCTACCGCGATCTTGTCAGCAGTCTTAGTTATCGCGATGTCTCCATGCGTAAACTCTATGCTATATGGGGTGGATTGGGTAGAATAACTAAATCTATCTATCTTGTAGTTGATATCGGTAATGATAGTCGCCACGCGCGAGTCTTCTGGCATAGGGTCATCCATAACGACCGCGTATGTGACTGTTTCGCTATTGCCCGGAGCAATGATGACATTGAGATTGAAGCCAGTATTAGGATTGGCGTCTCCGTATGATATGCCACCTATATACACTGACCTATTCTTGAATGTGGCGCCTTTTATATCCTCAGTGATAAATACACTAGACATATCGTATGTGCCTTTGTTGTATAAAGTAATGGTGATATTGACTTCTTCGCCGGGTTCTGCGACGATTTTTGAGCTAGTCCTTTCTATGGTCAAGTCGGTAGACTGTATCCTGACTTTTTGTGACGATGATGTGTCTTTGAGATCAGATATTATATTTTGCATATTTTATGTTATGTAAAATATTTATTTTTTGACAAAGTGTAAATATTTGACGTACATCATCATATACATATTTGTCAAAGTTTTTGCAAATTTCGTCAAGTTTAGGTATTGACAGATGACAAAACGTGATGTATAATGATAAAAAATATGTAAGGAGGTAATATGGACTACAGAGAACATTTTTGTGACTTGATCAATAAAAGAGAAGAACTACTCTACGCTAAATCCAATGGTGACAAAGCAGTATTCACTTCGCCTGAGAATATCGACTGGTACGTGCAAAATATCTGTCCACTAGACGCAGAAATATTAAGATGTGCGCAGAATATCACTGGTAGAAATTTCAGCAATATCAACGAAGCATTTAATGACGATGAATTAGTAGATATTTATTATCACAACGAATTTGAACCAAATATTTCAGTAAAATATTAAAAAAATAAATTCTAGAAATAGAATTTATTTTTTTTGACTAAATAATATTAATTTTATTTTTATCCCGCATAAAATGGGGATTTTTTATTAATTTTATTTATTTAATTATTTATTTAATATTATTTTTAGATATTATTTTCATTATTATTTTTATTATCATTTTCTGTATTATTTTCGTTGATATTTTTAGTTAATTTTGCGATATATTTTTTTCTAGCATCTTTGTACTCTATCCCAAAAATGTGTGTCATGAAGTCATCGCACCAACTCTTGCATAGTTTGATGCATTCGTCTTTATCAAATTCATTGAACAGAAAATATTCTGCGCCATTAGGGTCAAATATAGGATGGAAACTAAAATCATCCACTCTGTAGATAATCTTTTCTAAGCCAAAATGTTGGTAGTTTACCAGTGAGCCTGCAAATGCAAGATTAAAGAACGCAGTATTCAAATCTAGTTTATTATGTGTAGCAGAATCATTTATGACATCCTTTTTGTCCAGCTCCAAATGTGCGCACTCGCCTAGGTTAAAATAATTATCGTGCAAGTCATCTATGCTCAAGTCGTTTTTGTCTAGAAAAGCCATAAATAAATCATATGTAGGCTTGTCAGGCAAATCATTATCTAATTCGTCAAAAATCTGGTCAAATGCACGATGAAAAAAACTTTTGCCATCGTCCATAGTCGCATTAGCGGTATTTTGGGTTATTTTGTTTATAATAGACATCTCTCACCTCTATGTGCAGTATACCACAAAAATAGCATTTGTCAATAGTTATCGAAAAAATCATTTTTGTTTTCTAGTCCGTCTATTATGACATTTGCGATGAAATAATGTCCTAATTGATTAGGGTGCAAGCCGTCTTCACACAAATAATCTAGAAAATCATTTTTCATGATAAGTGGTGTGCGATAGTCAAAGAATGTACATTTATTGCGCAAGGCACATTTTAGCACTTCTTGGTTATAACTTTCTTGGTGGCGAGTGAGATTGGATAAGTCATTTTTGAGGAATTTCATCACTTGTCCGCCGTCATACTTCTGCGATATAACATTGTCGAAGAATCGCTTGGCATCTATAGGTGGTATGGACGTTAAGCCCACTTTGACGCCCTTTTCTTGCAGTGTCTTCACTACTCTATCCAGCAGGTCGGCGTATTCTTTGAGTGAAGTCTTGGGCGAATGGACAGCGTAAGGGCTTTGCGCTACTTCTGCCCAATTATAATCGGCGTCATTACCACCTAAACTAATTACTACATACCTCTTCTCGCCGTCCAAATGCTTCAAATACTCGTCAAAAAAGCCTTTCTCGCACATACGTTTCAGTGTTTGACCAAAGTATGAGTTATTTTCGATATCGCAGTGGTATTCATTCGCCAAAACATCTACAGCATTGTGCTCTATGCGCATAATGCGTTGATTGTCCAGATACAGACCTTTTGGCACACTGTCGCCGAACACGCTGATCTTATATTTAGATATATCTCTCATATGGCTCACCTACTCAGCGTCGTTTATATACAGTATGCCGAAGCAATACTCACCGCAATGACTGCAAACGGTAGCATTGGCGTGGGTGACATATATGTGCTCAAAGCCACGCTCTACCAATATCTCGCGCACGCTGTCCACAGTCTCGTCATCGGCTGACGAAAAAGTAATAAATGCAGTGCTGAGGTCTGGAGTAGCGCATTCTTTTAGTGTCTCATCTACATACTCTAGTATACATTTGTGCATATTGCCTTTGAATTTCTTGCCCGGGCGCATAGTGCCATTCTCCACCAATATTTGTGGGCGGATTTTTAGTAGATTGGCGCCAAACATCTTTAGTGCGCTACATCTGCCACCTTTGCACAGATAATTTAGGTCTCTGAGTATAAAACTAGACTGCACGCTGTGTTTTCTCTTTTCGACACTGGCGATAATATCCTCATATGCCATACCCTGCTCCACGCACTGGCTGGCGTATATGGCGAGTAGGGCTATGCCTGTAGAGAGTGTGAGTGTGTCTACGACGTATATATTGTCAAAATCTTTTGACGCATTGACTGCATTGGCATATGCGCAACTCATACCAGATGACAATGAAAAATGTATGACGGCGTCATAATCTTTTAGGATATTCTCAAAATGCTCTTTGAACTGTTCTTCGTTGACAGCGCTGGTCTTAGGCAATGATTTAGTGGCTTTGACGTAATCAAATATGTCTTGAGGCTCTATCTCGCCGTCCTTTTTTAGGTCATCGCCTAGCAAAATGCTAAACGGCGTGGTGTGTATATTGAATTTTTCTAACAAATCTCCTTGGAGATCCATAGTGCTTTCTGCTGATATTGCTATTTTCATAATTTACTCCTTGTGTAGCCATCTCGCGATGACTGTATGTATTTTATATGTATCGGGCAAAAAATAATACCTATTTTTCTCTACTCGTAGTATACTAATTTTTTTCACTCAAAATAGACAAATTTTTGGCACTCTACTCACAGTAGAGTTTAGTTTTTGGGCGAAAAATACTTGCAATAGCACTACAATAGTGGTATAATGCTAGTATGGAAGACGTAAAGAACATAGTCGCGCACAATATAGCTGTATACAGGAAACGCGCGCATTTGACCCAAGCAGAATTGGCACAAAAGCTGAATTATTCTGACAAAAGCATATCCAAATGGGAACGTGGAGAAGGCATACCTGATGCAGTCATTCTGTCGCAAATGGCTGAGATTTTCGGCATCAATGTCAGCGACCTAATGAGCGAACACGACGACAGCCCGAAGCCTAATCTTTTTTATAGGATAAAGAAAAACAAACATATCATGATATCGGCGATATCTGTGATAGGTGTTTTCTTCGTGGCGACGCTGATGTATGTGCTAAATTTGCTCTTCGGATGGATAGGTGTGCCGTCTTGGTTATTCTATATATATGCCCTACCTGTGTCGTTCGTGGTGCTGACTGTGCTGTCTTGCGTTTGGTTCAATATCCCCACCAAATGCGTGTGCGTGTCTGGCTTGATTTGGTCTATCACACTGACCATATTCTTGTCTTTCAAGATTACTAATATTTGGAGCGTATTCTTGATAGCCATACCTTTGCAAGTGATGACACTTTTGGGATTTATGCTCATTAAATTTAGTCGCAAATGGAAAAATAACTACTAGACTATGCGATTAGAGCCAATTTCGGGGTATGAGTATATGCACTACTCCCCCGAAAAATGGGCTCAAAATGCCATTTGGAAAAAATTTTTGAAAATTTTCAAAAAACTTTTGAAATATTGTTGACATATTTCTCACAATGTGTTATAAATATACTTGCGTACGGGAGTTTAGCTCAGTTGGTAGAGTACCTGCCTTACAAGCAGAGGGTCATAGGTT
>CAYWFC010000012.1:0-25384 GCA_964457935.1 uncultured Lachnospiraceae bacterium
AATGTCGCATTAGCCTTTTTGACCCTATCTAATGCTCTCTGCACGACATCATCACATGACAGTCCCGCATTTACATCATCTACACAAGCAAGCACTTGCAATGCTATGCCAGATGACAAATTCTTGCTATCTATGACAACGACATTACCGAACTCCTGTTCTGCTTCTTTCGCATGACTGTACAATGATGATAATTCACTAGACAATGTAAACATTATGACTTTTTCATCTTTTGGAAATTGACCAAAAAATTCTATAAAATCATCTTTGCTAGGTGCTGCAGTTTTAGGCAATTCACCAGTCTCTTTGACCGAATCAAAAAGCGTCTTGTTGTCCACATTGATGTGTTCTTCGCCCTTTATGATGACTGGTATGTATAGCGTCTTTATGCCATTTTGCTCTGCATAACCCTTAGGTAAATCGCAACTACTATCACAACATACATTTATTTTCATAATAACATCCTTTGTTTTTCTAATTTTGTTTATCTTTTTTTCTAAACTCTGTTTTAGTTTCTTTCCCTGTCAATAGTCGCTTAATATTCGACCTGTGCGCCCAGAATATTAAAACAACTATCGCTGAGATGAATATATAATTTAGCCAGTTATCAGGATGGACAAATACTAATTCGATGACACCCATAGTCAATACATAGCTCAAAGTACATAGCGAGCCGTATTTGATAACGAATACCATTACTATGGTGAATACACACAATATACTCGCGACTATAGGGTTAGCCACTATAAATATGCCAAAACTACTAGCCACGCCTTTGCCACCCTTGAAGTGATGCAATACGGGATATATGTGCCCTACCACCTCTGACAATCCTGCGATATAGAGCCCCACTTCGCCTTGCACGAAATACCCGAGCAAAGCCGCCGTCACACCCTTTAGCATATCAAAGATTAGCGTCAGTAGTCCCAACTTTAATCCGAAATTTCTAAACATATTCATAGTACCAGGATTACCGCTACCTAGATTGGTAATCACATTGTGCTTCTTTTGTGTGATGAATATAGCAAAATTTAGATTTCCTATTAGGTAACTCACTAAAACTAGTAGAATATATATTGCTATAGTTTTTATCATTCTTCCCTCTCGTTCTTAAAGTTAATCTTGATAGGCGTCCCTTTGAAATCAAACGCTTTTCTCAAACTATTCTCTATATAGCGCATATAAGAATTATCCACTATACTAGCATCATTACATCTTATCTCGAAACAAGGTGGCTTGGCGCTTGTCTGCTTGCCATACAGTATCTTCAGCCTTCTGCCGTTTTTGTATGGCGGTGGTGTCGTCCTAATGGCATTGGTGAGTATGGTATTAAAAAGCCCCATAGTGATAGTTCTATTAGCATTGGCATATACGTAATCCACAGTCTCCATTACTTGACCTGTGCGTTGTCCTGTTTCACACGAGATGAATACAGGCATATAATATTTCATAAATGCCAAGTCTGTCTCCAGTTTTTTCTTAAATTCATCCATACTGGTCATAGTCTTTTCGATCAAATCCCATTTATTGATGACTATGACACTAGGCTTGCCTTCTTCATGTATTAGACCTGCTATCTTGACATCTTGCTCTGTGATGCCTTCGTTCGCATCTATGACCAATACTGCCACATCGCATCGCTGTATAGCGTCTATCGCTCTGATAGCACTGTATCTCTCTATACTGCTAGGCTCGATTTTGCTTTTTTTACGCAAGCCTGCTGTATCTATCAGGATATAATCTTTTTTGTTCCACTTAAACGGCGTGTCTATAGCATCTCTGGTCGTGCCGGCGACAGAACTCACCACTACTCGCTTAAATCCCAATAATTTATTCGTTAGGCTACTCTTGCCTGCATTTGGCTTGCCCACTAAAGCCACTTTTACCGGTGCGTTAATGTCTTCTACCATTGCTGATTTATCAAAATTGGCTACTATAGCGTCTAGCAAGTCGCCCAGCCCTTTGCTGTGCTCGGCAGATATAGGATAAGGGTCACCTAGCCCGAGTTCATAAAATTCATACGTCTTGTCTACTTCATTGTTATCCAGTTTATTGACTACTACTATCTTTGGAGTCTTAGTCTTTTGCAGGAAATCTGCCACTTCCTTGTCTTTTGCTGAGATACCGGCTTGCCCGTCTACAAAGAGCAAAATAACGTCTGCTAATTCTATAGCCAGACGCGCTTGCTCGATGATATTTTTGTTCGTCTCGTCGTTTTTAGAAAAATCTAATCCGCCCGTATCTACGATAGAAAAATTATATCCATTCCAGTCAGTGTCTGCAAAAATCCTATCCCTAGTGACACCAGGCATATCGTCTACTATACTTATTCTTCTACCAGCGAGCCTATTGAAAAATGTGCTTTTCCCCACATTTGGCGCGCCTACTATTGCTACTAATGGTTTACTCATACGAGTGTATTATAACAAATAAATTTAATTTTTACAACAAAAATAAATTATTTATGACAAATATTATTATTTTTGCACCTATTACAGTGACCACACACGTCTAGATTTCTATTTTTTAGCCGTTTTGCTACTATTATTAGAGAAATGAGTATTGTGGCGACGCATGCTAAAACGACGAGCAAATGACCTATACTATGGCTAAACAAAGCATATGCTATCATACCTAAAATGTACGCCAATACGAACTGAATAATTATAGCTATACTAGCGTACTTCTTACCTATCTCGCTATATAGTACTGCGATATTAGACACACATGGCGAATATAGCAAACAAAACACCAAGAAACTCATTGCGGAGGCTTTAGAAAACACGACAGCACTACCTACTGCTATTATGCTAGATTTGATGAGTGCAAAGTCCATATCGACTTTATTGTGTATGGCGATATTTGATAGTATCAATTCTTTGGCTATCAGACCTATGATGAGCGCACTCACTATATAGGCATTGTTAAGGCCGAGCGGAGCGAATATCGGTGCGATAAATCTACATATGCCATATATGATGCTCTTATTTCCTTCACCTACATATGCGAACGAAAAGTTTATATTGCTGAGTAGCCAAACAATGATGTTCACGCCGAAAATAATAGTAAATACCTTGACGAAAAAATGCTTCGCATTGGTATATGCCACCTTGATAAATTGACTGGCATTCGGTGCGCGCATAGGTGGAAACTCGAGCAAAAAATCAGAATTTTTGCTCGGCAAAATAGTTTTTTCTAGCACATATGCCAACGCTATCGCCACCGCGACACCTAGTAAATATAACCCGAGTATCACCCAGAAACTCTTGACCCCAAATACAGCGCCTGCTATGACAGAATACACTGGCAACTTCGCGCTACAACTCATGTATGGAGTTAGTATTGCTGTTTTGATGCGAGCATTCTTGTCAGTCATATTTTTAGCGGTCAATGTGGCTGTGGTAGAACACCCAAAGCCCATTAGCATAGAATAGGCACTTTTGCCATTCAATCCTAACGGATAAAACAAATCGTCCAGCATAAATGCCATTCTAGACAGCAGACCGCTCTCTTCTAATACAGCCAACATCATAAATAACAAACATATCTGTGGCAAGAAGCCAAATACTGCCAATCCTGCACTAAATACACCTTGGTCAAAAAAATTAATTAAAAAGTCAGATGTAGTCACTTTGGATATTAATGACATTATTGGCGTCTTGATTAAAAAATTAATTAACCACAAAAATAAATCAGTCAATATTGGTCCTATCAAAAAAAATATTAAAAACATTCCGCTAAAAATAATTACGCTAAATATTACGAAAAATAATATTTTATTTAGCAAACATTTATCTATTTTTGCTTCGCCATATGCCTGTTTTTGCCGGTAAATTAGGCAGTTTTGACAAATATTATTTATTTTTTCATACCTGTTTTTTAATAAATATTCAAAATAATTATTAAAATGTTTTTTTATTATATTTTTATCATTTTCGGGTATTAATTCATCTATTTTTTCATTTTCTAATATATTAAATACTTTTTGTTTGGCATTTTTAATATTATTTTTTTGCAATATAGTCTCTACTTTTTCTATAGGCAATGCGTCCACGTAATCAGTATGAGTATCGAAGGTTGGGACAGATAAGATATCATCGTTTAATTTTATTTTTCGTGCATCAGCTACTATGCATTTTCGTTGCAAGAGATTAGATAGTTTTTGGACATCGATAGAGTTGCCTTGTTTTTCAAAATATTTATAGTTATTGATAATAACATTAAACTGCACGCCTAATTCTATTAATTGCATAGCAAGATAAAGATTTCTCTCCAAGCAATTCGCATCCACTATGTACAAAAAAATGGCATCACTATTATCCATAATGACATCCACGCTCACTTTTTCTTCCATAGAAAAGTAATTTAGACTATACAGCCCCGGAATATCCACAAACATATATTCTTGAGACTTATACTTCACTACTTTTTGCAATGCATCCACCGTCACACCATGCCAGTTGCCTGTGTGGGCGTTGCTACGAGTTAGACTATTAAATAATGTCGTTTTGCCAGTATTTGGATTGCCTATAATGATGACTTTTTTCATAAACGCTCCACCAATATGTGCTCAGCAGTCTGTGCTTTGAGTGCGAATATACTATGCATAAACTCGACCAGCAAAGTCTTCTTGAATGTCGAGCGTTTGATTGTCTTTATAGTTACGCCTTGATACAAGCCTAATTCCATTAGCCTATGTTCTAACATCTTATCTGCAAAATCTAGTTTTTTTATCACACACATTTTATTCAATTCGACTTTGTCCAAACTAATCATACATCATATTATGACGCGAAGTAGTTAGTTATTACTATTGTATTGTGTTTGGCATCAAAAAAGGCTGACATCAAGCCAGCCCTCCTACTTAAGAATTAATATATTCGTCGTAAGTTATGTTTTTATCAAATTCTTTTGTCGCATTGATACGGATTATCCTATTTGCGACTGTGGATACCAATTCTTCGTCGTGTGACGTAAATAATATATTCCCTTGAAATTTCTGCATACCAGTATTTAGCGAAGTGATTGATTCCAAATCTAGATGGTTAGTCGGCTCATCCATTAGTAGCATATTGCCACTCGTCAGCATCATACGTGACAGCATACAACGCACTTTCTCACCACCTGACAATACTTTGGCTTTTTTCAATGCTTCTTCACCAGAGAAAAGCATCCTACCTAGCCACCCTCGCAAGAAAGTAATGTCTTTTTCTTGAGAGAATTGACCCAGCCAATCTATCAATGTTAAGTCACATCCGTCAAAGAAACTATTGTAATTCTGTGGTAGATAACTATACGAGATAGTCTTGCCCCACTTCACTGTGCCAGTATAGTCTTCGTCTTCGCCAGCGAGTATATTAAACAAAGCAGTAGTCACAGCACTATTGTCTGAGAAAAATGCTACTTTGTCATCTTTTTGGATAGTAAACGATACATTCTTAAACAATCCATCTTTTGACAAATTCTCCACTGTCAAAATTTCGTTACCTATACGTTGTTCAAATTTGAAATCAATATATGGATATTTTCTACTAGAAATCTTAATATCCTCGAGAGTAATCTTCTCCAGTTCTTTTTTACGAGAAGTGGCTTGTTTAGATTTCGACGCATTAGCAGAGAAACGAGCGATAAATTCTTCCAATTCTTTGGTGCGTTGTTCTAGTTTTTTGTTCGCTTCTTTGGCTTGTTTTAGCAATAATTGACTAGTCTGATACCAAAAATCATAATTACCTACAAAAATATTAATCTGACCATAGTCAATGTCGCATGTGTGCGTGCAGACTTTGTTCAAAAAATGTCTATTATGCGAAACAATGATGACAGTGTTCTCAAAATCCAATATAAAATTCTCTAGCCACCTGATAGTCTTGACATCTAGGTTGTTCGTTGGCTCATCGAGGATTAGATTGTCAGGATTATTAAACAAAGCCTGTGCTAGCAACACTTTCACCTTGATTTTGCTATCAATATTGCCCATCAGTTCATAGTGTAATTCGCTAGGTATTTCTAGTGAATTCAACAATGTCTGTGCTTCGCTCTCAGCCTCCCAGCCGTTCATATCCATAAATTCTGCTTCTAGGTTGGCTAATTTGATACCATCCTCATCATTAAAGTCTGGCTTGCTGTACAATTTCTCCTTCTCATCCATTATCTCGACTAGTCTCTTGTGCCCCAAGAGAACAGTGCGCAAAACAGTACAGTCATCGAATTTTTGCTGATCCTGCTCTAGTACTGAGATTCTTTCATTCTTTGGTATGCTCACTTCACCTTTGTTTGGCTCTAATTCGCCGGACAATACTTTCATAAAAGTAGATTTACCCGCACCATTCGCGCCTATGACGCCATAGCAATTACCTTTTGTGAATTTGATATTCACTTCTTCAAATAATTTTCTACTGCCGAATTGCAGACTAACGTTATTAACTGTAATCATATATCTCCTCTAAAAAAACTATCGCATCCTCATAGGTCAATGCGGATACGATAGTTTGCTCTAACCTACATATTCTCTAATATCTTGCATATCTTTGCACTGAGTGTGCTGGGTAAAGTACACCAATGCTGATATAGAGTCTATCTCATTTAGGACGTTAAGTGCTACTTTCACTATATCCATAGTGTCTATCTCCTGCTTCTGCATGGCGAGCAATCTCTTCTCTATCTCAGAAGTCAATGCCTGCTGAGTAGCCAAATCCACACTACGGCAATAAGTAGCATATGCTATGCTCTCTGCCAATTTCTCTAACTTGAATGGCTCGCGGACATTGTCTACATTGGTGACTATCATAGGATTTTTCTCCACTGTCTCGTATGTAGTAAATCTCTTGCCACAATTACAGCACTCTCTCCTACGTCTAATACTCATATCCTTTAGATAACGGCTATCTACGACCTTGCTATCTACGCTACCGCAAAAAATACACTTCATATTTTTACCTCGGTATTATTATGACATATTTTCACAAAAAAAACAATACATTTTCGACATTTTTTATGAAAATATTTTATTATTTTAATACTTTATTCGGTACTGTTTGCACATTTTCACCACCACAGGTAGTCGGATTAGGTAAAATTTGACATTTATTTTTATTTTGCGGTGGTGGAGGTGGAGGCGGACCGTCGAATAATTCTATCAATATGACATCAGAGCCTATTTTGCAAATATTGGCAAATGGGATGAATATCTCTTTGCTCGGTCGGAACATATTCAAAAAGCCTTTCTCAGCAGACGGCACTACCAGCCCTAGCACTTTTCCGCTCTTGCAATCAAAAACAATATCGGTAATATGCCCCAAGCATTTGCCGTCTACCACATTCACCACTTGCTTGCACCGCAATTCTAAAAACGAAGTCTCCAAAAAAATATTCCTTTACAGATATTGTATTATATCGTAAAGGAATTTATGACAATATTCGACATTATATAGTGGTATCATTGTTCTGATTTAGGAGTTCGTCGTTTTCTATGCTTTCGGCAGTCTTATTTTTGCTCAAAAGGTACGCGATACCAAAACCTAGCGCCAGTAGCACAATGTCTATCACTATGCCCCACCCTGTTCTAAATCCAGGAAACACACTGACTACAGAGCCAAACACCATACCTATGATGCCAAAATATGTGAGTTTAGGATATTTTTTGAGCAAAGTTTTCATCATTTTCGCCCCAAACACCAATCCAAACACCATACCAAAAGCGAATGGCAATATGATGAGTATATTTAATGACTTTATGGCAGAAATAATGCTAGAGTACACTCCCAGCATCAGCAATAAAAACGACCCACTGAGCCCCGGCAATATCACTGCCACAGCGCCCAAAATACCGCCAAAGAACAGCAATCCGGCAGTTTTTAGCGTCAGTTTGTCAATGACAGCGCTCTGCTCGGGATGAATAAATATTAGACAGGCTACTACAGCGAATAGCACTGCAAATACCACGTATTTTATCCATTGATGAGACGTATCTTCTGGTATCTTCCTAGCGCGGATTACCAGCACTGGCGTGGTACCCAGCAGTAATCCCAAAAAGAAATACGTGCTAGATATCTCGAAATTCGTCAACAAATAATCTATCAGAAAACTAAATCCAAAAATGCCGATTGCTATGCCCAGCACTGTGCATACCAAACTCCAAAAGTGCTGTTTGATATATCTAAAATCCAGACTGAGCGCCATCACTATCTGGTCGTAAACTCCTATCACGATAGCGACCGTAGCAGAACACAAGCCCGGCGTGATGTTCGCTAGGCCCACCAATATTCCTGCCAAAAAATTTTTGAATTTATCCATTAAAACAAATACACTCCACTGTGCTCTATTTTGCCGAAGTCACCTTTTATCAATGTCTGACCCGCCTGTATCCTAGCCGTTACTGGTATTTTATTCAGGTCAATGCTGATTAATTCATTTTTGGATGTACTGATGACCAATTCACCAGCAGTGATAGGTGACAATACAGTCTTGACGCGCTCGCCGTTAGGTACGATCCTCAAGCCTTTTCTGTTTCTGACTATTACACCTAATTCAGATATATTCATACGTTTGGCGTTTGATTTATCAGTCAATACTAGCAATTTGTCTGTGTGTGACACCTGTCCAGCGTATACTACTTTGTCGCCGTCGTTTAGTGCCATACCTATGACACCAGACCCAGCACGTTTTTGGCTAGGCACATCGTCTAGAGCGCAATTCACTGCCATACCGCACTCGGTGACCATTAGTACCGAAGGGCACATATAATTATTCTGCACAGACAATACTTTGTCTTTTTCTTTTAGTTTCAGTGCTAATGCGACTGACTTGGTGATATCAAATTCGTTGATAGCGCACTTCTTGATATATCCCTTCTCTGTAAAGAAATACAGCTCGCCACTGCCCTTTACTTCGCTAAAATCAAATATATTGACTATTTTTTCATTCATTTCAGACTTAGTGATGAGTGACAATGCAGTGCCTTTGGCATTGTACTTGCATTCTGGGATGTCGGATGTCTTGATTTTGTACACATTACCTAAATCTGTAAACGCCAGCACTGTGCCGTCTGACATAGTGCGCAATTTGTCTTTTGATAAGACATTTAGAGTATTGTAATTAGCAAAAGAATTGTCACTGTCGGCAAATGACGTAGCGTCTATATTTTTCAGGCGCAAACCGTCATATGACACGCTGATGAGACACTCATGAGCGACTTTTTCTTCTACTAATGGCTCTACTTTGTATTCATCGAAGGAATTTACCACTTCTGTCCTTCTAGGAGTGTCAAAACGCTTCTTGATATCCAATATTTCTCTCTTTACCACGCCCAGTTGCCTTGCTCTGCTAGCCAAAATCTTGGTCAATTCGTCGATGAGTTTCTCCAATTCACGCAATTCATCGATTAGTTTGGTAGTCTCGAGATTGGTCAATCTGCTCAGGCGCATATCTAGTATAGCCACTGCTTGCTGTTCGCTCAGCGCGAAACGCTCTTTCAGACGATCTTTCGCGTGCATGGTAGACGTGCTACTCTTGATGATGTGGATGACTTCGTCTATATTCTCGATGGCAATGATCAAGCCTTTCACTATGTGTGCGCGGGCTTGTGCTTTTTCTAGATCAAACTTGGTGCGCTTGTATATCACATCCACCTGGAAATCGACATAGTATTTCATTATGTCCATTAGCCCCATTTGGAGTGGTTTGCCGTTGGCTATAGCGACCATATTGATATTATAAGCGGTCTGCATATCAGTATGCTTTAGCAACAATGCTATCACTTCGTTGATATTGGTATCCTTTTTGAGAGTAATGACTGCGCGCATACCGGTCTTGTCACTCTCATCGTTGATGTCTACTATATTGTTTAGCGCGCCTTTTACTTTGTCTTTTACGACTAGGATTTTCTGCAAAAACTCTGCCTTATTGACTTGATAAGGCAATTCTGTAATGACAATATTAGTTTTGCCATTTGGCAATTCTTCTGTATGGAATTTTGCCCTAATCACCACACGACCTTTGCCTGTGCGGTATGCCTCTACCATTTCGTCACTACTCTGGATGATAGCGCCAGTAGGGAAATCTGGTCCTTTGATGTGCTTGAGTAGGCTCTGCAATGAGCAATCTTTGTTCTCTATATACTCTACTACAGCATCAATGACTTCGTTGAGATTGTGTGGCGGGATATTGGTCGCCAGTCCGACTGCGATGCCGGCTGCACCATTGACCAATAGATTAGGAAATCTACCAGTAAAATAATCAGGTTCTTTTAGTGTATCGTCGAAGTTTAGGCTGTACGTCACAGTCTCTTTGTCCAAATCGCGCATTAATTCTAGCGACAATTCACTTAGTTTGACCTCTGTGTAACGCATAGCGGCTGCACTATCCCCGTCGATAGAACCGAAATTGCCATGACCTTTGACTAGAATGTTTGACATATTGAATTCTTGTGCCATACGTACCATAGCGTCGTATATGGATCTATCGCCATGCGGATGATATTTACCTAAACAATCGCCTACTATACGCGCAGATTTTCTGTAAGGCTTGTCAGGGGTATTACCTAATTCCAGCATAGTGTAGAGTATCCTTCTCTGCACTGGCTTTAGCCCGTCCTCTACTCTAGGCAACGCTCTGTCAAGGATAACATACTCACTATATGGTAACATACTAGAGTGCATTACTTCTTCGACAGTGCGCTCAAAAATATTGCCCCTTGGCTCTAAATCTAACTGTATTTGTTTACTTTTTTTAGCCATATTTTATCCTCTTAGTTATTTTTTATCGGTACAAAATCGTCAACCTTATTGAAATTGGCATTTTTAGCGATATATTCTTTTCTGCCATTGACGTCATCGCCCATCCAAGTGCTGATGATCTGGTCAGCGCGGGCGGCGTCTTCGATAGACACTCTGATCATACTCCTGCTAGCAGGGTCCATAGTGGTCTCCCACAGCTGTTCGGGATTCATCTCTCCTAGACCTTTGTACCTCTGCAAAACATAATTTTTGCCTACTTTGTCGGTGATTTCTTTTAATTCCTCGTCTGTGTAGCAATAATAATCTTTGTCTTTTGCAGATACTTTGTACAGAGGTGGCAGTCCGATGTATATATTGCCATTAGATATGAGCGAACGCATATATCTAAAGAAAAATGTCAAAAGTATGGCACGAATATGACCGCCGTCTTGGTCAGCATCGCTAAGAATGATGATTTTGTTAAATTTCAGATTATCTATATCAAAATCACTGCCTATGCCAGTACCTATAGCGCCTATCAGTGTCCTAATCTCGTCATTGGACAGGACTTGGTCTATTCTCTTCTTCTCAGCGTTTAGAGGTTTGCCCTTTAGTGGCAAAATCGCTTGATACGACCTGTCACGACCTTGTTTAGCGCTACCGCCCGCACTATCGCCCTCTACTATAAATAACTCATTTATTTCCGGCTTTTTGCCACTACAATTCGCTAATTTGCCTACCAAAATGGAGTTTTCTATACTATTTTTGGCACGAGTGACTTCTTTTGCCTTTTTGGCAGCGTGACGCACTCTGGCAGCGCCTTTTGCCTTGTCGATGATTAGTTCACCTATCTGCTCGTTCTTCTTGCTAGTGAAATATTCTTCTAATTTCTCTATACATACCGATTCTATGCGAGTCCTAGCCTCTGGATTGCCTAGTTTAGTCTTGGTCTGACCTTCAAACTGGACATTTTTCATCTTTATGCTCAGTACAGCAGTCATACCCTCTCTGTAGTCGTCGCCTATTAGGGCTATGTCTTTGCCTTTCACTAGATTATTCTTCGCTACGAAGTTATTCAGTACTTTAGTGAGCGCAGACTTGAATCCCACTTCGTGAGTACCACCCTCTGGAGTAGGAATATTATTCACATAGCTAAACACCCTCTCAGTGTAATTGTCTGTATACTGTATGGCTAATTCCACTCTGGTGTCATCACACTCGCCTTCGATATATATAGGCGGATTAAACAGTTTGTTCTTGTCTTCGTTCAGATAAGACACATAATCCCTAATACCGCCTTCGTAGCAAAATTGCTGTTTGGCGCCAGTGCGTTCATCTGTTAGGTCTATGGTAATGCCTTTATTGAGATACGCTGTCTCGCGCAGTCGCTCTGCCACGTCGTCGTAATTAAAATGTATATCCTTAAACACTCTGTCGTCTGGCAGGAAACGCACATAAGTACCGCTAGTATTGGCACTGCCCACTAAAGTCAACGGCTGTACAGTCACGCCACTGCGGACTTTGCCACCTTTCTCCACTGACTCAAATCTAGTGAAGTATTTCTTGCCATCGCGACATACTGTGACTTCGCAATACCTACTCAGTGCATTGGTAACTGACGCGCCCACGCCATGCAAGCCACCTGAATAACTATAGTTGCTGTCAGAGAATTTGCCCCCTGCGTGCAACTGTGTAAATACCACTTCTACCCCGGGAATGTGCAATTTAGGATGAATATCTACTGGGATGCCTCTGCCGTTATCTTGGACACTGGCTGTACCGTCTTTGTGCAAAGTGACTGATACTTTGTTACCGAAGCCATTGGCTATCTCATCCACAGAGTTGTCCACTATCTCCCACAATAAATGGTGCAAGCCTTTTACACCTGTACCACCTATATACATACCGGGACGCATACGCACTGCGTCCAAGCCCTCTAATACTAATAAATCTTTTGAATTATATGCCGACACTGAAAAAGTCCTCCATTAGTTAAATATACCACTTTGAAATAAAAAATCAACAAAAATCACCAAAATTTCGAAAAATTATTGCACATCGGTGTAACTATTAGGCAATAATTCCGCAATACTGCGCTTGTCGTCAGTATCTAATATTACATTGATATTAGGGCAAAAATCATTAAATATCTGTCTGCACCTACCACATGGCGACACTATCTGTGTCGCACCGTCATATCTTCTGACTGCTACAGCAGTGACTATATCGCGCTTGCCGTTTAGCCTAGCATTGGACAGAGCGACCAACTCCGCGCATGCGCCTACCCAACTATGCAAATTCATACCAAAATACATCTCGCCATCGCTAGCCAGCACTCCTGCCACGACGTAAACATCGGATATATCTGTATTGCGTCCAGCGAGTTTAGTCACTTCGTCCAAAAGACGCTTGTCCTGCGCATCCAAAAACATATTACCTCCATCTCTGAAGGTAATATATCAAATTTTGCAAAAATTATCAAACAAATATCGCTATTTTATGACACCGCCGTCGAAATAGGTAATCAAATCGCTCTGCGAGTGTATCTTTGTCTCTATCATCTTTGATAGCATAGTAGGATAATCTATCCCCTTTCGCTCGTACAGGAAAAAAGCCAAAGAGCCCGGAATAGTATTGATTTCGTTGAGATATACCTTGTCGTGATCAATATCTATCAAATAGTCTATCCTGACTACGCCCGACAAACCCAAAAACTGATATGCTCGTCGACTATAATCTATTATCTCGTCTCTCATCTCATCAGAAATATTGGCTGGTATAATCCTATCACTGCCTTTCATGCCTTTGGAGCCCTTGCCATGGTGAATATATTTTTTCTCAAAGTCCAGTATCGCGTCCTTATTCACAGGCTCTTCTAGTTCGCCACAGACTAAGTCGTCGCCGTCTAGCAGCACTGCGCAATTCACTTCTTTTTTGTTTTGGATGAAGTCTTCCACTAACGCACAGTCATCCATAGTAAACACTAAATCTAGTGATGCGGATATATCATCTACACTGCATTTAGATATGCCAATGCTAGAACCTAGTGAGTTTGGTTTGACTATGACATCGTGAGTAAGAGTGTCTTTTATGTGAGCGAGAGTGCATTCTTTGTCGTGATGATATTGATGTCTGGTGACCAACACGCCATTGACAGTAGGTATGTCTATAGATTTTAGTAGCATTTTTGTGAAATGCTTGTTCATGCAGATAGCGCTAGGCAGGCAGTTGGCGCTAGTGCATGGGATATTTTGTGTTTTGAGCATTGCCACCAATTCACCGTTCTCTCCTATCCCGCCATGGCAACAATTCACCACGCAATATACATCTTTGTACTTTTTGTACCCACCGAGGCGCTTGATGTATAGTCCGCCGTCAAAAAATAATACTCTTTTTAGGCTGGCAGTGTCGATGTGTTTGTAGTGTTCAGGCTCAGTCAGTTTGTCTGCTAGGTACATGGTGTTATCTTTAGCTATGTACACTTTGGTAACATTGTCATATGTACATCTTAGGGCTTTTTCGCATTGTAACGCTGTGATGATGGATATGTCGTGTTCGACTGTCGCTCCACCATAGATTAATATGATATTTTGCATATTTTGATATATGTTTTGTGGTATTTATTTGTCACTTGATGTGTGTTTTTCATATATAAAATTGTGAAATTTTTATACAAAACTTACACGATTGACTATGATTACGACGATTGCCACACCGAGCCGATAGTGTTTTTGCATGGCTGGGGCGGTGACAAGGATAGTTTCTCAGAATGCCGTAATCTCTTGAGGCAGTACTCCACTATCAGCATCAGTATGCCACCTCAATTTTTGCACAGCACGCACACGAGCGCGGTACCACTAGATATGTATGATTATGTAAACATAGTCAAAGGCATATTGGATACACACAATATAAGCAGAGTGTATGTGGTGTGCCACAGTTTCGGCTTTCGGGTGGCGATGCTAATGCACTATCTCCACCAAAATATAGACAAATTAGTCGTCACTGGTGGTGCTGGGCTGAGACGAAAAAAGAATTTTTTTCAGAAATTAAAAAGTGACCACATCGCCTTGCTACTAAAAGACGCAAAACACGCTGAATATTACTACAATCTATACGCGTCTGCTGATTACAAAATGTTATCACTGACAGACAAAAAAACATTCAAAAATGTGGTCAATATGGACCTAACCTTCTGCCTAGACAGACTAAATATGCCGATATTCCTGTATTGGGGGCGATCTGACACTGAGACGCCTTATGTCATGGCAAAAAAAATCAAAAAACGCACTAAATACACCATTTTGTACAAAGCAAAAGGCGGACATTTCTGTTATCTAGAAAATAATTTTGAATTTAATAACCTATGCACTAAATTTTTAAGGAGTTGATATGTTTTTTATCATAAATGCAATTTTTTCGTTATATCTGGCTATATTCACGTGTATTTTGAGCAGGAAATACATACATATTTTGCAATTAAAGTCATACAAGACTAAACCATACCTAGATTGGCTAAAACTCAACAAAACAAAGTCAGCTGACTATGTGGCTTGGGGTATGACATTGGCTATATTGGGCGCAAATGCCGTATATATGTGGCTATGTGACTGCGTGTATGTGTATCCGCTAATGCCTATGGCGTGTGTGGCTATATATTTTGCTATGTTTAGGGCGAAAAATACTGACACCAAAATACCACTAAAAATCACCCCGCGAGTCAAGCGAATATATGTTTGCATTGGGCTAATCACTGCTGTGGTGTGTTTCGGGCTAAATAGTCTATATCTGCTGACGCACTATGTCGCATATGCCCACAGCGCGCTGATTTTGCTGATTTTACCACGCTGGTGCTATGTCTCGGTCATACTAAATTCGCCTATAGAAAAGCGCATAAACAGTAAATTTTTGCATGCTAGCAAATCAAAACTCTCATCTATGCCTAATCTAATCAAGATAGGCATCACTGGTAGCGCTGGCAAGACGTCTGTAAAGAATATATTGGCTCATATCTTAGACGAAAAATACAAAGTATTCGCTACGCCAGCGAGTTACAACACGCCTATGGGAATATGCCGAGCTATCAATGAACTAATGCCGGTCAATACTGAAATATTTATAGCCGAATTAGGCGCAAAAAACATAGGCGATGTGCGGTACCTATGTGAGTATCTAGGCATACAAAAAGGAATCATCACGTGTGTATGCGGACAGCATTTGGAGAGTTTCGGCGATATAAATAACATTTACCTAGCCAAAAAAGAACTAAGCGACTATCTGGGCGACCAAATATGCGTATACAATATAGACAATCCACACGTGGCCAAGATGTACAACGAAAAAACTGGCGACCGTACATCTATCAGCACTGCCAGCAAAGCAGACTTGTATGCGAGCAAAATAAAGATTAGAGATTATCGTACTACATTTGACTTGCATTACAGCACGCGCACATATCACTGTGACACCGCGCTCCTAGGCGAGCAAAATGTCACCAATATTCTGCTGGCCAGCGCTATGGCTTTGCAATTAGGCGTAGACATAGCCAAAGTGACCGACCGAATATCGTCGCTATCACCTACTCCGCACAGGCTGGAATACATCCGCACTCCGAATGGCATAAACATACTAGATGACACATTTAATTGTAGCGTAGAGAGTAGCCGACTAGCACTATCGGTGCTAGCGCAGGCACGTGGCAGAAAAATAGTCTGCACGCCCGGCATAGTCGAGGCTGGCGAAGACTCTGCTACTATCAATGCCACTCTCGCGCAAAGTATAGAGCAAGTGGCGGATATAGTCATAGTGATAGGTAATACGAACAAACAATACTTCACACAAGGGCTACAAAATACAAAAAAGTCGGTACTTTATTTTCCCGACTTGAAATCAGCGCAGGCGCAATTCGCTAAAATATTGAATTTTGGGGACAATTTATTGTTACTAAATGACCTGCCTGATGATTATGATTAAAAATTCTTGCTCATTTCTATAGCATCACTGCCGTTTGGATAATAATTCTTCCTAATACGACGTGTGATGTATCCTAGTTTGCTATACAGACTGAGGGCTTTGTGATTTTTCTCGTCTACTTCTAAGCTGACTAGCCCGATATTGTGTGATTTGGCAGTGGTCTCGATATGACCAATCAATCTAGCACCTATGCCATGATTTTGGTATCTCGGAGACACTGCTACACGCATTACACTCCACTCATCGACCAGATCTACTGCGTCTATATACCCTACCGGTATGTCGTCTATATGGGCTATATACACGTAATGATTAGCCAATTCGTCAGTCATTGTGTGTTCGCTCCATGCGTCAGCAAAGCATTCTTTGTCTATAGACATCACTTTGTCCACATCTGCACTGGTAGCACGAGTGATGACCACGTCACTCCTATCTATCTTTTCGCGTTCTGCTTGTGACAGTTGGTAATACACTGGCTGGAGATTGCGGTCATCGCGTGCCAGCATATCTACGAATGTATCAACGAATATCCCGTCATCCCAAGCGACAAACTGTGCATTCATCTCACCGCTGTTCTCTTGTGCATAAAAATACACTGACTCGCCTTTGGTGATAGCATCCACTTCGGCCTTGGTCAGATTTCTGTCATGTATATACAGTCCGTTAGGCGTATTTTCGGCGAAAAAATAACTATCGTTGCTACCCATAATAGCGCAATAACGACCGCCGGACATACGTGACAGCAGTTCGAGATTATTGATGCCTACAGCGTCTTTTTTTAGCGCATCGCGAAATGCCTTGACAGTGGCGATGCCCACTCTGATGCCAGTGAATGACCCTGGTCCTATCACTACACCAAAAGCGTCTATATCTTCAATCTTTAGTCCGTTTTTTGCCAACAATTCGTCTATTGCACCTAGTAGCACTTCGTTGTGCTTCCTAGGAGAGTTATTCTCGTACGAAAAGATTTGGTCATCTATAGCCAATGTCAGTCTGAGTACTTTATTGGCGGTATTTATAAGTAAATATTTCATAATTACACCTTCTCTATGGATATTATTCTGCTCTCGCCGTCGATTATCTTGATATCGACCACGTAGTAATGCTGTGGCAATAATTTAATGATATTCTCCGCCCACTCTACGAAAATGATGCAGTCTCGGTCAGAGAATATCTCATCAAATCCGCTCTCTATGGCTTCTGGAGTATTGATCCTATAGGCATCGAAATGATGAAAAGTCTTGCCATTGGCGACATAAGACTTCAGCACAGCGAATGTAGGGCTATTCACAGTCTGCGTCACACCCAAATGTTTGAACACAAATTGCGTAAAAGTGGTCTTGCCCGCGCCTAAATCTCCCGACAACACCACTACATCACCCAATGCCAGACTATCTGCAAAGGCAGTGGCGACTTTTTTTGTTTGTTCTATATTATCTACTTCGTATCTCATTTAATGACTCCGTATATTAGTTTTTGTTTGTATATTTTGTGCTGAGATAGGACGAAAATATGTTTGATTTTGTCCTTTGCCGACGTTAATTGTTCGTCTGTATTGTAGTGTATCTCACACAATGTGTCTCCTATATTCACTTTGTCTCCCAAGCGCTTGTGTACGACTACGCCAGCAGTTTTGTCGTGAAAAGCAGTGACTAACGCGCCCAAATCTTTCGTCTGTACGCCACTCAGCCACCCTGCCTCGGCACTGCGAACGGTATATGTGTGCTGGGCTGTAGGATAGTCATCCAAAATAGCCAAATCTGCACCTTGGCTGGACATAATGGCTTGAAATTTCTCATATGCCATACCAGTATTTAGGCTACGCTTCACCAGACGTGTCGCGCGCCACCTATTCATACCACTAGCCAGACACACCAAGTCAGTCGCCAGCCTAATGCACAGCGTACGCAAGTCGCCTTTTTTACCACGCAAGACGTCTATAGCCTCACGTAATTCTAGGCTACAGCCTACATTTTGCCCCAATGGCTGATTCATATCAGTAATAAGGGCAGAACACTTGTACCCGGCGTTTTGTATAGTCTTGGTCATCAAAGTCGCGAGAGTGCGAGCATGGTCGATATCGGTCATAAAGGCACCATTGCCACACTTGACATCTAACAAAATGACATTAGCGCCCGAAGCGAGTTTCTTGCTCGCTACGCTAGACGCTATGAGTGGCAGACAGTCCACTAGGCCTTCTCTGTCACGCAATCTATAAAATATTTTGTCTGCTGGGGCTAGGTCGAGTGACTGCTCTATCATGCAAGCACCGTTTTGACGCACTAGGCGCGATATGTCTTCGTGGCTGTATTCTGTCCTAATGCCGTCAAAAATGTGCAATTTATCTATAGTACCACCAGTGTGACCAAGACTCTTGCCACTCATCTTGATGATATTGTAGCCTAGGCTGGCGAGTACTGGCACTATGACTATACTGGTAGTGTCGCTCACTCCGCCAGTAGAATGCTTGTCCAAAATGACGTCGTCGAAGTGCAATACGTCTCCACTATCGCGCATAGACAGCGTGAAGTCTATAGTCTCCTGCTCGGTCATACCATGCAAATACACCGCGCGCAAAAAGTCTACAATCTTTTCCTCTGGCAGTGTGCCATTGACGCTATTGGTCACGACGAATGTGAGTTCGTCTTTTGTAAGAGATATGTCATTATTCTTTTTAGATATTATTTCGTCTATATTCATACTGATATTTTATTGTTTTGAATTTTTTTTGTCAAACATATTGTTTATTTATTACGAAACAGTCAATAATTTTTTTATGTCAAGGTACAGAATAATCAATTTTTTGGATACTATATTCAAAACTAGCATTATATTTCTCATAGCATTCGCGTGGTGCAGGTTCTATGTCAGAGATTTTTGGCTGTCACTATTGGTATCAGTGGTCATCACGCTGGGCATAAATGCTGTGCTGTCTCTGCTGAGCAACAAAAAGCAGAAAAATCGCGCATTGGACAAAGAACATATATCTCAGGTGGAGCAATGCGCCGTCGCCATGCAAATATTGCCCGACAAAGACCGCATAAAATGGCTGTCACAGATGGTAAATTCTCCACAAAAAGCATACACCAAGCGCATAGAGTACTCCAAAGACGGCAAAAGCAAAGTATTGTGCTACAATTTCTCCAAAGAACGCATAAATGAATATGACTTGGCAGACCAAATCGGCTCATATATCGGCAAATATGATGAAATATTGGTATTGTGTCATGACTACACCGATACTGCCAAAAAATTGGCTAGTTCTATCAAAATATGCAAAATAAAGCTACTAAATAAATACGATGCTTACGAAAATCTATATCAGCCCGCAAATGTCTACCCCAGCACTGAAATAATCAAAAAAGATGTCTCAAAACTCACATTTCTAGACATAATGAAGTTATTTTTAGCCAAATCGAACGCCAAAAAGTACTTTTTGTCAGGGCTTTTCCTGATATTCGCGAGCATAGTCATACCTTACAGCCTGTATTACGTGATATTTGGCAGTGTGTTATTATCGCTGAGCCTAGTATGCGTACTACTATCTAAAAAGTCTGTATCAAAGTCAAGTGTGTTATAGTCCGAATTTTCTAGATATTTCTGTCACAGCATCGCATAGAGCATCAATGTCTGCAAAAGTATTGTCCGCGCTGACCGACACGCGCACTGTGCCTTGCTCTAGAGTGCCTAGGTATTGGTGTATTTTAGGCGCGCAATGTAGCCCAGTACGCACGCATATGCCATAGTCTTCGTTCAGCATATCCCCTACTGTGCTACTGCCTATGGTACCTATATTGAAACTCACCACTCCCGCGCTGTCGTCGTAAAAATATCGCGATATTGGCAAATCAGATAGTTTTTTTATCAAATACTGGGACAAATCGTGCTCTTTGGCTAAAATATCGTCAAAATTGGTCATTACATAGTCGAGCCCTGCGTTGAGGCTGACTATAGGTATGCTAGGCAATGTGCCACTCTCGTAGCCTTCCGGAAAAGTGTGTGGCTGGGTCACATCACTACTAAATGTACCTGTTCCGCCCAGTATAACAGGTGTGAGAGTGACATTATTTTGACAGACCAATCCACCGCTACCAGTGATAGCATACAGACCTTTGTGTCCAGCGAAGCACAGTATGTCTATGTGGTCTTTGCGCATATCTATGCGAGTGTGCCCTGCGCTCTGTGCGCCGTCTACCATAAACAACACTCCATGCTTGTGGCATATCTCGCCAATGCTAGCGATGTCTTGCTGAGCGCCGACTACATTGGATATGTGATTGACTATGACCAGATAAGTGTTTTTTCTGATATTCCGCTCCACATCGTGCGGGTCTATCTTGCCATACCGATCGGGATACAGCAATGTCAGCGTTATCCGTCTCTGTCTAGCGAGTGCGAATAGTGGGCGCAGGACGGAATTGTGCTCATACACTGTGGTGATCACGTGTCCGCCATCTACCACGCTACCGAATATGGCATAGTTTAGCGCAGTGGTGCAATTCGGTGTGAATACTACTCTATCTTCGCTATCGGCATGGAAAAAATCTCTCACCTTCACTCTGGTCTCATATATCTTCATCGCTATGTCTATGCTAGGCGTATGTGATGAGCGCCCTGGATTGGCTGTGAGAGTGTCTAGCGCGTGGCTGACGGCATCTTTTACTGACTGTGGCTTGTAGAAACTAGTCGCTGCATTGTCTAAATAAATCATATGTAGTCCTTCTGATATAGCATAATATGAAATAACTCGGCAAAATGCACCTATTATCTTTTCTACGCGTATAGTGATATAAAAAAGGGAAAATTATGAGATATGCAGTCATAGCATTCAGTGCCAGAACGCAAACAATGAATTTTAATAATATCCTCAAGAGTTACAATATTTATTCTCAACTCATCAACACTCCTAGGAGCATCAGTTCATCATGCGGTACTAGCATACGCATAGATATCAGTCAGATAGCGCGGGCAAAAGAGATACTTTTTAGGCGGAATTATCCTAACTTTGAAGGGATATACATCATATCTTTTGACCGAAGTAGAGAAATAGCGCAGAAAGTTGTGTGATATTTATTTACTTTTTTGCGGAGTTTTGTTATATTACTAGTATTATGAGTAAAAAGATTGAAGATATCACAAAATACTTTGATGAACTTTACCCTGACCCAAAGTGCGAACTGGAGTACGGCACGCCATACCAGTTATTGATGGCAGTCATACTGTCGGCGCAATGTACAGACAAGAGAGTCAATCAATGCACGAGAGATTTGTTTCGCATAGCACCCACACCGACAGATATGCTGGCTTTGGGCGCAGAGGGTATCATAGACATCATCAGACCATGTGGATTTTTTAATCAAAAATGCAAGTCTATCCTACAATGTAGCAAAGAACTTGCCGAGACTTATAATGGACAAGTACCTAATGATTTTGACGCATTGACCAATATGCGTGGCGTGGGCAGAAAGACAGCCAATGTGGTGCTATCTACTGCTTTTGGGGCGCAGGCCATAGGTGTAGACACGCACGTGCACAGGACGAGCAAACGGCTGGGGCTATGTGGCGATGACAGCACGCCTTATGAATGCGAAATGGCTCTGATGCGTGCTCTACCGTCTGATAGTTTGAGTAAGATGCACTACCAAATGGTGTTATTCGGCAGGTACGTGTGCAAAGCAAAAAATCCGCAATGCGAAGGCTGTAAACTGCACGAGCATTGTCAGTACTATAAGGAGAAGATATGTTTGTAGACAAAGTAGAAATCAGCATCAAGGCAGGCGACGGCGGTGACGGCGCAGTGAGTTTTCTGCGCGAAAAATACGTGCCAAATGGCGGGCCTGACGGCGGTGACGGCGGTAATGGTGGCAATGTAGTATTCGTGGCGTCAAAAGACAAGAATACATTGATAGACTTCAAATATGTGAAAAAATTTGAAGCCACCAATGCAGAGAACGGCTCGTCACACTTATGCACAGGCAAAAATGGCAAGGACGTCATCATCCCAGTGCCATGTGGCACAGTCATCAAAGATGCCACCACAGGCGAGATATTAGCAGATATGTTCGCTGACGGCGACGAGTACATCGCGCTAAAAGGTGGACGCGGTGGCAAAGGGAATAATTTCTTCAAATCCAGCGTAAGGCAAGCGCCTCATTTCTCTCAGCTAGGCGAGAAATGCAAGCCATACAAGGTAATACTAGAACTAAAAACTATCGCCGATGTGGCTTTGGTGGGCAAACCAAACGTAGGCAAGAGCACTCTGCTCTCTGTCATCAGCAATGCCAAGCCAAAGATAGCGAATTATGAATTCACTACCCTATCGCCTAATCTCGGCGTAGTCAAATATTACGACGACAGTTTCGTGGTGGCAGACATCCCGGGGCTGATAGAGGGAGCGTCAGCGGGGGCTGGGCTAGGCCATGACTTTTTGGCACACATAGAGCGCACGCGCCTCATCGTGCACGTCATAGATGCATCAGGGTATTACGGCAACGACCCAGTAGAGGATTATTTCACTATTAATCGCGAATTGGAGCAATACAATCAGCACTTATCTACTCTACCGCAGATTGTCGCTTTGACCAAGGTGGATTTATTGCCTGATGTCGATAGTGTGGTGAGAGACTTCCAAGCCAAGGTCAAAGATGCTATCGTAGTGCCTATATGTAGCATCAGTAGGCAAAATATAGACCTGCTGATCAAAACTGTATATGACAAACTAAAGACTCTGCCAAAGATACAACCAATCCCAGCAGAAAAGCGCGAATTGCACGTATCAGACACCACTTCGCTAAAGATAGAGCGTACCGAAGAGCACAGATTTGTCGTGTCTGGCGGATATATAGAGAATTTACAGCGTGGCATAGTGTTTAGTGACCCTGCCAGCCAGTCATACTTTATGTACAGGCTCGAAAAAGACGGCATTATGGACAAGATACGCCAAGCAGGCGCTGTAGACGGCGACACCATAGTGTTCGGCGACTTACAATACGAATTAGTAGATTAGGAGAGAATATGATAACAAAACAAGAACGAATAAAATTGCGTAGCATGGCTATGAACATCAAGCCTACTGTGTGGGTGGGCAAAGACGGCTTTTCGGCATCAGTGCTGAAGCAAATAGGCGAAGAACTATACATCCACGAACTCATCAAGATTAGCCTACTAGAAAATGCCGACGAACTGTCAAAAGACGAATTGTGCCAGATGGCTACTACCCTAGGCGCCGATGTGGTCACCACTATAGGCAAAAAAATAGTTTTATACAAACTATCTGACAAAGACGGTATAAAACATATTTTAGCAAAATAATGTATCAAACTTTACGATAGTTATCTATCGTATTGTTTTTTATATTACGGACTTTTTTCGGCTGACTGCCGAAAAGTTTCAGCACATTTGATATATCTCCCAGCCCGTTCGCACCGCTGAGAAATTTAGAGATATCTCCACCCAGCAGGCCATTTAGCCCGCCATTTTTTAGCATGCCCGATATGGCGTCATTTTGCAAAAGTGAACTGATATCTAATTTACCGTTTAATGCCTTGCTCAGTCCTGACAATAGCCGTCCAAACGGATTAGGTTTGGGCGCGGGAGCCTGTTCTGGCGCTGGTGGCGGCGTCAGGCTGGTGTCATAATGGTGGCAATGGTCATATGACTGCGGATACAGCACTTTTTCTGCATTTATGTACACTTTATCGGCAAATTTTGGTTTCTCGTACCGTTGATAAGGGTATGCGTTAGCATCAGTATAAAAATATTCATCGCTCAGATTGTATTCCATATCTCACCTTTCACTTATTTATATATGAATTCATATACTTAAATAGTGAAAAAGGAGTACATATGGACATAAGAGAGTTTAGCAAGGTCAATCTCGACCAAAATGACAAGAAATCCAGCCAACCCGACACCAAAAACTACGAGGATATTATCAATCAGTACAAAAACCTCGACCAAAACTCTCTCATGGCAGAGTTATTGCGTCAAGCAGGCAAACTCCGCCAAGAAGGCAAATTATCTGCAGAAAAATTAGAAAATCTAGAAAAAACACTCTCCCCTATGCTAAATGCAGAGCAAAGGCAAATTTTGGCTGACATAGTAGAGAAATTGAAATGAAAAGTTATAAATTCGATAAAAATCTAATAAACAAGGTCAAATCTCAGTCTGACTGCGTGGATGACTATATAGTTTTCTCGAGCAATGAACTCCAGACCATCGAGTGTCTGCACAATATGGGCGTGGCGTACTGCAATCACCCATTCATCAACGCTATGACTGTGAGTGCGAGATACAGCGACATATGCAAGATTAGCGATCTCCAGCACATCACTCATATATCCGGCAATAGCGACGTCTGCACGCTGATAAACAAAGCCAAGACATTCTCTCAAATATCTAATCTGACCGAAAACAAGTATTTCGGCGATAATGTGACTATAGCATTCATTGATACGGGCATTAGTCCACATATAGATTTTTTGTACCCGAAGAGCAGAATACTGAAGTTCGTGGATTTATTGCACGAGCACTCACTGCCCTACGACGACAATGGTCATGGCACATTTGTGACAGGGGTGGCGTGTGGCGGTGGTGTGGCAGACAGAGCGTATCGCGGAGTGGCGCACCGAGCCAATATTTTGAGCATTAAGGCTCTCGACCAAAACGGAGAGACGTCAGCCAACACCATACTAGACGCC
>CAYWFC010000013.1:0-25017 GCA_964457935.1 uncultured Lachnospiraceae bacterium
TTACTGCTAGCAGTAGCACCTGCTGTACCAGTACCAATCTTCACAGTACCACCAGCAGAGCCTTCGGTGTATGTCCCTGTCGCTGTATCACTATTGTACGCAGCATATACCGTCAATGCTGCCTGTGCTGTCACATTCACCTTGAATGTAACTGATGCTGATTTATAGTTTGTAGTAGCAGCGCATGTCACTGTGATAGTCGCTGTACCAGATTTATTATTTGATGATACTGTTATAGTAGTACCAGATACCTTTGCAGTTGCTATAGTTGTATCATTGGAACTAACAGTTATAGTACCACCATGGCTAGACTTAATCGTTCTAGTACCTGTATTTGGATATATCAGTGACATATCTGCTGTGGATTCTAGTGTAATATATCCAGGGGCTTGTGTGATACTAAATGCCTTAGATGCATTAGTTAGGCTATAGTTAGATGTTTTTGCTTGTCCACCTTCTACGCCAGTGATACTAGCAGTAGCAGTGTAGTTTCCTACATCAGTCTTCGCTCCGCTAACAGTGATAGTGACCTTTTCGCCATTCTCACCTGTCGCTGGTGTCGTCACTGCAGGTACATGAGACTGTCCGTCGTATGTGAATGTGAATCCAACCTTTTCGTCCCATACTGTCGATATCTCTTTAGCATTGATAGTCCAAGATGCTGTCTTGCTGGTAGTAGAGCCATCACTCCACTGGTAATTCGCTGTAGGTGTGAATGTGGCAGTGTATGTCTTAGCATCAATACCAGTATTGTCTGTTACAGTTAGTTTAGCAGAGTCATAATTATTCCACACTGCCGTCTGTGTCTTGCCATTGTATGTCAATGTACCATTCTGCGTAGGTACAGTGGTAATGCTCGCTCTATTGATATTGAATGTCAATGTCTTATCTGCTGTACCACCACCTGCCCATACGTAGTTAGTTTTATCTTTGAGACTAACTGTCACTGTGTATGTGCCTGCGTTGGTCTGTGAGTTACCACTTATATTACATAGGCTACTGATAGATGACCAGTTGGCTGGTGTGTATGTAATAGCTGAGCCTGTGTATGTATATGGGTTCTTTGTATCTGCTGTAGGTACTGCTACTGTAGCAGCGTTGACAGTCACTGTTATTTCATCAGTAGTAGCAGAAGTGCTATTGAATGCACTAGCAGCGGTTACTTTGACTTTATATGTGCCTGCGTTAAGTCCTGTCTTTAGAGACAATGTGGCTTTACCAGTAGTAGCATCAGTAGGACTGATGGTGAAGTTAGTATTATTAATAGTATATGTCCATTTTCCGCCACCACCGCCAGCTGTAATAGTAGATATGGTGCCGTCAGTATAGCCATAGGTCAACGTCTTGGTCGTAGCACTGGTCGTAATCGTCGTAGCTATAGTAGTCCACTGTGCATATAGTGTATGTGCGCTAGCATTAGTTACGATAGTGCTCTCAGTCACTTTAGTACCACCACTAGCTGCCGTATACCAACCATTGAATGTGTACCCATCGCGGGTAGGGATAGGCAATGTGCCGTACTTACATGTCTTCAGCACAGATAATGATGCCGTACTGCAAGTACCACCATTAGCATTTAATGTCACTGTAGTGAGTGTACCATACAATGTCTTACCTGCTACAGCGCTGGTCAATGAAGTAGCAGACGTCAGTACATTACTACCGTTGTTGTAATACATAGTCTTTGGCAATGCTACAGTAGTGGCTATGCTCTTTGGTGCATATAGTACATTCAATGCCGAACAATTATCGAACGTCCTAGTCACATCTACATTTTCTGCGATAGTAAAGCTGCTAATATTCAATGTCGTCAAAGCTAAACAACTATTAAACAAATCTGCTATATCTGTTACATTGGTGGTATCGAAACTACTCATGTCTAGTTCAGTCAAACTACGACAACCATTAAATATACCTCTCATGTTAGTCAGATTGCTAGTAATATTAGGGAATTTTATCTCGGTCAATGCCTTGCAATTCAAACACATGCCGTACATAGTAGTAACTTGAGAGAGATCTAGTCCACTTAGATCTAGTTTCTCCAAAGCATTACAGCCCCAGAATGTACCGTACAAACTAGTCACTTCACTAGTGTCAAAGTTACCAAATGTAATACTCTGCAATGAAGCTAGGCCATTGAATAATGACTGACAACTCGTAGGGGCATATATCTGCACTGGCGAATAAAATACGAAGTCATACTTGCCTGAGGTAGCAGAGTCCTTTACATATACAGATATATTCTCCACACCTGATAGTGCGGTGGTGAATTTCGTGCCACCACCGATATTTGTAGCGCCCACTCCCACTGATAACAATGTGTATCCTGTAGGCACTGTGTCTGTGAATGAAATATTAGCTATGTTATCAGTGCTGTAGTCAGAGTTTGCACTGGCCAATGTAGTTTTCCATGCCGTACTCAGATACGACTTATTTAGTAGCCAGTTGGCTGTCAAAGTCACAGTACTACCATTCGTAGATGTCAAGTTCTTGAAGTACTGTGCTGTTACTTTAGTAGAAGCATTTTCCCACTTTGTAGTCACTGCATTTTCAGCAGTGCCATACAAGGCTGTGCTGGTGTCTAGGCCACTAGCCGTCCAGCCTGTGAATGTATAGCCTGTACGAGTAGGTTTAGATATTGTTACTGCTTTATCGTATGTAGCGCTAGTAGGTGCGTTATTTCCTGCTGTGCCATAGTCTAAAGTATATTTTATATTATATGTATGAGCAGACCAGTTAGCCGTCAATGTCACAGTGCTACCATTCGTAGAAGTCAAGTTCTTGAAGTACTGTGCTGTTACTTTAGTAGAAGCATTTTCCCACTTTGTAGTCACTGCATTATCAGCAGTGCCATACAATGCTGTGCTGGTGTCTAGGCCACTAGCCGTCCAGCCTGTGAATGTATATCCTATGCGAGTAGGATTAGATATTGTTACTACTTTATCGTATGTAGCGCTAGTAGGAGCACTATTTCCTGCTGTACCACCATTCAGTGTATAGTCTATGGTGTAATCATTGGCTCTCCACTGGGCGTATAGGTCTATGCTATTGCCTGAGAATGTATCGTACAGTTCGCTCTGTTTGGTACCTTGCAGGTATGCTGTGCCTGTACCATCAGATTTAGTATTCCAGTTTAGGAAGGTATATCCTGTCTTAGTCACTACCTTCAGTGTATCATTAGAATATGTACCACCTGCTGTCTCTAGCTTGGTGCTACCTTCATAATAATTGATATCATATGTATCTGTCAGCGCAGGCTGATAATCCATGCTAGCCCCCGCGCTAAACGCAGAGTATGTCAGCAATGCACCTGCTCCAAACATAGCGATGACCACTACTGCCAGCACTACCATTACTGTTTTCAGACTTTTGTGATATGTATTCTTTTCCACCATCCACCTCTCGTGTGCTATTTCGGACTTATCCACACATTTTTGGCATTTATGCCCTTCATAGAACATCATACCCCCCCCCTGAAAAAGTCAAGTATTTTTGTTTAGTTTTTGATATTTTTCGCTTTTTTATATCTACTTTATCCACAATTTAGCTTCTGTATGGCACAAAAAATACCCTCGGCAGATATTTATACTGCCAAGGGTATATGAAATACCAATACTATATCAATATATGTCGACCAAAGTATTACCCACTAGGTCACAACTCGTCAAATGGTACTCTACGCCATCTATTTCGTTGTAATACATCTTTTTCTGCACATAGCTATGCAGATGTCCGAATATTACCTTTGACACGCCAAATTCTGCGAGCAGGCGAGTCATATCGTTAGGCTCCACCTTGCTATTGAATGGTGGATAATGTGTGATGAATATAATTTTTTCATTATTGGTCTGCAGAGCCTTTGCTTTCTCTAGAGACAGTCTAGTCCTGATCAATTCCCTAGCCCACAACTTCTGATTTTCTGCAGTGTTATCTTTACCTTCTGGGATAGTCCAGCCACGATTACCGCAAAAGATATATTCGCCGAATTTCATCGCATCATTCGCCAGAGCATAACAGTCAGCAGGCAAGGCATCTCTTACGCTAGAGAGTGACTTCCACCAATAGTCGTGATTTCCTCTGATTATTATTTTCTTGCCTTTTTGCCTTGCCAAAAACTCGAAATCTACTATGACATCTTCCAGTCTCATAGCCCAGCTATAATCACCTGCCAATATCACTATATCATCGTCGGTCACTTTGTTTGCCCAGTCATTCTCGATTTTTTCGATATAATTATCCCATGCTGGGCCAAAGATATTCATGGGTTTAGTGTTATTCTCTGACAAATGCAAGTCACTTATTGCGTAAATTTTCATATAATGTATTATATCAAATTAAGCAAAGTATTGCAATCATATTCACATTTAATTTGATGAATACATATAGAATAGAGAAATAGGAGGAAAAAAATGTCATTTTATTCTAACAACCGAAATGGTATATTCCCGGGTAGTGCTGTCGGGAATATCACCAACGGCCTATGCGAAAGAGTTTGTATACAAACAAATAAAGTATTTGATGCCTGTATGAGTCAAATGGAGTTGGAGAACCTAGCCATAACTATCACTACATACACGCCAGAAAATCCTGCTTTTCCGATCACTTTCGTCAGTGCCAGCAGTACAGGAGTAGCACCTACTGTACAAAACTTAGTCATTACACGCTTCGATGATAGGCCAAACTTCTCACGCATACAGTGCAATGTAGCCATCCCAGTACAGGTAAACTACGTAGACAACAATGGTGCTAGCGGTGTGGGCACAGGCACTATCACAGTAGCCGAAGATGTAGTGATGTACGTACCACAGCCTGCATTAGTACCGTTCACAGTTACAGCATTTGCTAATGTAGTAGCCACATCTGGCGTGTACTCGGACAACAATGTATTTACTGTATCGGCTTGCGCATCTATTATACTCAAAGTCATAGCCGAAGTAGATATTTTAGTACCATCTTATGGGTATTGTCCTATCCCACCATGCACACCTTACGCAGGCGAAAACATCTGCCCTGGAGTATTCCAATTACCAGTATTCCCTACTGCTGTGAGTCCTACAGAACGCAGAACTTAATCAAAAATATCTTTTATCCTTTTATCTATTAGCGCAGTTATCTCTGGTATACCTACCTTTTTGACTGCGCTAGTTTTTATCATCACACTTTCGCTATGACGAATGGTCTTGATTATTTGCTGTTTGGTGTTATTGTATTCGCTCCTAGATAATTTATCTGTTTTCGTCAGCACTATAGTATACGGTATATCTCTATCGACGAGATAATCTATCATCATCACGTCTAATTCACTAGGCACACGTCGTGCGTCTAACAATACTAGGACCAATTTTAGATTGCTGGTACTCTCAAAATACTCGTCTAGCATGGTATTCCATTTGTCTTTTATTTCCTTGGATGCAGACGCAAAGCCATACCCCGGCAAATCTACGAGATAAAATTCATCATTGACATCAAAATAATTCACCAGCCTAGTCCTGCCGGGCGTGCTGGAAGTTTTTGCCAATTTACTTTGATTGGTCAGCATATTTATAAGTGAACTCTTGCCTACATTACTGCGACCTACTAGTGCCACCTGTGGTTTGTCGTCGAAAATAAACTGAGACTGCCTTGACGCACTTTTTACGAATTTTACATTTATAAATCTAATCATATGTCTCTCCTATATAGTATTTTGCCACCACACATAGTCAGCACCACGTCTTGCCCTACTGCGGTATTCACTAGTGCCGAGAGTAGATTGTCGTATGGATAATATTTCGCTTGCTGTACATCTATTAGGATTAAATCAGCCAAGTATCCTTCTTTTATCATACCCAACCTATCTATGCCCAATGCTTTTGCTCCGTTGACTGTAGCCATTTTGATTATTTCAAACGGCGCTATAGTATTCGCTTCGCCAGTGAACAATTTTTGCAATACATTCACCAAATACATCTCTCTAAATATATCCAACATACCACTACTGCTAGCGCCGTCTGTACCTAGACATATGTTCACGCCCTTGTTCAGTAACGCGCGTATGGGTGCTATCCCACTAGCCAAATTGCTATTACTGGTCGGGCATGTCACTACGCTGACATGGTTGTCTGCGAGTATGTCTATATCAGATTTATCTAGATGTACACAGTGTGCCATTAGGCTTTTCCTATCGAAACACCCCATTTTCTCATACATAGCCACAGGAGTACAGCCGTATAGTTTGTCACACTCACCCACTTCGTAGAGCGTCTCTGATAAATGACTAGTAAACAGTAGATTTTTCTCTTTTGCGAATGTCAGTGTCGCATCAAAGCCACACTCGTCCACTGCGTATATGGAATGTGCGTATGCGACTACATTCTTGCCTGTAGAGCGATATTCGTCCTCCAGTTGAGTCGATAAATCACTCTCATTTAGTTTGGCGCCTAGCGCCACCAAATGCCTTACCCCCATTCCCTCGTATGCTTTTGCCTGCGCCGATGGCTCAAAATAGCAATCCAATACGGTAGTTATGCCATTTCGCATATACTGCTGGCAGGCAATCTTGGTGTACTCATATATTTCGTCGCTCGTCAATGACTGCTCTTTTTCCTGGACGACTTCTAGCCAATCTGACAGCGCCAGCCCTTCACCTACTCCTCTGTATTTCACCATTGCGCTGTGAGCGTGTGCGTCTATCAAACCAGGCATTAATAGTTTGCCTTTGGCATCTATCACCTCTCCGCCTGTCTCACGCTCTGCTCCTACATATACTATTCTGTCGCCATCTATCTCTACTTGACATACTCTGATTTCTTCATTTTCCATTGTCAGTACTGCTGCGTTTTTTATTATTATCATATCCTCTCCATTTGTCGAACATTTTTAGAACATTTTAGAACAAATGTTTGACATTGCATATTAGTTGTGATAGTATATTACTATATTTCAGACAAAAAATCAAACAAAAGGTGGTATTATGGAAAAGACAATTTTGCATTGCGATATGAATAATTTCTTCGCGTCAGTCGAGTGTATAGCCAATCCCAGTATGAAGAGTTATCCTGTGGCAGTATCTGGCAATCCCGTCAAACGCACAGGGATTATTTTAGCTAAAAATTATCTAGCCAAAGCATACGGAGTAAAGACTGGCGAAGCGATATGGGAAGCCAAACAAAAATGTCCTAATCTAATATGCATAGCGCCTAATTTTGCTCGATACGAGGAGTATTCTCAAAAAGCGCTGGATATTTACAGCAAGTATACAGATAAAATAGAAAGTTTCGGGCTAGACGAAGTATGGCTAGACTGTACAGATAGCGTTGGGCTATTTGGCAACGGCGAGACGATCGCGAAGAAAATCCAAGGCGAGATTTTTGACACACTCGGCTTGTCCATATCTGTGGGGGTGTCGTTTTCTAAAACATTGGCAAAATTAGGCAGTGATATGAAGAAGCCCAAAGGCATCACAGTCATAGACCGCAATAATTACGAGAATGTCATCAAAAACATTAGACTAGATGATATCATCATGGTAGGCAAAAAGACACTAAAGAAATTAAATAAGATGAATATCTATACTCCATATGATTTAATTTCTTATGACAAGTCACTACTAAAAAGTTATTTTGGAGTTACTGGCGAGAGACTTTATGCCATGATCAAAGGCGAAGACGACGATGTGGTGCAAAACAACGACGAGCATATTACCAAAAGCGTAGGAAATGGTATGACCGCTCCACACGATATCACAGACATAGATGAGATCAAAGAATACATATATTTTTTGTCCGAAATGGTCGCCACTCGTATGAGAAAGCACAATTTCTGTGCTTATACTATCAATATGTCTATCAAATATGCAGATTTTTCCAGTCAAAAAGAGCAAAAGACTTATTCCTTGCCATTCGCCAGTTGCGAAACTATCAGCAAGTACGCTCTAGAACTATTTGATAAAATGACAAAAGGCTCTTTTGCCCCTGTGCGTGCTCTGCGTATAAAATGCAATAATCTCATCACCAATACTCAGCCTATGCAATTAAGTTTTTTATCAAATAATGAAAATAAAAAAGAGCAATTAGGGCTCACTATCGATAGACTGCGTGATAAATATGGAAAAGAAAGTATAAATTTCGGCTAAAAATAATCCAATCTACATAAACTTATATTGTGAAAAAGATTATTCTTATAATATCTCTAATCTTAGTAACTAGCGCCACTGTGGTGTGTGGATATTTTTTCGTAGCCTACCCTATCAAGTATAGAGATTTGATAAAACAGATTTCAGAGAAATACTCTATATCACCATCTCTCGTCGCTAGCATGATAAATGTAGAGTCATCCTACAATCCTAATGCAGAGTCTAGTGCGGGTGCAATAGGCCTGATGCAAATAATGCCAAATACGTGCAAATATGTATGCGACATGTATGGATTGACATATGACAAAGATAGTATGTACCTACCAGAATACAATATAGAGATTGGCTGTCTGTATCTCAAATATTTGCAAACTAAGTTTGACGACACTGGTACAGTATTGTGTGCGTATAATGCTGGTGAGACCACTACTCGTGCATGGCTAAAAAATGATGAATATTCAGAAAATAATACAATAAAATATATTCCATATAAAGAAACAAAAAATTATATAAAAAAAATAAATAAAAATATTAAAATTTATAAAAAAATATATAAAAAATAATTAATTTTTATTTATTTTAGTGTCTTTTATTAAAATAAAGAAATAATAAATAAATGCTAGAACACTGCTAAAAATATAGAAATATTTAACAATAAAATCAAATCCAAAATTGGATAAAATAAATACTACTAAAATAATTACTGCATTTTTTATCAAATCATCATCGCTCCGCGTTTTGATTAATCCTCTGATATTGTACACCAGTATCAGATATGTCGTCATTAGCGCAAAATACATAATCAACGCATACAAAAAGTACAAAACTCCACTAGATGATTTTGCTACTGTCAGCAGTGGCATGGATATACCGCTATTATCTGATAATAATAACACAAATCCCGTCAAGCATATCATAGTCATAATGATTGCGCCGACTATTACCAGCGACCGAGTACGGTTGTCTTTAGCACTATCTTTTATAGTAATATTTAGCGCGCCAAGAGAATTGCTCAACGTAAATAACATAGCAAATAATATAGAGTGAGGGATTTTGCTGACATTAAACTCTAAACTACCTACAAATTCGCCTTTGGCAAAAAAGGATATCAACACTACAGCAAACAATGTCAACAATATTGGTATTACTACTGCAGATATTTTTTTGATCGAGTCTAATTTACCTACCAATATAAAGAAGCACAAAACACTGCACAATAATGACATTACAGGAAATTTGAAATCATATATCATAGAAAATATATTTTCACATCCTGCCAGCATAGCACTGGCAGTGATGGTGAAATTGACTATCAAGATAATATTGACATAACTATCGTACTTTCCAAAAGTAACGTTGTTAAAGTCACTAAGATTGTCCACATGGTACATCCGAGCAACGTTCTGTACCTTCATATTAACGCACACAAATAGTATGGCAAATATTAGCGCCCCTATCAAAAAACTCATGCCATATTGCGCAAAAAAGACATCTATCTCCTGCCCAGACACAAATCCAGCGCCTAATATAGACCCTAAATACATAAATATGATGCTAAAATCAATCTTTTTTCTCATTTTTCTTATTATATTTTTTTATCAACATATATATGTCTGCCCTTTCGTCATCCATATATAATTCGTTTTCTTTTATAGCCAATCCAAAAGGTTTGGCGGATTTATTGAAATCATCTACAGTAAATCTAACAGCTCTGATGCTTTTTAATGCAGTGACATAGTCATCAAAGAAAAACACGCAGTACAGAGTACATAATATACGTTCGAGCACATTTTTGTTATTCAGTAGATGGGCATTGGTAGAGTTTATCCTGTCTATAAAGAAATAAAATGCTGTATTGAGTGCTTTGTGATGAAATCTGCAGTTTTGACTCAATAAAAATACACCCATCACTCCAGTGTATGCCGTGAACAATTCTTCACTGTATTTATCAAAAAATGATTTATTCGGGGCGATAACTTGCACTGCCCTGTTATTTGTCACAATATTGACATCGTCAATGTCATAGCCTGCTCGTATCATAGCCACCAATAACTTATATTTTTTGTAGTCAGTGACATATATACTCTTTAGGTATTTGTGCAGTACTTTGTTTATTGCCTTATGCTTGAAACTACATAACACGTCGAAATATTTGTCGTCGTCTTGCGTTAGCACATAATTACACACGCCCTTCACATTTTCTGAATACGCCAAAAATTTATCAGCCAGATCAGTATCTTGCTCATTTAATTTTACTAATTTTTTGAATGCTGATTCCAGCCGTCTTGTGATACTAGGTGGCGTGACATAAGTATAATCAACCTCGCTTGGATATTTGTCCATAGCCTCCAGTACATATAACGACACAAAAGTTGTTTGGTCTATTAAAGTCAATTTTGACATAATATCTTTGGCCTCATCAACTTTACCTAGCTTGAATAAACTGATAGCATTCATATAATGATACTTTTGTGAATAAGGATATTTTTTCAACAAAAAATTAGTAAGATCATATACTTCCTGATGACGATTATATTTTATCAGTTCGCTGATTATACCATTATTTCTGATACTAAACACCCAATTTTGTGAGCAAAATTGGGTGTATTTTTGCAAATAAAATCTTATCGCATTTTCATTCCCCATCACCAACGAGGAGTATATCAATGCATGTAAAATTTGTTCGTTTTGTTTATCCGTCTCGGCATATAAGTCCTTGCATATCTGATACGCGACATTTGGCATATTCATATAATGATATGCTACTGTTTGCAATAATTTGTAATCCACATAATAATAACTTTTCGGACTAATGATATCTGGTGTGTCGACTATTTCACTATAGCGCCCCTCAGACAATAATGCTGATAAATGATTGAGTTTTTTTGCATCTGGTTTGTCTGCTTTTGGTACATGGTCTCCACTTAAACAATTTTTGTAATTCGGAATTTGCTTCCGCACATCTTTCAATAGCTTTTTGTAGGCTTTTTCTCCACCATAAATATCTAAATAAAATGCAATCGCACTCTCAGCACTTAGCGAATTCAATGCAAATAGCAATCTAAAATATTCCACATCACTCAGCATGACGTCTTTTAATGACATTTTGTATAGGCTGAGTTGCAAATAATCTTGGTCATCGAGAGTATTGTACATGAGTTCCATACATGCAGATATCAAGCGTTCGGACTGATGATTGCACTTCTCTATGGCGTCCATGAGCACTGCGTACGCGTCAAAAAAGCGACGACCTGTGTACAGATCTCTCGCTTTGTTTATCACTTTTTCCTCTAGGCTATCCTTAATATTGTATATTTTCATTAGTATATTTTATTATATTTTTTCGACAAATATCTCTATTTATCCAAAACTATTATTCTTCTGCATTCTTCGCAAGGTAGCATCTTTTTCTTTTTGAGATTTTCGATGAAATTTAAACTCAATTCCATTTTGCATCCGCCACAACGATTGTTCTCCAGACTAACAAACACAGGGAAAATATTATCGTCTTTTAGTTTCTTGTACTTAGCGTAAATTTCTGGATTTACATCTTTTTCTAGTTCTTTGATTTGTTCATTGAGTACTTGTATTTGTGGTTCGCATGCTTTCTCTAATTCTGCCACTTTATCTTTCAATACATTGTATTTTTCTTTGGTGATTTTTAGTTTGGCCATAGCGCTTTTATAGTCGCCGAGCAGACGCAGTATTTTCTCTGTCATCAGTTTGGTTTCTTGCTCCATTATGGCGAATTCAGTCGCTAAAGTATTGCTATTATTGATCAAATCCTTGATATTATCAACAGTAGACTTGGATATGTCGTTCTTCTTAATTATTTCTGATTTTGCATAATTTCGGTCAAAATTAGCCTTGATCTGCTGATATTCTTTCAGCAAATTCTCTGCGTTGTTCTCTGTCTGGCCTATAAATGTCTTGCCATCACGCATAATGTTTGACAAAGTAGTTAATTGCTTGTACTCCAAAGAGTTTTTGACATTTCTCTTTATTTGGAGTATCTGTCTATCTAAATCTTGAATCTTGTAAATGGTATTCATATTATCTCCTATCATCTTCGTCTTCTAATTTCTTCAAATTGTTTTTGCTTCTTAGTTTCCTCAGTGCTTTTGCTTCTATTTGACGTATGCGTTCCCTAGTGACACCGAATTCTCTCCCGACCTCTTCCAAAGTCCTGTGATGTCCGTCATCTAGACCGTATTTGAGACGCAAAACTTTTTGTTCTCTAGGGGTCAATACATTCAACACATTCATTAATTGGTCTTTTAGCATACTGCGCATAGCCAATTCGTGCGGGGAGAGCGCCGATTCATCAGCTATGAAGTCACCTATTTTACTGTCGTCTTCGTCACCCACTTTGCTCTCTAATGATATAGGGTCGATGGCGATTCTTTGTACTTCTATTACTTTCTCCACAGTAGTACCCATACGCTCAGCTATCTCATCTACAGTAGGGTCTCTGCCCAATTCTTGCAATAACTGCCTGCTGACGCGGTTTTGCTTGTATATAGTCTCTACCATATGCACAGGCACACGTATGGTTCTCGCTTGGTCAGATATGGCACGAGTAATACTCTGTCTAATCCACCATGTAGCATATGTGGAAAATCTAAAGCCTTTGGTGTAGTCAAATTTTTCGACTGCTTTCATTAGTCCTATATTGCCTTCTTGGATGAGATCCAAAAACTGCATATTGTACTTATTTTGATACTTTTTGGCGATACTAACTACTAATCTCAGATTTGACTCTATGAGTTTGCTTCTCGCTTCTTCATTTTGCTCCTCTGTCAAGAGTTTGGCGTAGCGTTTCTCTTCTTCGCCTGTCAATAGTGGGACTTTGCCGATATCTTTTAGATACATTTTCACCGGGTCATTCACATTGATTTGACTGATGATTTCTTGAAATTCTTTGTCATCTAGAGGCTTCTCAATGACCGGGCTGGTGATCTCTATATCATTTTGGAGCAGGCATTCTTTGATTTTATCCAATTCTCCCGGTTCTAAATCATATTTCGCTAATGCTAGCCATAAATTATCTTCTGTAATAGACTTGGCATTCTTGTCTTTTAATTTATTCAAAATCTTTTCGCATATCTCGTTAATATTTTCCATACTTATCTCCTATCTTCTGTACTACATTGTGCAATTATCTCCATTCTTAACCAATAATGCACAAAATCTACTACTTTTAGTTTGGTGTCAGTGTGATATTTTTCGACTACCTTAAATAATGCCATATTGGCTATCTGTACGATGTCTAATAACTGGATATTTGCGAATTTACGTGCATAATTGCATGCTATCGCCAATGCAGTCTTGACATTAGCATGGATAAACTCGTCTTTGTACACTGGGTCATTAGTTTGCTTATACATATCCAGTGCTTGCTTTTGTTTTGCCTCGGATAAATCCTTAAAATTTTTGATATCGTAATAATAATCAAGTACTTCTGACAATTTCTCGTCATCTATATCTATATCATTGGCGACATTGTCATCCAAAATCAGTCGTCTAAAATCCACTACATTAGTAATACCGTTTTGGACATAATGCGTGTAATCATCATCCACATTTTCGCACCCAATATCTACCAAATATCGGTATAGTGCATTATTTTTGTCTATTTCTATCATATACTCACCTTCTAAAATCGTTTGGATAGCGATTTGATCTTTTCATCTATTTGTTTGATCTTCTGCAAAGTGTCTACCATAGTTTGGTCATCTTGGCATAGTTTTAATTCATCCATTAGTTTGCTTTTCTTTGACTTGAGATACTCTTTACCAATATTATTAAGACACTCGTTGTAATATACAGCTGTGTCCCTGCCGTTGAAGTCATAATTAATGAGCTTGTCCCACAGACCGTCCTTGATTACATCGTATTCATCAAAAATAGCAGTAATATTCAATTCTCTTCCGTCGTTGACAGCACTGCGGATATAGTCAAAAACTTCAGAATATTCATCTCGGTCCGCGAAAAGATACTCAAAATCACTAATACTAGCAAATGTCTTTTTGTGCAATACGCATGCCAATAAATATTGTTTGCCACTTTGTTCAGTATTAGACAAGGGCTTTTCACTCACTTCCGCAGGCGGAGTAAATGTCAAAGCCTTAGGGTCACTGATGCTGTCGCGCAATATTTCTACAGGAATTTTAGTGATTTCTCGTAGATATACTAGATATATTTCTCTCTCAGCAGACGACGACAGCCTACCTATGTACGATAGACATGATGTTACATACTTGCTTTTTTCGTCATTTTTGGTCAAATCATAATTTTTTCGCAAATCGTCTATTATGAATTCGATGCAATCTTTTGACTGATTTATTACCTCATCAAATCCACTTTTGCCGAATTTGGAAATAAACTCGTCTGGGTCTTTGGCATCGTGCAGTCTACACACCTTGACATCTAATCCTACTTGGCGCAAAATCTCTATCGCCTTGTATGTGGCATTTTGACCAGCACCGTCATTATCGAGACACAATATTACTTTGTCAGTCAATCTCAATATCTCTTTGGCGTGGTATTGAGTGAATGCTGTACCCATGCATGCTACAGTGTTTTTGTACCCATGACTGTAGCACGATATCACGTCTATCTGCCCCTCTACTATTAGCACATAGTCCAATGCATTAGCTTTCTTTAATTCACGTAGGTTGTTTATGCCATATATTATTTGACTTTTGTTAAACAGCATTGTCTGTGGTGTGTTTTTGTACTTTGCACGACTTTTGCCAGTGATATCTCTCGAAGTAAATCCTATGACGTCGCCAAATGTATTCATAATAGGGAATGTTAGCCTCGAGCCTTGATGATCATATATATCATCTCTCTCACCTACACTCGCTACTCCGCTCTCTATCAAATCCTGCCTACTATAACCCAACGCACGCAGATACTTGATAGAGTCATGATAGTTCACTGATGCGCCGACTTTGAACACTCGCATTGCTTCGTCACTTATGTGTCTGCTTTCTGCGTATTGCTTGTAGACAGCACCTTGTTCGGTTTGTAATTGAGATATGTAATAATTTGTAGTTTGTTTCAGTATTTCTAGATACTTGTCTTTTTGCTTTTTTCTCTTTATGACATCATCAGACTGGATAGCGGTAGGTATTTCCATTCCGGCGTTCTTGGCTAATATTTGCACAGCCGTAGGGAAATCCACATTCTCATACATCATTACGAATGTGATGACATTACCGCTAGCGCCACAGCCAAAACACTTGAAAAATTGTCCATCTTCTTTGATAGATAGAGACGGTGTCTTCTCATTATGAAATGGACAGCATGCCCAATAATTAGCCCCGCGTCTAGTCAATTTTATGTATTTGGAAATAGTAGATACAATATCATTTTTGTATCTTAGTTGTTCCATAAATTCACTTGGATATTGACTATTTCTCATTCGTGTCCTCAAAAAATATTTCTCTATTTACTTATTCTAAACAAATCGACAAAACTCCTAGTGTTTACCGAAAAAATTTAGAGATAAATTTTTATCTCTAAATTTTCAGTTTGTTATCTAGGGTTCTTTATCTGTGCTTGGGCCGCTGCCAATCTAGCGATAGGCACTCTGAATGGCGAGCATGAAACATAGTTTAGCCCTACTTTGTGACAGAAATCTATACTATATGGGTCGCCACCATGCTCTCCGCATATGCCCACTTTGATGTCAGGGCGAGTAGATCTACCCAAAGTCACTGCCATATTGATTAATTTTCCTACGCCTTTTACATCCACTCTCTGGAATGGGTCTTGCTCAAATATCTTTTTGTCATAGTAATCATTCAAGAATGAGCCTGCGTCATCTCTCGAGAAGCCAAATGTCATCTGAGTTAAATCATTGGTGCCGACAGAGAAAAATTCTGCTTCGGTAGCGATTTCGTCAGCGAGCAATGCTGCACGTGGTATCTCTATCATAGTGCCGACTTTGTATTGCATTTCTATACCGCTACGTGCGATGATTTCATCTGCAGTAGATTTTACGATATCTTTGACATACTTAAATTCTTTGATATCTCCTACGAGAGGTATCATTATCTCTGGCACGATGTTATAACCTTTCTCTTTCTTGACTTCCAGTCCGGCTTCGATCACTGCAGTAGTCTGCATACGAGCAATCTCTGGGTATGTGATAGACAATCTACATCCTCTATGTCCAAGCATAGGGTTGAATTCATGCAATGAATCTACTGTATTTTTGATTTTTTCAAATGTCACATTTAGTTCTTTTGCTAAAATCTTCATTTCGTCCTCAGTATGAGGCAAGAATTCATGCAGAGGTGGGTCTAAAAATCTAATAGTCACAGGATAGTCTTTCATAGCCATGTATAAACCTTTGAAGTCTGATTTTTGCATAGGCAATAATTTATCTAGTGCCACTTTTCTAGCTTGCTCATCACTAGCGATGATCATCTCTCTCATAGCCATTATTCTGTCGCTATCAAAGAACATATGCTCTGTTCTGCATAGTCCGATACCTTCTGCGCCGAATTTTACTGCTTGTTCAGCATCTCTAGGAGTATCAGCATTGGTGTGGATGTGGAGTTTTCTATATTTATCTGCCCACTCCATAATAGTAGCGAAATTACCAGTCAAACTAGCAGGCTCTGTCTCGACTACTCCGTCATAAACATAACCAGTGCTACCATCAATAGATATTGCATCGTTTTCGGTGTATTTTTTGCCTGCGATTATTAAGGTTTTAGTGTCTTCGTCTACTACTATATCAGGCACACCAGAAACACATGGCTTGCCCATACCACGAGCGACTACGGCAGCGTGAGATGTCATACCGCCACGAGCAGTCATTACACCCTGCGCAGATAGCATTCCTTCTATGTCTTCTGGGCTAGTCTCGAGTCTTACCAATACTACTTTCTCGCCTTTTGAAGCCCTCTCTTTTGCTTCTTCTGCTGTAAATGCTACTTTACCATATCCAGCACCAGGAGAAGCTGGCAGACCCTGCGCTACCTTTTTAGCTCTTTTTAGTGCGTCTGCCACAAAAGTAGGATGCAACAATGCATCTAATGATCTAGGCTCTATCTTCATTAGGGCCTCTTTCTCAGTAATCATACCAGATTTTACCAAATCCACTGCTATTTGCAAGCCTGCTTGAGCAGTGCGTTTGCCGTTTCTGGTCTGCAACATATATAATTTACCATCTTCGATAGTAAATTCCATATCCTGCATATCTCTGTAGTGATGTTCCAATTTATCGCAAATATCTTCAAATTGTTTGTATATCGCAGGATTTTGCTCTTTTAGATGGCTAATAGGCATAGGAGTACGTACGCCGGCTACGACATCTTCGCCTTGCGCATTCATTAGATACTCGCCGTATAGTTTGTTCTCGCCAGTAGCAGGATTTCTAGTAAATGCAACACCTGTGCCAGATGTCTCGCCCATATTACCAAACACCATGGATTGTACATTCACTGCAGTGCCCCACTCGAATGGTATGTCATTCATACGGCGATACACGTTTGCTCTAGCATTATCCCAAGAATGGAATACCCCTTTGATAGCATACAATAATTGCTCTTTAGGGTCTTGTGGGAATGGTTCATGCTTGTTATCTTCGTATAATTTTTTGAATTTTTCTATCAATACCTTCAGGTCATCAGCAGTCAATTCTAAATCTTGAGTAACGCCTTTTTCTTCTTTCATTTCATCCATTACTCGTTCGAATAGAGACTTGTCTATGCCCATTACGACGTCAGCGAACATCATAATAAATCTGCGATACGAATCATACGCAAATCTAGGATTGCCAGTCTTTTTAGCCAAGCCTTCGACAGCCACATCGTTGAGTCCTAGATTTAGGATAGTATCCATCATACCAGGCATACTCACTCTCGCGCCACTACGTACACTGACCAAATAAGGATTTTCGTTATCACCGAATTTCTTGTTTTGGAGTTTCTCCACTTTTTCCAATGCTTCGAAAATCTGTTCTTTGATTTCGTCGTTTATCTCCAGATTGTCTGCATAATATTGAGTGCAAGCTTCTGTAGATATAGTGAAGCCATGTGGTACTGGTAAACCGATATTACTCATTTCACTTAGGTTAGCACCCTTGCCACCTAAGATATCTCTCATATCGGCATTACCTTCATTAAATAAATACACATATTTCTTTGCCATTATTTTCTCCTTTATTTTGACTCATATATAATATAGACAAATCAAAAAAAAAGCAAACAAAATGTCTGCAAAAATGAATTTTTTTATTAATTTTTCGACAAAATGCCAAAATTACATTAATTGAGCAAAAGTTTTTAGTTCTATGTCGAGTTTTATGGTAAATATAGTATTTAGCAATCTGCACGCAGATAGCATAATTTTTCTATCAGTCGGCTCATCGCTAGACAAAAAATCGTATACCTTTTTATCTATCGAGACAGTATTTTGATTTCGTTCGGTGACAATATCCCCTTCATACTTGTCCAAATAAATAAATTTACTATCAGCACCTATTGACACTTCCATACCTTGTGACTGCAAAAATCTCAGCATAAAATTTTTGAGCCCTACGAAGGCACTCTCCTGTATACCCATCAAGGCTTGGAGTGCAAATACGAATCCTTCTGGTTCAGCCTTTTCTTTCGGCAATACTGTCCGTATGATATCTGCCACTATAAATGCGCAAATGGTTTTGTCATAATCTTTGAGTAAATCATAGTGAGTGTCCATAATAGTAGCGGATGTGACAGTATAAAATGTATTTTTCTTGGCTATATCCAGTTCACACAAACAAAATGGTTGGCACACCATTTTGTACTTAGCATTCTGTTTTTTTACCCCACCGAATTTGACTGTGATTACGCCTAATTCGTATGAAAAAAACGATGCTAGCTTGTCCGCATCCTGATAATCATTCGTACTTAATACAAAACCTTTAACTTTGGTGTTCATTGTTATAGACTTATTTCTTCCGCTTTCTCAGACTGGATTAGACCAGCCTCTATATCGCTAGCGACCATTTGTTCCAATTCTTTGATATTTTCTTCTTCCAGCATGATAGACAATAACTTGTAGCCTACTAAACCAGTATGTTCAAAAAGTTTGTTTACTATATCTTGAGCCGGAATGTCACCACCTGCATCCAAAGAAGGACTGTCATTTATTAATTTATCAACAATTCTTCTTTCCATACTTTTCTCCTTAACAAATATTGTTAATTTATTATATGATTTTTAGCGCTATTTATGCAACTCTTTTACGGCTTGTTTGAATATCCGAAATTTGCCAATAGTCCGTTGTTATCACGCCAGTTTTGCTTTACTTTGACAAATAATTCCAAATAGACTTTTGTGTCAAGGTACTTCTCTATAGCAATTCGTGACTTTTGAGATAGAGTTTTTATCTTGTCACCATTGTGCCCTATAATGATAGTTTTGTGGCTTTCTTTTTCGCAAATAATATCGGCAGTAATTTTAGTCAAATTGTCATTCTCATCGAATGATTGGATACACACCGCCACTCCATGAGGTATCTCTTCTTCGTACAAAAACAACGCCTGCTCGCGGATAATCTCCCCTGCCATAAATCTAACATTCTTGTCAGTAAACATATCAGTCGGGTAATATTGCATCTTGTAGTCAAATTTTGGTAACATTGACTTCAAGGTCTCTATGAGAATATCACAGTTAGTACCTTTTAGTGCCGAGAGTGGCAAAATCTCTTTTATTTCACTATTCTTAGCCAAAATATCTATCTGTGGGTACAATTTCTGAAAAGTTGTGTCATCTATTTTGTTAATAACTATAATTTTCTCACATTTCGACTTTTTGTGTGCTTTGTTCAGTATCTCGTATTGTTCTAGTAGTGGCTTTTTGCCGTCTAGCACATACATTATAACATCGGCATCTACCGAAGCGCTGGAGATGTTTTCGATCATATATTCGTCTATTTTCTTTTGTACTTTGTGGTACCCGGGCGTATCGACGAAAATTATCTGGCTATCGTCATCATTATATATACCTAGTGTGTTATCTCTGCTTGTTTGTGCTTTGGGGCTGACTATGGCAATCTTCTGTTTGATTAATTGATTAATTAATGTGCTTTTGCCAGCATTAGTTCGCCCTACTATAGCCACAAATCCGCAAGTATATTTATTCATATTTCTCCCCTGTCAAACCGCTCGCATTGATTATGTCGTATTGGATTTTTTCCATTACCTGCCTATCATCTTCCTGTATGTGGTCGTATCCCAAAAGATGCAACACTGCGTGTGTATACAAAAATAAAATGTTATCTATCAAAGGCATTTTTCTCTGTCTAGCTTGCTGTTTTGCTATACTAATACACAATAGTACATCGCCCAGCAATACGTGCCCATTCTCATAGTTGTATGATTCTTTGCTGGCTTGCTCCATATCAAAATGCTGTGGTGATGCACTGGTATATGGGAAACTCAAAACATCTGTACTAGAATTAACTTGCCTCTCACGCGCATTCACTTTTTTGATGAAATGTCTGGTCACGAAATTCAAATCTATGTCTATCTGTGAATTATCTATGCCTAAATACTGAAAAATAAAATCATTCATTGCATTTATGGCGCTAGAAAACTTGTTTTCTTTTGGATAAAATTTAATCATATTTACACATTTGCATACTACATGTCAGAGTACATGTGGCGTATAGCACATCTCCTTTTATTTCACTATAAATGTATGTATCCAAGATTTCTTCACAATTTCTTGCCATATTTTGTGCTGACAGTTTTACACTATCTTCTAAAGCACTTTGTTCATTCGCGAGATCATGTTCTACATCTTGCAATACCAATTCGTACCGAATAATAGTCGTCTGCGTTATGGGCAAAAACGTACTTGTCAATACATAGTTAGTATATACTTTTTCGTCATAATAATCAAAATGTTTTTTCGCTTTTGTCGCAAAAAGTTTTTTATTTTTTAATCCATACATACATATTTTGTATGACTTGCCGGAGCGCACCAGTGTTTGTTCAGTCTTTTTGATACTGTCATAAGCACTAATGTACACTTTGCCTTTGATATCTGCCATAGGCTTCACATTGACTATCTGACCATTCGCTCCCTTTGTATAAGGAGATACCAATACATCACCTTTTTTCACAAAGTCGCCTACTTTGACATTGGTCGTGCCAGTCGCTATGTCTACGCTCGTAATAATGCCGTCATATTCGGCTACTATAGGCTGGTATTCTGTGGGAGTGTATGTCAGTTTTTCGCTAGCATTAATGATGATAGTATTGCCTTGTCGGATGACGCTCACTTGCGACAAACGATCAATTTTGTTTAATAAAATATTTTCTATTGATTTATTATCACATCTTCGTGTGCTCCCAGCGTAAATATTTTCTTCTCTCAAAATCTGTGTTATATTTGAAGAAATACTCTCATCTACACCATAAATTCTGATTTTCCAAATATAACTATTCGCTACGAAATATCCGCACACCAATAATGGTATGCACAAAATGCACGCCAAATATTTGCGAAACAAAAGACCACATTTTTTCCATCCAGAATAATCTATTTTCTCAGCGTCGTACTGTGTCAATACATTTTTTTGCTCGTCATAATCTTTGATATTTAGTTCAAAAAATACTGTCTTGTGATTAGGACGGTGGATATTGTATATTTTGGCATTCTCATTTAGTTTTTGCAATAACTTGTCCAGATTGACACCTGATACTTTTAATTTTATTCGCGATCTCATAATACATTTACCTGCACAATATTTCCCTCTACTACAGAAGTGGTATTGTCTAATATTTTAATTCTCAAATCATAACCTTTAATGCTCAAAGTTTTTTTCTTCAGCCTAAATGAAATCTCTTCATCTGATAAATGCAATATACCTTTGTGCCCTTCTATGTAGACATATTTACCATCAATATTTATGTATCTATAATTATTTAATGTAATATTAAATTCATTATTTACTAATTTTTCTATTTCGCCAAATAAACTCATACATTATTATATGTAGCCATATCTACTAAAATGAAAATACCATCAAAAAAAGCGAAATTAATTTCGCTTTTTTTATTTAGATTAATTATTCTGCTTTTTTAGTTGTCTTTTTTGCAGGCGCTTTTGTGCTTGCTTTAGCAGTGGTTTTGCTAGTAGTAGATTTCTTTGCACTAGCAGTTTTAGTCGTTGTAGATTTAGTGGTCTTTTTAGCAGGAGTCTTTGTCTCTTTGTCTTCTACTTTCTCTGTCTTTTTAGTAGCTGGTTTCTTGGTAGTAGTTTTCTTAGCGGTAGTTGATTTTGCAGTAGTCTTGGTAGTCTTCTTTGGAGTTTCTGCTTTCTCTTCTACTGGGGCTTCTTCTACTACAGGGGCCTCTACTGGTTCTTCGATATTCTCTTTAACTGAGTCATCTTTTGCTACTTTCTTGGCACGAGGTTTCTTAGGCTGAGCAGGTTCTTCTACAGCCACTTCCTCTTTTGCCTCCTCTACAGGGGTAGGCTCTACAGTGTTTTCTTTCTCTTCTGATGGAGTAGTTTCATCTTTCTTCTCTACACCCTTTAGTACAAATGCCAATACCAATACGACCACTAATAAGCCAATCAAAATCCACAAGCTATAGTCTGATAAAAAATTTAACAACATATTTCTCTCCTTAGATTGTCGGATATAATATATCACATATTTACATAAAAATCAACTAATTTCGATAAAAAACAAAAACTACTTATCACACAATAAATAGTTTTTGCTTGAGAGAATTAATGCACTTTCATATTGCTATAACAAAATGCATATCACTCCGCCTTTGCCTTCATTGATAATGCGAGTCAAAGTCCTGCGCATCTTGTTTTGCAATGGTTCTGGCATAGAAGTCAATTTACTATTTAATCCATCATTGACTAGACTTTCTAGGCTTTTACCAAACATATTGGTTTGCCAAATGCCTTGCGGATTATTTTCAAATTCTTTTAGCATAAATTGTGCTAAATCTTGACTTTGTGCCTCGCTGCCCATCAGAGGACTGACTTCAGTCTCGACGTCTACACGCATGATGTGCAGGCTGGGTGCAGTGGCTTTTAGTTTGACTCCACAGCGTGATCCTTGCTTGACTATTTCTGGCTCCAAAAGTTCCATTTCATCCATATTAGGTACCACTATGCCATAGCCAGTTTTGTCTACTTGCTCTAGAGCGACTTTTAGTTTGTCATATTGCTTTTTAGCATAAGTCAAATCTTTTAGATAAGACACCAATTCATAGTCGTTGGTTATTTCACATCCGCACTGATAACTCAGCACTTCGTAGAAAAGATTTTCTTTCGGCACTACTTCAAATTCGATAGTTCCTTCACCCATTGACACATTGCCAGACAAAATAGGCTCAAAATGTTCGCTATTTTCAAAAACGAGTGTTTTGTTATCAAACTCGCCTATTTTGTCTATGCCATCTGTAGCACTTTTGATAGTTTCGATGATTTCTTCTATAATAGGGTGTTCGTAAGGCAAAGCCCGTAGCCAATTAGGTAATTTGACATTGATAGCCTCGACTGGGAATTGCATTAGCAATTCAGACATAATGTCATCCACATTATCAGCCTGCAATTCATTCACATTGATAGCTAATACAGGCGCTTCGTAGATAGAGTGCATATTGCTTGCCAATTTCTTTGTAGCATCAGTGTTTGGATTGGCAGTATTTAGCACTATCACGAAAGGTTTACCTGTGAATTTGACTTGGTCGATTACTTTCTTCTCTGTGACTTCATAGTTTGATCTGTCTATGTCTGTAAACGACCCGTCAGTAGTCATCACCACAGCGACTGTAGAGTGCTCGTTGATCACTTTTTGCGTACCAAGAGTAGCGGCTTGGGCGAACGGCATTTTTTCGTCGCTCCATGGAGTCTGCACCAATCTAGGTTTGTTTTCCTCCACATGTCCCATCGCGCCGTCTACCATAAATCCCACACAATCCACCATGCGCAAATTCAACCCGACTTTGCCTATCTTGACTGCCACTGCTTCGTTAGGTACGAATTTAGGCTGAGTAGTCATCACAGTTTTGCCTTCACCTGATTGTGGCAATTCATCTACCGCTCTGTTTCTGTCATTTACATTTTGTATATTTGGCAAAACAAAATGTTGCATAAATTTAGATATAAAAGTAGACTTGCCACATCTGACTGGGCCGACTACTCCTATATATACATCACCATTAGTACGTTCAGCAATCATCTCATATATGCCATTATATTTCTCCATAATTCCTCCCATAAATTTGACTTTGTATAACTTATGAACACAGCAAAAAAAATATTCCGTTTTTTGTCGGAATATTTTTGATGATTTTATTTATTACATTAATTTTCTAAAAATAGCAGTCCCAGTGTATTTTCTCCACAATGCACAGCGATAGTGCTACTAGCGGTAGTTTCATATACATTTTCATAGCCATTTGCCTTGCAGTACTGCGTCATCTCATCTAAAATGCTGTCGTCTTGCATGGTATGTGTGATAAATATATATTTTTTATTAGTATTATTTACAGTCATTTTATCAGATGCATAATCTTTGAGTACATTATTGATTTTTCCTTTATATTTTTTGGTCATTGTCATTTTGCCGTCTATGACAGATATTTCTGGCTTGATTTTCAATAAATTAGCACCCAAAAGTTTCAAAGTCGAACATCTGCCACTCTTGTGCAGATATTTGAGCGTATCTATCACAAATGTAGCATTAGCCTTTTGGACCCTATCCAATGCTCTCTGCACGACATCGTCACATGACAGTCCCGCATTTACATCATCTACACAGGCTAGTACTTGTAGCGCTATGCCAGATGACAAATTTTTGCTATCAATGATAACGACATTACCGAACTCCTGCTCTGCTTCCTTGGCATGACTGTACAGCGA
>CAYWFC010000014.1:0-21298 GCA_964457935.1 uncultured Lachnospiraceae bacterium
AACAATACGAGAAACCTAGCGTAAAGAAGAAGAAAAAACAAGAAGCCGCACGCAAAAGAGCAATGAAGAAGAGATACTAATATCTAGACAGCCATTATCGGTCTTATCATCGGTAATGGCTTTTTTATAACAAAAATTCATCAGAATACTGATGAATTTTTGTCGTCAAGAAGGGAAAATATGCTATGGTTCTATGAATTTACAGCCTTACTCATTTGTAGAGATTTTTCTTTGAAATAGCGTTCTTTCATCGCTCTAAATTTGTCGGATAAGTCAAATATGTATTTTTGCTTGGCTTCGCTGGATAGACTATTGTAGTAATCTTTGTCGATGAGTTCCATGATAGGATTGGTTATAACCTCATCGCTCTCTAGTATCTGACATACTTTTTTGTACAGGACAGCATTTTCGTGACTAAAAGTCTGTATGGTGTATGATTGGCTAAATACACTATTTTTGTTGTAAGATTTTAGTCGCTCTTTTGCTTGCTTCGCCAGTAAATGAAGAGTGCCTCTATTTTTCGTGTTTTTCATCTTTTCTCCTTTATGTACGCTTTAAGTATAATACTTTTTTTGATATGTGTAGAGATATTTGGCAGTAATATATTGCCAGAATATTGTTTGTTTTGTTTTATTTTGTTAAATATTGTCAAAACAATCGTATTATTACTTTTTTATACAGTTTTTTCGACAGTAGTTTTGATACAAATATCGGTAGATTGATAGCATTTTTTTTTAGGATTTGTTATAATACCTATGTTATGTTTAATTACAAAGAATATTTGAACGAAGAACAATTTTCCGCCGTTAGCAGTCCTATAGGCCCAGTTTTGGTATCAGCAGGGGCTGGTAGTGGCAAGACTAGATTGCTGACTTATAGGATACATTATTTAGTGGTGGAAAAAGGCATAAATCCACTCAATATTTTGGCTATCACATTTACGAACAAAGCATCCAGAGAGATGCGTGAACGTATCGAAAAAATAGTCCCCGACGGATATATGTGCACAATATGCACCATACATAGTCTTTGCGTAAAAGTACTGCGTCAGTATGCGACTTTTTTGGATGGATATGATACAAATTTCTCTATTTACAGCGATAGTGATATAAATAAGATATACAAAAAAATATTTGATAATCTTCGCGTGGATAACGAAATGAAAGATAAAATTCGTTGGCATATATCAAATATTAAGAACAATAATTACGATCTGTATGATTACCTAAAAATGGTCGATTATGTGAATTATACCGATCTCATAGAAAAAGCATACAATCAGTACCAATCTGAACTAAAAAAGAATAACGCAATGGATTTTGATGATTTATTGTTAAACACTCTAATATTACTGAAATCACAGCCAGACGTACTCCATTCGTTGCAAAAAAAATACAAACATATACATATAGATGAATTTCAGGACACCAATATAGTGCAATACGATATGATCAAACTACTAGCGGGAGACCATGCTAGTTTATTCGCGGTAGGAGACGAAAATCAGTCAATATATGGCTGGCGTGGTGCTAATATCGAGAATATGGCAGATTTTTTGCGAGATTTTCCTAAGGCTCAAGTCAAAAAATTGGAATGCAATTATCGCAGTACCAAAAATATATTGAATACAGCCAATAAATTAATCAAAAACAATGACATATTGATCGAAAAGACGCTCTATACTCAGAACGAAAACGGCGCACCAGTGAAATATTTTTGTGCCTATGATGAGAACGAAGAAGCAGATTTTGTAGCGAGATGTATTTCCAGATTCATAGCAGAAGGTGTGAAACCTAGCGAAATAGCCATATTAATGCGTGTAAATGCACTCAGTAGACCATTTGAAGAAAAACTTTTGACCTACAATATCGCGCATAAGATATACAATGGCTTCAAGTTTTATGAACGGCAAGAAATAAAGAACACTCTGGCATATGTGATCGCTATGCTAAATCCTGCAGATAACCAAAATTTGATAAAAATCATCAATTTCCCTAAAAGAGGGATAGGGGATACTAGCATAAAGCGCTTGATGGAAATATCTGATGCGACCCATACACCTATATATGAGGTCATCCTTAACGCTGATAATTTCGATTTGCCAAAAGCCCTAAAACAGAAACTCTCAGCTCTAAAAGATTTATTGCTCGGCATATATGCTATCAAAGATGCCGATATATATACTGTAGCAAAAGAGATAGTAAACAAAGCAGGTATTTTGGCGAACTTCAAACTTAGTGACGAAGATGATTTGGAACGATACCACAACATCAACTCACTGCTACAATCAATGCAAGAATTCGTCAAAAATAATACAGATGCTAGCATCAAGGCATATATCGACTCTGTGTCTCTCATATCTCAGATTGACGAAATGGAGAGCGAAAAATCTTTTGTGAATATTGCATCTGTCCATGGCGCAAAAGGGCTGGAATTTGATGTAGTATTTGTGGTGGGCGCAGAAGAAGGTATTTTCCCTGTTAGTCGCAAGGATGATACGAATATACAAGAAGAACGCCGTCTAATGTATGTGGCTATGACCAGAGCAAGGAAGTATCTGGTAGTCACTAGTTGCAAGACTAGATTTCTGTATGGCAAGCGTGAGGCGTGCCTCAGGAGTAGATTCGTAGATGAAGCAGATTTATACATATCTACACCGAATTATCAGCCGTACCAGTCGCGAAATACACAACAGCATGCGAAGCCTACTTTCGCCAGCAAACCAGTCTCAGATATTACCAATGCGAAAAAGCTGAGTATAGACGATGCTGTGATTGGCAATATTGTACAACATGTGCGATTCGGTAAAGGTAAAATAATCAATGTGGACAATCTCTATGTGGATAAATGTATTGATATAGATTTTGAAGGCTTTGGGGTAAAGCATTTGTCTATCGAATATGCACCACTCGAGCCAGTAAAAGGAGAATAGATGAACGATTTAGATAGAATGAAAGAATTGGTAGACATCGTAAACTACCACAACTACAATTACTATACATTAGACAATCCTACTATCTCTGATGCGGAATACGACAAATTGTACGATGAATTGATTACATTAGAACAAAAGACTGGTGTCGTACTACCTGAGAGCCCATCGCAAAGAGTCGGTGGTGAGATACTGAAAGGATTTGAAAAATATCCACACAAAGTCGCTTTGGATAGTTTGGAAAAATGCACTGATAGAGAATTATTAAGTAAATGGGTCGATAATATCAAGTCAAAATACCCAGACAGTGATTTTTCGGTGGAATATAAATTCGACGGACTATCTATCGCTGTCGAGTACGACCATGGCGTGCTCATCAGTGCTGGCACACGCGGTAACGGCGTGATAGGGGAGAATGTCACTGCTCAAGTCAAGACTATTAAAAATATCCCACTCGCTATTGACTACAAAGGTCATTTGGTCGTGCGTGGCGAATGTATAATGACTAAATCAAACTTCAATAAATATAACAAAACTGCTACTGAAAAACTAAAAAATCCTAGAAATGGAGCAGCAGGTGCATTGAGAAACCTAGACCCGAAGGTAACAGCAAGCAGGAACTTATCCGCGATATTTTATTCTGTTTTGGATTGCGATAGAGACTTCGCTAGCCAAAAAGAAATGGTTGATTTTTTGAAATCAAATGCTTTGCCAGTGGATGACTTTTTCACTATCACAGATGATATAAGATTAATCAATACTTTATTAGATGAAGTGGACGAGCGCAAAGAAAAAATGGATATTCTCATCGATGGCGTGGTGATAAAACTCAATCAAACAGCACCAAGACAGGAATTAGGCAATACAGCCAAACACCCTAAGTGGGCTATAGCATATAAGTTTGATGCACAAGAATTGAGCACCACTCTAAAGGATGTGATATGGCAAGTAGGTCGCACTGGCAGACTGACACCGATTGCATTGCTTGAGCCTATAGAACTGGCTGGCGCTACCGTTCAGCGTGCTACATTAAACAATATTAATGATATTAGAAAGAAAAATATCAGCATCAATAGCACTGTGTTCGTTAGACGAAGCAATGAAGTCATACCAGAAGTAGTAGGACTGGCACAACAATCAGATAATGCTATCACCATTGAAGCGCCAAACTTTTGCCCATGCTGTCACAGCGCATTAGTCGAAGTGGGTGCACATTTGTTCTGCCAGAATTATAGTGGCTGTATAGACCAAATAACTGATAGACTGACTCACTTTGTCTCACGTGATGCGATGAACATTGATGGTATCAGTTCAAAATCAATACAGCAACTATATCAAGTGTATAATTTGTCTTATCCACACCAGATATATACTTTGACATATGATATGCTGGCGAGATTGGACGGATACAAAGACAAGAAAATAAATAATACTCTCACCAGCATTGAACGCAGTAAACAAGTCAAATACGCTAATTTCATATATTCATTGGGTATATTGCAGATAGGCAAAAAGACGGCATATATGCTGAGCCAAAATTTCAAAACTTGGCAAGACTTAGTCAACGCTAGTTTTGATGACCTGATAGCGATAAGAGACATCGGCGAAGGAGTGGCTGGCTCTATCATAGAGTATTTTGCAGACGCGCACAACATTGAGAATATCGAGAAATTGTTTGAGAAAGGTGTGCAGATTATTTATCCAAGTTCTACACATAATAACACATATTTTTCTGGCAAAAAAATAGTGCTGACTGGCACACTAACAAACTACGATCGCAAAACTCTTACTGACTTATTGCAATCTTATGGCGCGAATGTAGTGACTAGTGTATCAAAAAATACTGACTTGGTCATAGTAGGCGTTGACGCTGGTAGCAAATACCAAAATGCTGTAGCGTTGGGTATAAAAATCATCAATGAATCCGAATTAATGGAGATTTTACAAAAAATCTAGTTGCAAAAAATGTTATTTTGTGCTAGATTGTACTATAAACTAATGAAAATACTAGATTAAAAGGTTAGTTATGAACATATTCAAACAAATGGAAGTAGTGGGATTTAAGTCATTCGCTGATAAAATCAGTGTCACTTTTGACGGAGGAATCACTGCTATAGTAGGACCAAATGGCTGTGGCAAAAGCAATGTGGCTGACTCTATTCGTTGGGTTTTGGGCGAGCAGAGCGCGAAAGTTTTGCGTGGCAAAAATATGACAGATGTTATCTTTGTGGGTACAGACAAGCGCAAGCCATTGTCTTTTTGCGAAGTATCACTTATATTTGATAATTCCAAAAGATGGTTCAATATAGATGTAGATGAATTGGTGTTTACCAGAAAACTCTATCGTTCTGGCGAGAGTGAGTATTGCATCAATAGGACCCCTTGTAGAAGAAAAAATATCATAGAATTATTATACGATAGCGGTATAGGTAAGGACGGATATTCTATCATTGGACAGGGTAAAGTAGATGAGATATTGAAGTCTAAGCCTGAAGACAGACGTTCCATATTTGAAGAAGCAGCCGGCATAGCTAAGTACAAGGCAAAGAAGGAAGAAACTGAGAATAGTTTGGAGAGAACGCGTAGCAATATGGCGCTACTCAATGTCAAGTACCACGAAGTACAAAATCAAGTAGAGCCATTGCGCAAGCAGGCAGAAGATGCTAAGACATTCTTAACTCTCAGAGATAGACTAAAAGAACTCGAGATCAATACATACTTGTACCAATTCGAGAATACAAACAAGATAAAAACTGAGATAAAGAGCAAAACATCTGGGCTGAATGAAAATCTCACACAGAAGCAGAGCGACCTCAATATTTTGCAAATAAAATATGACCAAAATATGAGTGAAATAAACAAAATAGACACCACGATATCTGAATTGCGTGATGATGTTTTGTATTACACAGTGACATTGGAGAAAAAGCAAGGCGAGACCAACCTGCTGAACGAGCGATTACAGCACTTATATGATCGTGAGACTATCATAAAAGACCAATTAAATAAATCCGAAATGGAATATCAGCAGACTGAGATGCTAATCAACGGTTTGAAAAAGAAAGTCAGCGAAGAGAATGATAATCTCTTGGCACTCAGGAATAAATCAAATGCTATATCTAACAAATATCTCGAGATAGTAGACGATATCACCAAAAAAGAAGTCGAAGCCGAAGAAAGTCAACGCAAAATCATAGAAAATCTAACAAAATTGACAGATATTAAGGCTAATATGTCATCTCTGGTCGCTAAGCGAGATAGTTTGAATGAAAATATCACTGCCAACAAAGAAAAATTGGCAGAAGTGACCCAAAATAAAGCAAATATCGAAAATGAGATTAGTTTGCTGACTACTGACTTATCTAACCTCGAACAAGAAAAAGCTAATGCAGAAAAAGTAGTAGAAGATATCAAACTACAAATCCAGGCCAACAAAGATGAGACTAGCGAATTGATTGAACGCATATTTGCTATCAAGTCAGCCATCGCAAATGATACTAGTAGGAGAACAATGCTACAAAATTTGCAAGCAGACTATGAAGGATATCAATATTCGGTCAAGAAATTATTGCAAGAAGCGAAACAAAATAAGACTTTGTCTTCAGCCATATTGGGCGTAGTGGGCAATGTATTGACCACTGATGAGAAGTATCAGACTGCTATCGAAGTAGCGCTCGGCTCTAGCATCCAAAACATAATCACTGCAGACGAGTCAAATGCGAAAATATTGATTAATCATCTCAAAGAAAACAAACTTGGCCGTGCTACATTCTTGCCTCTAAACGCTGTAAAAGTGCGCACATTTAATAACGCAGACAGAGTGTATCTGAGAGAAAAAGGCTGTATAGGTATCGCTACTGAATTGGTACAATACCCAGCGCAATTTGAGCGTGCTATATCTAGTCTATTAGGTAATACTGTCATAGTAGATACGTACGACAATGCAGTCAATATCGCTCGACAGAGCAGATACGCATTCAAGATTGTCACTCTAGATGGCTCTGTGCTAAATCCACAAGGCTCTATTTCTGGCGGTAGCAGGAAAAATGTAGAAGGCTCGTTGCTGTCAAAAGAACAAGACATAAAGCATTTGGCAGAAAAAATCGAAAAAGACACCCAGACACTGCATACATTGACTGCTAAGCACAATGATTTGGCAGTACAATATGAGAAACTCAACGACAATTATAATGCCAAAATCGAGACGGTACAGCAATACAATAATACGTATTATACTCTAAATAACAAATTATACAACGCCAATGAGAAGTATGATGAGATTTGTTTTGATCTAGATATTTTGCAGAAAAAAATTGATGCTGATTCGGACTTTTATGCCGAATTGCAGGATAAAATCAATAGCGTAGACAATATTGAGACAGATTTGTCTGCAACTCAAAAGCAAGTAAACACTTCGTTGAGCAATAGGACTACTGTTTTTGAAGACTTGAAGAAAAAACGTGAAGAATTTAACGAACAAGTCAAAGAAATACAGACTCAAATAGCCGTATTGGAAGAGAAAATCAATCTAGATAACGAAAGTATAGAGAATTACACTGACAATCTAAATAGCCTGCGCAGACAAATAGAAGACACTCAAATCGAATTAGACAAACAGCAGAGCATCTTAGCGGCAGCACGCGAGATGCAAGAAAATGCTGAAGTGACAGCAGAAAACAAAGAACTGCTGGAAAAACTAAATGTCGCAAACGAAAAACTAAAGTCGTTTGATGAATTTAAGTCACATTTGCATGCGGAAATCAAAGAAATAGATACTAACAAATTGACATTGCTGGATGAAATATCTAAATTACAAAACAAAATTTTCCAAGAAGAAAGTAAACTCCAAAAAGTAGACAATGACATGTACACTATGGAGCAACGCATTCTGGAAGATTATGAATTGACTTATGATGACTGCTTGGCATACAGACTAGAAGATTTTGATTACAAAGCAGGTATATCAGAACTAAATAAAGTCAAAAATCAAATGACGGCTCTAGGTGATGTTAATATGCAAGCCATGGAGCAGTACAAATCTATCAGTGAGCGTTATGAGGAAATGACCGCTCAAATGCAAGACCTAGACAGAACGGAACAAAATCTACTCACTGTCATAAAAGATTTATCTACCGAAATGCTAGCCAAGTTTAACAGCGAGTTTGAGAAAATAAATGCTAACTTTGGCGTAGTGTTCAAAGAACTGTTCAATGGTGGTGAAGCACGCTTAGAGTTGCTCGACGCTGATGACCCATTGAACGCCGGCGTAGACATAGTGGCACAGCCACCTAGCAAAAAATTGCAATCCATCACACTTTTGAGCGGTGGTGAGCAAGCACTGACTGCTATAGCATTGCTGTTTGCTATATTGAAGTTGAGACCTACACCATTCGTAGTACTAGACGAGATAGAGGCAGCTCTCGATGACACCAACGTAGAAAGATTTGCTAAATATCTGCGTCGATTCTCTGAGCGCACGCAGTTTATCATCATCACTCACAAAAAACAGAGTATGGAACTAGCAGACAGCATTTATGGCGTGACTATGGAAGAAAAAGGTGTATCCAAACTAGTATCTGTCAAATTGTCTGATGCTATAAAGAATGCTGACACAGAAAAGAAGGATTAATATGGGTATTTTTTCAAAAATATTTTCAAATATCAAATATGCTTTTACAAAAAATGAATTGACTGATGACTTCTATGACGAACTAGAACAAACACTAATATCATCAGATATGGGAGTAGAGACTAGCCTAGACATAGTGGATAATTTCAAGTCCGAGCTAAAAAAACGTCAAATAAAAGACGTCGAAAATGCTCAAAAAGTATTGCGTGAATTGCTAATAAATGAATTAAATCAGTATGACCCTGTGACGTTTAATTATCCTACGCTCATATCCATTATAGGTGTGAATGGTGTAGGAAAAACTACTACAATCGCCAAAATGACAAAATTTTTTCAGAAAAGCAAAAAATCTGTGCTATTAGTGGCAGGCGATACATTTAGAGCAGGTGCTGTGGACCAACTCGACACTTGGGCAAAGAAATTAAATGCTAGAATAGTCAAACAAGGCGAAGGAGCAGATGCTGGTAGCGTGGTATTTGACGGCATTAGTAGCGCAAAAGCGAAAAATATAGACGTGGTGCTAGTAGATACTGCAGGTCGTTTGCATACGAAAGTAAACCTAATGAACGAATTGCAAAAGATAGCGAAGATCATCACTAGAGAAGCGCAAGACTATGAACTCCATAACTTCATAGTGTTAGACTCTAGCATAGGTCAAAATTCACTCCAGCAAGTCAAGGCATTCAAGGACGTAGTGGATATAGATGGTATCATTATGACTAAATTGGATGGTACTGCCAAGGGTGGTGTGGCATTTCAGATAGTCAAAGAACTCGAAGTCCCTATCATATTTACATGCTTTGGCGAGACTATAGATGACATAGCTGTCTTTGATGCGGAAGATTTTGTAGACAAGATATTGATGTAATAATAAATATTGTTGACTATTTTTGATAAATAGTTGACAATATTTTGTTTTTGGTATATATTGATATGGTGCAATAGTGCTACTTTTGCACTGACTTTATATTAAAAGGATAGCAGAGTGTCAGTTTTCGCTAATTTATCTGAAAGATTGAACCACATTTTTTCAAAATTGACTAAACGTGGCAAATTGACAGAATTGGAAATTAAGGAAGCGATGAGAGAAGTGCGTGTAGCCCTTCTCGAAGCAGACGTAAACTACACTGTAGCGAAGAAATTTATAGCCGAAGTCAGTGAATTAGCAGTAGGCGAGCAGATTATCAATTCGCTCACCCCAGGTCAGCAAGTGCTGAAAATTGTTCGTGACAAATTGACCGAACTAATGGGCAGTGAGAATGTGAAACTCGAGGTATCGCCTTCTCCACCTACCGTAATCATGGTGTGTGGTCTGCAGGGTAGTGGTAAGACTACTATGTGCGGGAAATTAGCACTAATGCTGAAAAAACAAGGCAAAAAGCCATTATTAGTAGCATGTGACATATATCGTCCTGCTGCTATAGAGCAGTTGAAAGTTTTAGGCAAATCTATCGCTATTGATGTCTTTGACAAGGGCACACAGTCTCCAGTCAAGACTAGCAAAGAGGCCATAGAGTACGCCAAAAAATTTCATCTAGACACCGTTATCATAGATACTGCTGGTAGATTGCATATAGATGAAGCATTGATGAAAGAACTCGTCGACGTGAAGTCAGCAATCAACCCTAATGAGATATTGCTAGTAGTAGACTCTATGATTGGTCAAGATGCAGTCAACGTATCTACTGCATTTAATGACGCACTCGACATCACTGGTGTAGTTTTGACCAAGATAGACGGCGATACTCGTGGTGGTGCTGCTTTAAGTGTCAGGAGTGTGATAGGTAAACCTATCAAATTCACTGGCGTGGGTGAGAAACTCACAGATATCGAGCCATTTTATCCAGATCGTATGGCGTCCCGTATATTAGGTATGGGAGATGTGTTTACCTTGATAGACAAAGCACAAGAAGTGGTCGACGAAGAGCAAGCCAAAGAAATGGAACGCAAGTTTATGCAAAATGCGTTCACTTTGGAAGACTATATCGTACAGATGGATAATCTAAAGAAAATGGGTGGTATCAAAAATTTATTGGCTCTATTGCCCGGTATGAATGGTAAATTAAAACAAATCCAAGATAGCATAGATGAGAATGTATTGATTAGGCACAAGGCTATAATACAATCTATGACACCGGCAGAGCGAATTAACCCTAATATCATCAATGGCTCTAGACGTACTCGCATAGCCAAAGGTAGTGGTACCAATGTGAGCGATGTCAATCAATTAATTAAGCAATTCAATCAATCCAAAGAAATGATGAAACAAATGAAAAACGGCAAAGGATTGAGAGGATTAATATAAGATAAAAGAAAAGGAGAAAATTATGGCAGTTAAAATTAGATTAACAAGATTAGGAGACAAGAAATCACCATTTTATCGTGTAGTAGTGGCTGATTCTCACGTAGCTAGAGATGGTAAGTGCATCGAACAAATCGGCACATACAATCCACTCACTGATCCTGCAGAAATCAAAATTGACGTAGAAAAGGCAAAAAAATGGATTAGTCAGGGCGCACAGCCTACTGATACAGTAAAGAATATTTTGTCTAAAGCAGGCGTATACGAAAACAAATAAGGGAGGTTGATATGTCAGAACTATTGCAATATGTAGTAATGAATCTTGTTAGCCAACCAGATTTAGTGAAAGTAGAAGAAACCAACGATAAAGGCGGTAAGTTATTGACAGTATACGTAGATGACAAAGACTTAGGTCATATCATTGGAAAAGACGGCACAGTGGCTAAGGCTATTCGTACTTTGGTGCGTTCAATGGCTAAGCCTCGCGAGAGAGTGTCTGTCAAATTCTTAGCGTTGTAGATTTATGAGAGATATACTTATTGTAGCAAAAATATTAAAACCGCATGGCATTAGAGGGGCTGTCAAAATACAGCCTCTCGTAGATGATGACATGCCTTTTTCTATTTTTAGGAATGTGTTTTTAGGTGACTCGCTAAAGCCGGCTCATATTACTAATGTACTCAAGTTAAATAATGCATACGCTGTAACGCTTGACTGCATTTCTGATACCGCAACGGCAGAGACATACAGAAATCAACTAATCAGCATAGACAGGAATGAGTATGCAGAATACTTCAAGGATATGCTATTAGTAGCAGACCTACTCGGAGCAGAAGTCTCATACGAAGACGGAAGTCCACTAGGATATATAGTGAATGTAGAACAATACGGCAGTGCTGATGTGCTGACTATCAATTCCAACGGTGTGGACTATCAAATCCCATTCGTGCATGACATAATATGGCAAAACGACAAAGGCGGATTTACTGTAAATAAAACGCGTTTCGACGAGGTAAAGATATGATCATAGATATCCTTACTTTATTTCCAGAGATGTTTACTGCGTTGAATACTAGCATACTAAAACGTGCTCAAGACAACGGCAAAATAACTATCCGTATCACAAACATTCGTGATTTTGCTAAAAATAAACATTGTCAGTGTGATGATGTGCCATTTGGCGGTGGAGCGGGTATGGTGATGATGTGCCAGCCTATATTTGATGCCATTGACAGCGTCAAAACTGACCATTCTGTGATATTCGCTATGTCTCCCAGAGGAATAGTTTTTGATCAGCAAAGAGCCATAGAGATGTCTAAATTAGAGCATATTGTCATACTTTGTGGGCATTACGAAGGTATCGATCAGCGAGTATATGATTATTACAACATTCAAGAATTATCTGTCGGTGATTACGTCCTCACAGGCGGTGAGATACCGGCAATGGCAGTAGTGGATGCAGTGGCTAGGTTAGTACCTGATGTGATAAAAAGTGAAAGTCTAGAGAGTGAAAGTTTTTCTAACAATTTGCTAGAATACAATCAATATACGCGTCCAGCAGAATATAAGGGTATGAAAGTGCCAGAAATATTGTTAAACGGACACCATGCTAAGATAAATGAGTACAGATTGAGTCAGTCTATAGAGATAACAAAACGTAACCGACCTGATCTGTATGAAAAATACATTAAGGAGTCAAAATGATTAACTGGTTTCCAGGACATATGACGAAAAGTTTGAGAAAAATGCAAAGTGACAGTAAACTTTGCAATCTTTTTATATATGTACTAGACGCCAGAGCACCAGAGAGTAGCCTAAATCCAGAATTTGTCAAATTCATCAAAGATAAGCCCATTTGTTTCGTACTGAATAAATCGGATTTGGCTGATCCAAAGCAAACAAAGCAGTGGATAAGCCGTCTCACTACAGAAAATTCGACTTGTGTGGCATTTGCACCCAATATGCAAGCCAATGTCATTACTAATCAAATAAAATATCTCTTGAAGCCATTAATAGACAAAAACAAGGCAAATAAGGTAAATTTTATCTTTAGATGTATGGTCATAGGTGTGCCGAATTGCGGTAAAAGCACTATAGTGAATAAACTCTGTGGCAAAGCACGTGCTATCACAGGTGACAGAGCAGGTGTCACCAGATCATCTCAATGGGTGACAGTAGGCGACTTTTTGCAAGTAATGGATACACCGGGGACATTGTGGCCGTCTTTTGAGAACGAACAGACAGGCTACAATCTAGCATATGTGGGTAGTATACGTGATGAAGTGGTAAAAATAGAACATTTGGCATTGAAGTTTATATCTGATATGCGAGGCAGAAATGGCATATTTGATTATTACAAAGTCTCTGTGGATGGCCTGACTGATCTAGAGGTTTTGGAGGCTATCGCACGAAAGCGCGGGTGCATATTGCGCGGTAACGAGATAGACTACGAACGCGCATCACTGATGCTGATAAAAGATTTTAGAAAAGGAAGTCTTGGGCGTATTACGCTAGACGAATGTATTCAATGCAACATATCATAAAAGGAAAATTGGGCGAAGCGGAAGCGTATGATTTTCTCATAAAGAAAGGATACAAAATAATCGCTCAAAATTTCAAAAACAAAATGGGAGAGATAGATATCATAGCCATGGACAAGGACTACATAGTTTTTGTCGAAGTCAAAGCCAGACGCAATGCAAAATTTGGCCTGCCATGCGAAGCAGTGGACGAGTACAAACAACGCAAAATACGTATGATAGCGTCATCGTATTTGCAGGCGCGCGGGTTGCTCGACTATAATGTCAGATTTGATGTGATTGATATATTGGCAGATGAGATAAGGCATATAGAAAACGCATTTTGATGCGAAATAACGATAAAAATCGAATTTATTTTATACAAATTTGTATAAAATGCTTGCATAAATGCAAAAAGTATGTTATATTACTAAAGTTATTGGGCGGTCCGCTGTTGTCAACAAACAAGAACGCTTAGGTAGGAGGTATTTTGTGAACGCTATAATCAAACAACTAGAGCAAGAAGCAATGAAGACCAATCTCACTCCATTCAATGTTGGCGATACCGTTAAAGTATATGTAAAGGTTATCGAAGGAGAAAGAGAGAGAATACAGGCGTATGAAGGTGTTTGTATCGCTAAGAAAAACAGCGGTATCAGAGAGAATTTCACCGTTCGTCGTGTATCATTTGGTATAGGCGTAGAGAGAACATTCCCTATCCATTCACCTAAGATTGATAAAATCGAAGTGATTAGACGTGGTAGTGTTCGTCGTGCTAAATTATATTATTTGCGCGATCTATCTGGCAAGGCTGCAAAAATCAAAGAAAAAAGATAATTTGCCACAAATTCATAAAATATCGTGTTTTATTACACGATTTTTTTATGTCCAAACTCAGTAATTCATAAAAAATGTCTGTCATATTTTGGCAGACCTATTTTTTAGTTGCTTTATTTTAATATTTTCTGTATAATCTATTTAGCTAAGTTAAAATTTGGCTAGCATGAGGACTACTGGTCATTAAGTCTGGTAGACACGCTTTGAGGTGAATATGTTATCAAAAGTTTTGAGTTATGGATTAGACGGTATAGACGGCTATGTGGTAGAAGTCGAGATAGATGTCAATCCGGGGTTGCCTGGATACGAAGTGGTAGGCCTGGCAGATACCGCCATCAAGGAATCAAAAGAGAGAGTCAAAGCTAGCATCAAAAATAGTGGATTTAATTTCCCTATCAATAAGATCATAGTCAATCTAGCCCCTGCACATACCAAAAAAGTCGGCTCTATGTATGACTTGCCTATCGCATTGGGTATATTGGGCGCCAACGAGACTATCAAAAATGAGAGTCTAAAAGATTTCGTTATTTTAGGCGAACTGTCCCTTGATGGTGACGTGCGTAAGGTAAACGGCATTTTGCCTATGATAATATCTGCCAAACAATTAGGTTATAGCAAATTCATCATTCCTAAAGCAAACGCTAATGAAGCATCGTTTATAGACGGCATAGATATATATGCTATGGATAATCTCGTGCAAATAGTCAAATTTTTGGAAAATGAGATACAAGTAGAAAAGCAAAATGTCAAGACATTCGACCAAGTAAAGAATGAATATGAGTCGAAATACGACTTCGCATATGTAAAAGGGCAATATAGTGCGAAGAGAGCACTGGAGATAGCTGCTGCTGGTGGGCACAATGTATTGATGATAGGTCCACCTGGCTCTGGAAAGACAATGCTAGCCAAGTGTTTCCCTAGTATTTTGCCTGATTTGACATTTGAAGAAGCACTCGAAGTGACGAAGATACATAGTGTAGCAGGCATATTGGATAATGACAAAGGTATCATAGTGCATAGACCATTTAGATCACCGCACCATACTACCACTATGATAGCACTCACAGGCGGTGGCAGAACTGCTAAACCGGGCGAGATTAGTCTAGCACACAACGGAGTGTTATTCCTAGATGAATTGCCAGAATACGACCGCAAGACTATAGAAGTATTGAGACAGCCTATGGAAGATGGCGCCATCACAGTGGCTCGAAATATGCTCACTGTATCTTACCCAGCGAATTTTAACCTAATAGCCAGCATGAATCCATGTCCATGTGGATATTATGGTAGTACAAAAGTGCAGTGCAAATGTCAGCCTAGCGCGATACAAAAGTATCTAAACAAGATATCTGGACCATTGCTAGATAGGATAGATTTGCATATAGAAGTAGACAGTGTAGGCTATGATGAACTCACTGTGGATGCACTCGAAGAAAGTTCTGAAGAGATAAAGAAGCGTGTCAATAAAGCCAGAGAAATACAGTTAAATCGTTTCAAGGGAACGAATGTGTATTCCAATAGCAAAATGACAGAGAAAGATTTCAAAAAGTATTGCAAACTAGACAAAGATAGCACTGACCTAATAGAGACAGCATTCAATGTGCTAAATCTAAGCGCCAGGGGATATAGTCGTATACTTAGAGTGGCTAGGACTATCGCGGACTTGGCAGGCTGTGAGAATATCAAAACTCAGCACATCGCAGAAGCGATACAATACAGATCATTAGATAGGAAATATACAGTATAATGAAGAATAATTATAGAGAAAATTTAATTTGGTTAGATTTATTCGATTTTTTGTCGTATATGACCAAATATAGGATAATCGAACACATAAAAGGCGATAATATTAGAAAAAACTTGGCTAAGTACAAGACTTTTTTGCTGACATTGATAGAAGAAAACAAATATAACAAAATGGAGATACTTAGCGACGACGCGACATATCAGAACGTCGTAAGACAGTATGAAAAAGAAAATGTAATACTCCTAACCCAAGAAGATGATGCCTATCCAGTATTACTGAAAGAAACTACCAATCCACCATTGATACTTTATTGCAAGGGCAATATTCAATTATTGAACTCAAATTGTTTGGCAGTAGTAGGTACTAGGCGACCTACTGATTATGGCAAACTCGAGACTCGAATATTTACCAAAAAATTGGCAGAAAATGGTTTCACTATAGTTAGTGGTATGTGTAGTGGCATAGATACTGTCGCTCACGAGATGGCTCTACAAGTGCAAGGTAATACTATCGCGGTACTGGCTGGAGGTTTTCATCATATATATCCAGCGATAAATATTAAACTATTTAACCGCATCATCGAAAACAATCTAGTCATATGCGAGAATAGGCCTGACGTAGTGCCTCAGTCATATATGTTCCCTATTAGGAATAGGATTATCGCAGGATTGTCTAGAGGTGTATTGATGACAGAGGCGACATACAATAGTGGCTCTATTCATACTCGAAATTACGCCATAGAGTACAATAGAGATATATTCGCCATTCCGGGTAAATTATCCTCTCCAGAGAGCGAAGGATGTAATCGTACTATTCAAGAATTCACTACTAGTATCGTGTTATCACCAAATGATATTTTGGATAATTACAACATTTCATATGCAAAAAATATAAATAAAGACAACTTTCAACTTGACTTTTCTGAGAAAACTATAATAAAGTATATCAAGTCTGAGAAAAAGTCATATCAAGAACTTGCTGATTTGACTCATTTAGTACCTGACCAACTGAATGCTATATTGATAACATTGCAGATGAAGGGACTGATTGAAAAGTTGCCAGGCAATTATTATTTATCGAATTAAGGGAAAAGTATGAAGTTAGTATTAATAGAAGGTCCAGCCAAAAGGGACACAATCAAAAAATATCTAGGCAGTGATTACGAAGTCTTTGCTACCAAGGGGCATTTTAGAGATTTGCCAGTCAAGACTCTCGGTGTAGACGTAAATAATAACTACACTCCGACATATGTCATCACTAAAGAAAAAGAAGAATTGGTCAAACAGATCAAACAAAAATACGCCAAAGCAGACGCTGTGTATCTCGCGACTGACCCGGATAGAGAGGGGGAAGCGATTTCATGGCATCTAGCATATGTGTTAGACCTACCCAAAGACGCACCAGTGAGAATAGAGTTTAATGAAATATCTAAGACAGCCGTACAGCACGCTATCGAAAATCCTAGAACGTTAAACTACAATCTAATCGACGCACAGCAGGCCAGAAGAGTATTGGATAGGCTAATGGGATATAAATTGTCACCATTGCTGTCTCAGAAAATCAAGAGCAAGCTTAGCGCTGGTCGTGTCCAATCTGTGACACTGAAACTAATAGTGGATAGAGAAAAGAAAATACAGAGTTTTGTCCCAGAAGAATACTGGAATTTTTCTGCGTTGCTGTCAAAAGAAGGATATAAGTCTACATTCAAAAGTGATTTGACAGAATATCAGGGCAAGAAGATTAAATTACAGAACAAGCAACAAGTCGATAAAGTTTTGACTGATCTGGACGGCGCAGATTTCGTAGTGGACAGTGTCAAAGAGAGCACAGTGGCTCAAAAAGCCCCTGCTCCATATATCACTAGTACATTACAGCAAGACGCAGTCGAAAAATTAAAAATGAGCCTATCGGCATACACTAGATGCGCGCAAGATTTGTATGAGGGCATCGAGATAGCCGGCGAAGGAAAATATGCGCTGGTGACATATATACGTACAGATAGTACCAGAGTGTCTGCTGGAGCACAGGAAATGGCTAAAAAGTATATTTTAGAGAATTTCGGTACTCAATATATGCCGTCAAAATTTAATGTGCATGAGTCAAAAAAATCCGCTCAAGATGCGCACGAAGCCATTCGACCTATTACATTACAATTTACACCTGAATATTTGAAGGGCAAGATAGAGAACAAATATTTGCAGTTGTACACACTGGTGTTCAATAGATTTTTGGCAAGCCAAATGACTAACGCTCAGTACGATAGCATGACAGTGGATATCACTGCCAATGAATACAAATTCAGATCATCTGGTCGAGCATTGAAATTTGACGGCTTCACTAGAGTGTACAAGCCAATGGACGAAGAAAAGAGTGGTATAAATCTGCCAAAACTAGCAGTCGGGGATAAATTGATCAAACAGGAATTAAAATACGAGCAGAAATTCACCAAGCCACCTGTACGTTATACAGAGAGTACTATAGTCAAAGAAATGGAAGACAAAGGGATAGGACGTCCAGCCACTTATGCTGCTACAGTGACTACTATCGCGTCTAGAGATTATACCAAAAAAGATGGTAAATACATCGTACCTACAGAATTGGGGATAAAAGTAACGGAATTTCTAGAGAATTATTTCGAAAATCTAATGAATGTCAAATTTACCGCAGAAATGGAAGAGAAATTGGACGAAATAGAATTAGGCGGTAAGGATTGGCGCAATCTAATAGATACTTTCTACCAAGACTTTAGAGCGCAGTTGGATAACGCTTACGAGAAATCTGCGCTCGTAAAGAAAGAAGTAGAAGTCAGTGATGTTATTTGCGACAAATGTGGGGCAAATATGGTGTATCGCGAGAGTAAATATGGCAAATTTTTGGCATGTCCAAACTATCCAAAATGCAAAAACACATTAAATATCGAGAAAAAACACATAATAACCGAAAAAGGTGTATGCCCTGAGTGCGGTAGCCCTGTATCAGAAAAATTTTCTAAAACAGGCAAGACATTTTTCGGATGTGAAGGATATCCGAATTGCAAATATATGTCATGGGACTTGCCGATAGGCAAATGCGACAAATGCGGTGGACATTTATTCAAACATTTTACGCAGTCTACCATAAAGACATACTGCGACAACAAAGAATGCGGATATGTAAATATAGAAAAGAAAGAAAACGAGGAGAACTAATATGAGCATAAAAGGGACAACAATAGTCGCTGTGAAACGAAATGGCAAGACAGTCATTGCTGGTGATGGGCAAGTCACTGTAGGCGAGAGTGTGATAATGAAAGGCACCGCAAAGAAAGTAAGGCGTCTATATAATGATACAGTAATAGCAGGATTTGCCGGCACTACGGCAGATGCTTTTAGCCTGTGTGAGAAGATAGAAAAATACTTAAACAAATATTCTGGCTCACTCATCAGAAGTGCAGTCGAGATAGCACGTAGTCTACGTGAACAGCCATCCAATGGTAAGATAAACGCTATGATTATCATAGCCGACAAAGAACAACTCCTAATATTGACCGATATAGGCGATGTCATCGAGCCTGACGACGGTATATGTGCCATAGGTAGTGGTGGTAATTACGCTCTGTCCGCTGCTAAAGCATTGGCTCAAAATACTGACTTGTCCGCACGAGATATAGCGGTAAAATCTATGGAAATTGCTAGTGATTTGTGCGTATTTACGAACAAAAACTTTATCGTGGAGGAAGTGTAATGGAATTAACTTGCAAGCAAATAGTCGAGAAACTAGACAAATATATCATAGGTCAGGACGAGGCTAAAAGAGCAGTGGCTATAGCCCTGAGAAACCGCTATCGCAGAAGCCAACTTCCTGCAGAACTTAGGAGCGAAATTACACCTAAAAATATCATCCTAAAGGGCCCTACTGGTGTAGGTAAGACTGAGATAGCTAGACGTTTGGCTAAACTGGTCAACGCTCCATTCGTGAAGGTGGAAGCCACCAAATACACAGAAGTAGGCTATGTGGGTAGAGATGTCGAGAGTATGGTAAGAGATTTGGTGGAAGTATCATATCGTCTAGTAAAAGAAGAACAATCCAAACTGGTAAGCGACAAAGCAATCCTCGCTGTAAATAAGAAAATCAAAGACATACTGTATCCTCTCAAAAAAGCGAACAAGCCAGAAAGTATGGATACAGAGTCGTTTAAGGTAGACTTTGAGAATAAATTTTTGGCAGGCGAATTTGATGCAGATGTCATAGATGTCGAGGTCAAAGAACAACCAAAACAAATAGATATTTTGTCTGCAGGTGGCGGAGAATTTAATATCGGGCAAATCGTAGGCGGTATGTTTGGCGGAATGATTAAGACTAAAAAATTGTCTGTCCAAAAAGCACGCGAAATGTTGCTCGAAGAAGAATGTGACAAACTCCTAGATCAAGACAATCTGAGCAGGGAAGCTATCACTCGTGCAGAGCAAGACGGCATCATATTTATAGATGAGATAGATAAAATCGTGAACAAGAAAACTAACGGTCAAGACGTCTCCCGCGAGGGTGTCCAAAGAGACATACTACCTATAGTAGAAGGTAGTGTAGTAAATACGAAATATGGTGTAGTTCACACAGATTATATACTATTTATAGCGGCTGGTGCATTCCATGTGGCTGATATAAATGACCTGATACCAGAGTTGCAAGGACGATTCCCTATTCGTGTAGAATTGCATAGTCTCAAGAAGGAAGAATTCTACAAAATACTGACTGTGCCGCAGAATGCTCTGACCAAACAGTACCAAGAAATGTTAGCTGTGGATAATATAGACTTGCATTTTACAGACGATGCGTTGAAGGCAATAGCCCAAATGGCAGAAACAGAGAATGAAACGAACGAAAATATTGGCGCTAGGAGATTACAAACTTTATTAGAAAACCTAATGGAAGATATATCTTTTAATGCTAGCAACGAAAACCCATTGGTAAAAGTGGAAATAAACGAAGAATATGTAAAACAAAATATGAAAGGTATGTTGAAAGAATTAGATTTCAATAAATACATTTTGTAATGACAGAATTTTTGGCAAGATTTGAAAAAATGGTAGGCAAAGAAAGCATAGACAATATATGTTCCAAACACATATTAGTTTTCGGCGTTGGCGGAGTAGGCGGTGCGGTGTGTGAGATGTTGGTACGCAGTGGGCTGAGACATCTAGACATTGTGGACTTTGATGTCGTCGACGTGACGAATATTAATCGCCAAGTAATTGCTTTTAGCGACAATGTAGGTGTCAAGAAAGTATATGCCACACGAGATTATTTGCACAAAATCAATTCAAGATTTCTCTTTAAAATGCATCTTTTGTTG
>CAYWFC010000015.1:0-20418 GCA_964457935.1 uncultured Lachnospiraceae bacterium
GTGGTTGGAGTATATCCAATGGTGATACTATTACTTCTAATACTACTATCACAGCTAGTTTTACTAGGTCTAAACAGTACTATTACGTATATATCTCAGCAAGTCCTAGTAGTTATGGTAGCGTAAGTAAGTCGTCTGTATATGTAGCTTATGGAACGAGTGTTTCTGCTGGACTTTCTAGTGATTATGGTGGTACACTGACAGTAGGAAGTTATTCAATAACATCTAGCACTAGTTCGGATACATCTCAATATACATATACATTCACTGGCTGGAGTAAATCTAGTGGTACTATTACTGGCACTACTTACATTACAGCGAATTTCAGTCGCAGTACTAGAACTTATAAACTCACTATTAATTATGTATGTAGTGGTAGTACTATCGATACAGATAGTAAAACGTATTCCTATGGTACTACGGTGAGTGCTTCTAGCGTGGCTAGTGCACCCACAGGCTATACCATATCGTCATATTCACCATCTAGTGTGACTATGACAAGTGCTCAAACTATAACTGTAACTTGTACTAAGATAACTTATACACTAACCATTAAATATGTATGTAATGGTAGCACTATCAGTACGGATAGCAAGACGTATGATTATGGTGCATCGGTGAGCGCTTCTAGCGTGGCTAGTGCACCTACAGGCTACACTATATCATCGTATTCGTCTTCGAGTTTTACGATGACAAGTAATAAGACACTGACTGTAACTTGTACTAAGATAACTTATACACTCACTATTAAGTATGTGACTACTTCTGGTACAACTATAACCTCTAATAAATTTAGTATTGAATATGGCGATACAGTAGATCCATCAGATTATGTATCTTTACCAAGTGGATATGTTTCTATGTCATATAGTACTTCTTCATTCACAATGACTTCTAATAAGACATTAACAGTAAAATGTACAGCAAATTCACTTATCGAAACTTAAAGTTTTTGGATAGATATGCTAATTGCTAGCACATGCGCACAAAAAAACAGCGATAGTTTGCACTATCGCTGTTTTTTGTGATGAAGGCAAGTGCGGGCGTGCAAAAATCAGCCGGTGGGGGCTGATTTTTGTATGAAAAAAAATAAAAAAGTTGATAAAAGTGGTTAAAAAGGGTTGATTTTGGATAGAATGTGTGTTATGATATAGGGGATTAAAGGGGAGAGTAGAGATGTTTTTGGGGACATATTATTATCAAAAAGATGATAAGAACAGAATAAGACTGCCTAAGAATATCAAGCAAGTATGTGGTGAAGACACGCTCTACATCACTAAAGGGTTTGGTAATTGTCTTTTCGTTATGACCGAAAAAGCATTTAAGGACAAAATCATCTCCCAGCTCGAGAAGAACAACACTCTAGACCCTGAGCTGTACTCATGTATGAGTATGATAATGTCGGCTACGGAGTTATTCGTCGCGGACAATCAAGGCAGATACACTATACCTAGCACGCTGAATGATTATGCCAAGCTCGAAAAGGACATATGTATCTTAGGTGTGGGCGACAGGATAGAGATATGGAATACTGACATATGGAAGAAGAAAGTTAGCCATTTTGATGCGGACTTTGATAAGAATTTCAAAAAAGCGATAGAGGTAATCAATAAGAATGGAGTTTAAGCACGTATCAGTATTGTTAAATGAGAGTATCGATGGGCTAGACATCAAGCCTGACGGTATTTACGTGGATTGCACTACTGGCGGTGGTGGGCATTCGTTAGAAATCGCGAAACGGCTCAAAAAAGGGCATTTGTATTGCATTGATAAAGACATCGAGGCGCTGGATTTCGCTAAAAATAGGCTAGCCAAATACGCTGACAAGATAACATTCATATGTGGAAGCTTCGCTGATATCAAAAATTGGCTAGATTCGTACGAAGTGGAGAAGGTGGATGGCATCATAGCTGACTTGGGCGTATCGTCGTATCAGATAGACAATGCTGAGCGTGGGTTTAGCTATATGAAAGACGGACCACTGGATATGCGAATGAATATTAATCAGAGATTCTCGGCATATGATGTGGTCAATACATACACACAGCAACAGTTAGAGAAAATAATGTTCGCCTATGGGGAAGAAAAGCACAGCCGTAGCATAGCGACGAAGATAGTCAAGCAAAGAGAAACTAAGCCGATAGAGACCACTTACGAGCTAAGAGATATAGTAGTGAGTTGTTATCCGTTGTCGCAACAGCACAAGCCAGCACTAGCGAACAAAGTATTTCAGGCTATACGAATAGAAGTGAATTGCGAGTTAGACGAACTGCAGTCCAGTCTAGAAGATATGATAGACTTGCTCGATGCAGACGGCAGGATCAGTATCATTACATTCCACACATTAGAGGACAGGATAGTCAAAAATATCTTCAAAGTGCATTCTACTGATTGTCTATGTCCGCCTAAGATACCGCAGTGTATATGTGGGCACAAAGCAGACCTAGAACTCATAAATAAGAAGCCTATCGTTCCGTCTGATGCGGAGATGAGAGACAATAGCCGTAGCATTAGCGCAAAACTAAGAATAGCAAAAAAAATATAAAAATAAAAGGAGATAATTATGGCATACGATTTATTCGAAAAAAATGCTCAGTCAAATACGGTGACTATTGATATTCCAGAAGATATCAATGTTTTTTCGGACACCACATTCTCGCCAGAGAGTGAGTATGGTACGCAAAAAATGTCAAAAATTGACCAAGTATTCAGCAGATACGAGAAGAAAAAAGAGAATACCGCCACTGCTAATATGACACAAGTATCTTCTAATCCATTTTTCGAAGAACGTACATTCACTAAGAAAGAAAGTACAAAGGAACAAATATTCAAATTTAGATTAAAATTGGCGTTTTTCTTATACTCATTCATATTCGTTGCGCTATTTGGATTTATGATATACAATTTCGTGGCAATGAACAACATATCTCACTCGGTAGATCTAAAGCGTGTGCAAATAGAGACTATCGAAAAAAGACTCAATAATACAACAAATAACTCATAAATTCAGAGATTGTAAAATATCTTAAATTATGCAAAAGTTTAGGAAGTTTTACAATCTTTTTTCTTTGCAGAGGAGATTTTTGTGCGCATTACTAGCGATAGTGATATGTTTTTGTGCGCTGGCGGTGAGATTATTTGCTTTGCAAATAGTAAATAACAAAGAACTCCAAGTCAAAGCAATGAGCCAATGGCTAAGAGATTTACCACTCAGTGCGAGACGTGGAGATATTTGCGACAAAAACGGTGTTTTGCTGGCTACTAGTGTGACGACATACGACGTTTATGTTAGAGCGAGAAATGTAGACAAACCAGCCGAATTGGCGTCATTTTTGAGCAAAAAATTAGATAAAGATTATGACAGCCTGTACAAAAAACTCACCAACGTGTATATATCTGAAAGTTTGGTCAAAATGCAAGTAGATGAGGATACAGCCATGGAAATAGTGAATTCTGGATATTCGGGAGTATACCTATCTCAGAATATAGGCAGAGTGTACCCATTCGGCGACTTGCTGACACAGGTGCTGGGCTATGCCACTATAGACAATGTGGGGCAGGCGGGCATAGAGGCGTATTACGACAAGTATCTAAAGGGGACCAAAGGCAAAAGTCTAATCCAAGCCAATGCGCAGGGAAAAGAACTAGAAAACTCACTGGCATATTACATCCCTAGCATCCCGGGACTAAATGTAGGTCTCAGCATAGACGTGCAGATACAGAGTATATTGGAACAAGCCTTGAACACTGCATATGTAGAGCACCAAGCCAAGAGTGTATTAGGTATAGTGCTCGATGCTGAGACTGGTGGGATACTGGCCATGTCAAATAAGCCTAGTTTTGACTTGAATACACCACCTAGAGAAGATGTCTCGATGCTGAACGAATTGACCAAAAATACCTCTGTAGTAGATGTTTATGAGCCGGGTAGTACCTTCAAAATATTTACTTTGGTAGCATGTCTGAATGAGGGATTGGTAGATTTGAACGATAGATTTTATTGCGGTGGCTCATGCACAGTAGACGGCCAGAGGATAAAATGCTGGCGCACTATAGGTCATGGCAGTCAGACTTTGGTGGAGGGATTTAAGAATAGTTGCAACTGCGTATTCGTAAATCTCGCACTCAGATTAGGTAAGGAAAAATTTTATGAATACCTAAATGCTTTTGGCCTGGGGCAAAAAACTAATGTGGACATATCTGCAGAAAGTTCGGGTATACTGATGAATCTAGCGAACGTGACAAACAATGACTTGGCGCGCATAGGATTTGGTCATAGTGTGGCAGTGACCCCATTGCAAATGGTGTCTTGCGTAAATGGCATAGTGAGTGGCAGTTTCAAAACACCACATTTACTCGAATACATGACTGACGCTCAGGATGGCTCGATTGTATACCAATACAAGCAAAATGACAGACAAATTAATCTCAAACAGCAGACCATTAGTGATTTATTGAGTATGCTGAGCATAAATATTAATGGATACGATGGCAAACTGACTTATATTCCTGGGTATGCAGTCGGGGGTAAGACTGGTACTGCACAGAAATACGAAAACGGCGTGGTAGCGCAAGGGAAATACATATCTAGCTTCGTAGGAGTGTATCCCACTACTCAGCCAAAATATGTCCTAATAGTGGCAGTGAATGAGCCAAAGGGCGCATACTATGGTGGTGTAGTGGCGTCACCAATAGGCAAAAAAGTATTTAGTGATATATTTGCTATCAAAAATATTCCGCCAGATGACCCAGAACAAATCACAAACACAGCCGATGTAGAGATGCCATACTTGGTCGGAATGACGTTGTCGGATGCGTGCGCAGAACTAGCCACCTTGGGGCTGTATAGCGACATAGCGGGTGATGGCGAATATGTGCTGGCTCAATCTCCAGTGGCGCACACTATGCTGTATGCAGATGAGACAGTAGTTTTGATGACAGAGTAGAGGAGATTTATGTTAATATCAGAATTAATAAAGGATCGAGATATTTTAGAGATAAAAAATGAAATAAATATTGACATCCAAAATTTAACATTTGATAGCAGAGAAAGATTGAATAATTCTATGTTTTTCTGCATCAAAGGCACACACTGCGACGGTCATGATTTCGTGCGGGAGGCGCTCGAGAATGGCGCTGTGTGCGTGGTATGTGAAAGAAAACTAGATATAGAAATAATGCAGATAGTAGTCAGGAATGTGCGTGAATTTATGGCGTATGCTTCAGCCAAATACTACGGTTTTGAACATTGTACTGCTAAATTTATAGGCATCACAGGCACAAATGGCAAAACTACCACTACATTTTTGATAAAGAACATTTTGGAAGGTATGGGCAAAACTGTAGGCTTGATAGGTACAGAAGGATGTTTCGTGGGAGATCAGCGAGTACGCGAAGCAGAATTAACTACTCCTGATAGTATCAAACTGTTTCAAATAATATCCGAAATGAAAGTAGATTACATCGTCATGGAAGTATCTGCACATTCATTGGACCAAAACAAAGTATTGCCTATTAAATTCGCAGTGTCGGCACTTACCAATATTACCCAAGACCATTTAGATTATTTCGGTAGTATGGACAAATACATTAGAGCGAAAGAAATGCTGTTTATCCCAGATATGTCAAGTGTTTGTTTGGTCAACATAGATGACGCGAATGCGAACGTAGTTTACGACAATATTAGCAATGATAAACTATGTGTATCTAGTGATAAACTAGCAGACTACAATATCACGCAGATTAGTTCCGATATCAATGGTAGCAGTGCTGTGCTAACATATAAGGCTAAGAATTATTATATGTACACTTCATTGATAGGGGACTACAACCTATACAATGTCACCATGGCACTCATAATCTGTCACCAATTAGGATTTGATTTGCAAAAACTTTGCGATTATGTAGCAGAAAAAGATATAGTTATCCCAGGTAGATTTAATGTAGTCAAGAAGAATAATTATAATGTGGTTATAGACTTTGCACACACACCGGACGGCATAGATAAGATATTGTCCACACTAAGAAAAGTGAGCACAGGCAGGCTGATAGTAGTGTTTGGATGTGGCGGAAATCGCGACGCCACGAAAAGGCCAATCATGGCTAGCATAGTATCAGAATACGCCGACTACGCTATAATAACATCAGATAACCCACGCTATGAAGACCCAGACGCCATAATAAATGATGTCGAAAAAGGAATAAAAATATCAAATTATGAAAAAATAAGTGATAGAAGAAAAGCTATAAACAAAGCTTTGAACATCGCACAAAAAGATGATATCGTGGCTATCCTAGGCAAAGGAAATGAGAATTATCAGATATTCTACAATATAAAAGTGCCATATAGTGATATAGATGTGGTCAATGAATATGAGGAGTAGTAGTGACAAAAATTCTTTTGGGTTTCTTAATATCTTGGGCTATAGGCGTGTGTATAATGCCTGTCATTATACGCGTCATAAAGAAACTGTCAGTAAGTCAGACTATACTTGGCTATGTCGAAGAACATAAGTCAAAACAAGGTACACCTACTATGGGTGGTGTACTTTTCTTCTTATGTACACTAGTGGTGGCACTTATCGTATTACCATTTAGGCTAGAATGGTTTATCGTTTATGCAGTGGGTCTGTGTTTTGCATTGCTAGGATTTTTGGATGATTTTATCAAGGTCAAGTACAAACAAAATCTAGGGTTGCGTGCCTATCAAAAGGTGATTGGACAAGTCGGTATATCATTCATATTTGCACTATATGTGTATTTTTCAAAAGTAGGTGGCACTATTATATTACCATTTTCATTTGGGAGTATAGACATAGGCATATGGATAATACCTGCTATAATGTTTGTATGCTTGGCGACTACTAATAGTCTAAATCTTACTGATGGCTTGGATGGACTAGCTTCGTCTAATAGTCTAATATTTTTGGTTTTTTTGGTAGCGCTATTGATGCTATATAAAGACAATATTTACTTAGCAGGTGCTGATATAGATACAGTAGAGACGATATATCACTATGGAGTGCTTTCGTCAATATTCGCTGGAAGTATATTCGCATTTTTGGTATACAATACATACAGAGCAAGCATCTTTATGGGGGATGTAGGGTCTCTGGGGATAGGCGGATTTATCTCTGCTGTGTGCTGTGTGAGTGGGTTTGAACTTTTTATCATTCCGCTAGGTATCACGTTCATCATCTCTGCTATGTCAGTGATTATTCAAGTGTTGCATTTCAAGCGCACAGGCAAGAGAGTATTCAAAATGGCACCACTGCATCATCACTTCCAGCAGTGTGGTTTTTCTGAGCCTAAAATAGTATTTTGTTATTCGACTTTGACATCAGTATTGGGGTTACTGACTATTTTATTTACACTACTATGACATAAAAATGCAGGCGCGATAATACAATATCTTATGATAAAGTTTGATAAGAAAAATTGTCTAATATACGGCCTAAGCGATAGTGGAGTATACGCATCTATTTTGCTCGACAAGGTAGGTGCTTTTTGTCATATCCACGACGATGATGAGACTGTATATGAACGTTTGGTGAAATCTTATCCGAAATACAAAAAAGCAATTTCTCACTGTATCGTGGAACGCACTCTTAGCGAAGATTTGCTGGACAGCATAGACATAGCGATAGTATCGCCAGCTGTGCCTATAGACAATAAATACATAAATTACTTGCGTACAAATGGCAAAATCATCCTGAGTGAAATGGAACTGGGCTGTATGTTTAGCGAGAATACTATTTTGGCTGTGACTGGAACTAATGGCAAGACTACGACAGTGAAATTAATAAACGATTTGCTAAATACCCAGACGAAAAGTATCGCAATAGGCAATATTGGCTATCCAGTGTGCAGGGCGGTGCTAGAGAAAAGAAAAGATATTTATGTGGTAGAGGTCAGCAGTTTTATGTTGGAAAATGAATATAATTTTAGACCGCACATAAGTACTATCACCAATATAGCGCCTGATCATTTAGATAGGCATAAGACATTTGAGAATTATTACCAAATCAAACTAAACATATCTCGTCATATGCTGACTGACGACGTATTTGTTGTCAATTTGGATGAGCAATATGCTATTGATGTAGAAAATGTGAATTGCCAAAAGGTATATTATTCGCAGAAATGCAAGTGCGACGGGGCATATATACACGACGGCGTTATTTATTATAAGGACGAGTGCATAATGAGATTGGATGAATTGCTAGTGAAAGGCAAACACAATTATTACAATGTGCTGTGTGCGATATGTTTTGCAAAACTAATGAATATATCAAATAACAATATAGCCAGAGTATTGCGTTCTTTTAGGACGCCTGAGCATAGATGTGAGTATCTAGGGGAGCACAATGGCGTGACATACATAAATGACAGCAAAAGTACCACTCCGCACTCGACTATTAGCGCTATAGAGGCATATGATGATGAAGTATTGATACTCGGTGGTAGTGATAAAAATTTGGATTTCTCAGATATATTCAAATACAAAGACAAACTGGCATATGTGGTAGCATTTGGAGAGACAAGACACAAGATATATACGTGCGCATTGATGAACGGATATGATAACATATCAATATGCGAGACTTTGGATGAGGCTTTTGCCATAAGTGTCGCTAAGGCTACTTCGTCGTCAACGATATTATTTTCGCCGGCGTGTGCTAGTTTTGACCAATACAAAAACTATGAGCAGAGGGGTAGGAAATTCAAAGAGTTGGTGAATGAATATGTTAAGAAAAAATAGTATTATCATCCTAATATGTACTTTCGCTCTAGCCATATTTGGTGTGTTAATGGTGTACAGCGCTAGTCATGTGAGCGCAGTCAATACGTATGGAAATTCTTTTTATTTTGGCAAGAAACAACTAATAGGTGTCGTCATAGGTGCAGTAGGATTAGTGGTGGCGTCTCGAGTCAATGTGAAACTATACAAAAAATTTTATTTATTAGCCTATCTCATAGGTTTGGTACTCTTGGCGTTAGTTTTCATCCCTGGACTAGGCAAGTCTAGCTATGGTGCGACGCGCTGGATAGGGATAGGTAGTTTCAATATGCAACCTAGTGAAATAGCTAAGTTTTGCTTGGTCATATTTTTGGCTGGCTTTTTGTGCGAGCAGGACAAACTCTCTAGCTGGAAAAATATATTGCTGACGTTGTCCGCTGGTGGAGTATATTGTCTGCTCATAATGCTAGAGCCGAATATGTCTGTCACTATTTGTGTAGGGCTAACATTGCTCTTTATGATGTTTGTGGGCGGGCTGAGACTAAAAGTTTTTGGTATGATGTCTGTGCCTCTCGTGTGCTTGGCGATCCTGCTCGTCATAATAGAGCCATATAGATGGAATAGGATTATAGCATTTATCAATCCTTGGCAAAATCCACTCGAAGAAGGCTACCAACTCATACAATCACTGTATGCTATAGGTAGTGGTGGGTTGCTTGGTGTGGGGTTTCTAAATAGCAGACAAGCGCATTTATTCTTGCCTTTCTCTGAGTCAGACTTTATTTTTAGCATTATTGCCGAGGAGTTCGGTTTCTTGGGGTGCTGTGTGCTGATGCTGGTATTTTTGGTGCTGATTGTCACTATATTCAAAGTGGGCATCAATGCCAAAGATAAATTCTCGGCTTTTCTATGCTTCGGTATAGGCGCAATACTCTGTATCCAAGTCGTGCTAAACATTGCCGTAGTGACAGGCTCCATCCCGCCGACTGGTCTGCCGTTGCCGTTTATCTCTGCCGGTTCGACATCACTGCTGGTATTTATGTCTGCGATGGGAATGGTGCTGAATGTGGACAGACAGAGTATTAAATGAGAATAAAAATGCATATCGTCTGGTATGTATTTTTTATTTCCTGTTAAATTATTTAAATTTACTTGATTTATTTTATAAAAATGATATACTAGTTTTAGCAAAGATAAGGAGAAAAATTATGGTTCATGAAATGAAATTGAGAGCGAAATATTACAGCTTAATTAAACAAGGAAAAAAAATTTATGAAGTAAGGTTAAATGACGAAAAAAGAAAATTAATTGATGTTGGAGATATAATAACATTTAAAAAAGAACCCGAATTAAGTGAATCTTTTAATGTTATTGTAAAAGATTTGATTTATTTTGATTCTTTTGATGAAATGGCAAGTACTCTTCCATTAAAAAAGGTTGGATTTGAAAACGAAAAGGCTGATGAAGTAATAGATATTTATCATCAATTTTACACAGTTGAAGATGAAAAAAAGTATGGAATTGTTGCAATAAAGGTTGAAATATTGAAATAAAGGAGTGAATTATGAATACAAATAGAAAAAGTATAAGTACTATTTCAATTAAGGAATTAATTGAAAATGGTTATGATAATGAAAAGTTACTTTTACTATGTGATGATTTATATGAGATGACAGATTTTATTTGTGAAGATTATCCAAGACATAAGAGTTGGTTTTATCAAAAACATTTACCGGCAACTTTTGTAAAAGGTTCAGGAAGGGATATTATATTTGCATACGATAAAAATGGAAAAATTTATGGCACATCTTTTATAAAAGAAGATGAAAACGAGAAAAAGATATGTACTCTTTTTGTGAGTCCAGAAGTTAGAGGATTAGGAATAGGAACTTTATTGGTTGAAAAGTCAATGGAAATGTTAGGTACAACAAAGCCAACGATAACACTTGCAGATTATAAATTTCCGATGTTTGAAGGGTTAATAAAAAAATATGGCTGGGAAATAACTGAAGAAGTAACCGGATTATATAATGATAAACATAATGAATTGGTTTACAATGGTTCTTTAACAAAATAATTTGAAGGATGATTTATGGGAAATAATAAGAAAACTGATAAAAAACAAGACAAAATTATTTTAATGTCTATAATGTCTTATTATGCAAGGCAAATTTTTAATGGAACTAAATCATATGAATTTAGAAAATCTCCTTTAAGAACAGAGGATTTAAATAAACAAATTTATATTTATTCAGCCAAGGAAGATAAATCAATAATAGGGTCTGTAAAAGTTAAAAAGATTCATTTTGGTAATGTGGAAGAAATTTTGAAAATAACTGGATATGATAAAAGAATAGATGGTGGCGAGATAGTAGATTATTACGGAAATTGTTCTCATTGTTATGCCTTAGAATTATATGATATTCAAAAATTTATGAAGCCACTTTCGTTAAAAGAAATGAGAAAGGTTGATCCAAATATACAATTACCACAATATTTTACATATATTAGACCAAATTCTCCAATTTATGAAATAATAAAAGAATTGAATAATCAAAGTTATAGCCAAATTAATTTTAAATAATTTTAAGTGCATTAAAATGCCGCGCCAGGCTCCATCCCGCCGACTGGTCTGCCGTTGCCGTTTATCTCTGCCGGCTCGACATCACTGCTGGTATTTATGTCTGCGATGGGAATGGTGCTGAATGTGGACAGACAGAACAATAAGAATGAAATTTAATACTCGTTATTAACGTGTATATGATTTGTAATCAAAGTGTTTACATCTTTTTGATAGTATGTTATAATATCTGGTATGAAAAATTTTTATATATTTTTAGACATAGATGGCGTCATGTATGATTGGGATTATATCATTTCTGAAGTAGACGCCGGGAGAATGAGGGAAGGGAAATTAATACAGAAATTCAAGCCAGAAAGCATTGAAGCACTCAATTTATTAATCAATGAACTGGAAAAGTATTATAGTGTTCATCTAATTATATCCTCTACATGGAGAGAAGATATGCATTTTGCAGTAGATACTCTAAAAAATAATGGATTAAAATATAACAAAGATATTGAAAAAACTCCTATTTATGACCCGACAAAAAGAGGCGAACAAATTTTAGATTATTTGTCAGATAAAAGAGATTTTGATTTTGTTATCATAGATGATGAAATGTTTGATTTCAATAAATACTTTAGACCAGAAAATATTATAAAATGCGAGATGTTTCATTCCGCATTAAGTATCGAAATGGTCGAAAATTATCTGAATAAAAAAATCAAAAATAAAGAAAAAAATTTTGAAATAGATTAAAAATAAATAATATAACAATCCTCGTTAATAAGACGAGAATTAATATTGATAAAAAATAAGGTTCACTTCAAACTGACCTTATTTTTTTAATCCTCAAGCCCCAGTAAATAATCGGTAGTAACACCAAAATAAATTGCAATAGTTTTCAAATAAGTTATTTTTGGTTCATTTATATTATTTTCCCAATTCGAGATGGCAGCGTCAGTCGTATTTAGTTCTTTTGCTAATTGTTTCATTGACATTCCTTTCTGAGTCCGCAAATCTCTTAATCTATCAGCAAATATTTTCATATACCATATATTACTAAATTATCTTAGCAAAACACTTGACACTAAGAATTCTTAGTGATATAATATGTGTATCATTACAAAAGGAGGAAAATATGGCTCTAATCAAATGTCCAGAATGTGGAAAAGAAGTTAGTGACGCAGCGGTGTCTTGTCCGAATTGTGGTTATTCTATCAAAGGAGAGACACAATATGAATTGAAAACAGTTGACATTAATTGTGGTGGTTTGGTTTCTGGCAAAAAAGCGCTAGAGAAAAAACTTCAAAAGTTTATAGATGAAGGCTGGGAAGTTGTTTCAACTAATAAGGTACCAAATTATAACGCAGTAAGTTTTGTCCACATGTATACATGTGTTTTGAGAAGAAAAAAATAGGATATTGGTATCAAAAAAGACACATTTGTGTCTTTTTTCATGTCGATTTGATAATGCTATACTTAGATATGACTTTACTAATATATATGTCTCTAAATTATATATTATTTTCTGTTTAGGCGCTTTTTTAGCTCTGATATTGTCTTTTCATCAGTTGCTCTATGGAGCATTTCTTTGATTTTTAGGTTGTATTTTAGATTGGAGAATTTATATCCATTGATGACCACCACTTCATCAGGATTGTAGAGATTATCTGAGATATCGATATTGTCTAAGTATTTTGTTTCTTTGCCAAGTGCACCAATCTTAGTTTTCCAATCAAGCGACTGGTAATATTCAGTAGTAGTGGCTATATCAATGTCATGGGTTTCGTCTAAGATGCCTTGGACGACTAGTGATGCACCGCTAATGATAATGCATACATCTTTGTCTAAATCATATCTAGATAATGTCTCAAAAATTTCACATCTATTCATATATCACACTGTATCATCATTTGCAAAATATGTCAAGCAATATTGAGTCAACTCACTTTTAGGAGCGAATTTTCATATTATGGTATATGAATACATATTTGATAAATGGTGGAAATACGATAGATGGCAAACTGTGTGTCCAAAACTCCAAAAATTCATTTTTACCACTGCTGGCTAGTTGCCTGATATGCGATGAGCCTGTGGTGCTAAAGAAATATCCAAACATCACAGACTTGCATAATATGCTAAAGATATTAAACTCAATAAATGTACGTACTACATTAGAAAATAATGACATAATAGTAGACCCTACTAATGCAGATGATTACATAATCCCGCAAGAATTGGCGAAGACATTGCGTTCGTCTATATTTTTGCTTGGGGCAGTGCTGACTAGATTTGGCAAGTGTAAAATACCATATCCCGGTGGCTGTAATATTGGCGCCAGGCCTATAGATTTGCATATCAAAGGACTAAAAGTCTTAAATGTAGATATCACAGAAGACAATGATTGGATATATTGCGACGGCAGTAATATGCGCAGTGGCACGATATATCTGGATTTTCCGAGCGTGGGTGCGACAGAAAATCTAATATTGGCATCTGTTAAATTAAAAGGCACGACCAAGATTTATAGCCCGGCTAAAGAGCCAGAAATAGTAGACTTGCAGGATTTTCTAAACTCGATAGGCTGTAAAGTCAAAGGAGCTGGGTCGGATATAATCACTATCGAAGGAGTACAAAAAACTCACAGCACAGAATTTACTCCTATATCTGACAGAATAGTGAGCGGGACTTATATGGTAGCGTGCGCTATGGTAGGTGGTAGTTTATTTCTAGAAAATGTCAATCCTAGGCACAACAGAGAATTATTAAAAATACTAAAAAATAGTGGCGCTAGGGTGGACATTAGTCGAGATGCAGTGTTTGTAAAATCAAACGGTAAATTGAGCAGTTATCCGTTTATTCGCACAGCACCTTATCCGGGATTCCCTACGGACTTGCAGAGCATAGTGATGTCAATGCAGACTATATCAAAGGGCGAGTGCGTGATAGATGAGACTGTGTTTGAAAATAGATTCAAACACATAACTGAACTATCGAAAATGGGCGCAGACATATGTCTAAAGTACAACAAAGCGTACATATATGGCGTAGACCATTTGTATGGTGCAAATGTGCAAGCATATGACCTGCGTGGTGGAGCAGGTATGACTCTCGCTGGATTGGTGGCGAAAGGGCAAACTAAGGTGGAGAACACTCAGTACATAGATAGAGGATATGATGACTTTGTGGGCAATCTACAGTCACTGGGAATGGACATAAAACTCAGTTGACTACATCTAGTATATGTTATATATAAAATACACTACATATACCTATATTTTTTGATTGACAAAATGATAACGATGTAATATAATATATTTTAATCACAGGTAATAATATGAGGAAATATAAATATATATTCGACATCGGTTCTAGTAAGATAGAATTATTGGTATGCACTATGTATAACAAAAAGCCACACATTTTATTTAGTGAAAAAGTGGCTTATGATGGGTACATGGACGGGGCTTTTTTGAGCCCCAATCAGTTATATCAAGTAATGGGCGATTTGGTTAATAATGTGGTAAAAAAATTACGTCGCACTATCACCGACGTGTACGTAGGAGTACCTAGTGAATTTTGCGTATGTGTGTGCAAGAGAATCAAAAAGAAATTTCCTACTCCCAAAGTGGTAGATGACAAGACGATATTGTCCCTGTACGAAGGAGTGGATGAATTTAGCAATTCCAATAACTATGTACCGTTGAGTTACAGCCCTATGCAGTACACTGTCGATGATGATGTCAAACTAATCAATCCTGCAAAAAGGAGGACGTCGTCGCTTAGCGTGGATTGCTCATACATATTAGCGAAGAAAGATTTTGTGGACTTGATAAATAAAGTACTACTGAGTTTGAATATCAAAAATGCGGAATATGTGTCTACTGCATTGGGACAGGCTATACCATGTATAGACAAAAACAATGTACTCAGTCCAGTCGCTGTGGTGGATGTGGGGCATTTGTCCACTAGCGTCGCTGTCATCAAAGGGGAAGGATTGGCGTTGCTTAGTTCATTCTCTCTCGGTGGTGGACACATATCTTCTGATCTGATGCAATTATTGAAACTGTCATATTCTGACGCTGAAGCATTGAAACGCAAAATAATATTGTCTATCCAAGCAGATAGGAACGATAAATATGAGATTTGTAATGCTGGCAGGTATGTGACGGCGCATATTCAGTTTACGAATGAAATAGTCAAATCTAGAATAGAAAATATAGCTAATATTATCAATGGAGTATTGGACATCGACCCAATGTTTAGAGATATACCGATATTCTTGACGGGAGACGGTATCGCCAATTTTAAGGGAATTTTGCCATTATTTTCTACAATTACTAATAGGCAAACACTTGACTATTCTAATAGATTCGATTATACTGAAAAAAGACACCAAACCTCGTGCATGGGGTTGTGCAATTTAGTATATAGTTTACAGGAAAACAAAGGAGAGTAATATATGGATAACTCAAATCAAATATGTAATATCAAAGTAATCGGCGTAGGCGGTGGTGGTAACAATGCCGTAAATAGAATGGTTGACGCTGGCATCACTAGTGCTTATTTCGTTGCTGTCAATACCGACAAGCAAGTTTTGCGCTTGAGCAAGGCTGACGCTACACTACAGATAGGTGAGCAGTTGACTCGTGGGCTAGGTGCTGGCGCTGTGCCTACAGTAGGCGAGAAAGCAGCAGAAGAGAATAGACAGGAGATTATCAATCTACTCGAAGGCACAGATTTACTATTCATTACTGCAGGTCTAGGCGGTGGTACTGGTACTGGTGCTGCCCCTGTTATCGCTCAGATAGCGAAAGAGATGGGCATTTTGACTGTAGGTGTAGTGACCAAGCCATTCGTATTTGAAGGCGCTTCTAGAATGCGCAATGCAGAAGAAGGCTTAGAGAAATTAAAAAAATACGTAGACACGCTGGTAGTAATATCCAATGAAAAATTGTATAAGATAATGAAAAAGGGTACTCCATTCGTTGAAGCGTTCAGATTCGCTGACGACGTGTTGCGTCAAGGTATACAGGGTGTATCAGACTTGATAGTAGAGCCTAGTCTGATAAACTTGGACTTTGCTGACGTACATACCATAATGGAGAACAAAGGCTTAGCGCATATGGGCATAGGCATTGGTAAGGGCGAGAACAAGACTATCGAGGCAGTGCGTCAAGCAGTGACCAGTCAATTATTGGAGACATCTATAGAAGGTGCTACTGGTATCATTCTAAATATCAAAGGTGGTTGCAACTTGACCTTAGACGAGATAGGCGAAGCTGTGAGTCTAGTGCGAGAAGTGGTAGATGATACGTGCAATATCATATTCGGTGCTACTATCACAGAAGAAGAGTCTGATGAAGTACAAATCACTGTAATCGCGACTGGATTCGAGAATAACAGAGCAATGCAAGAACAAAAAAATGAAAATACCCCAGAGTTCAAGAACAATGGAGCAAATTTCAGTTATTTTGATAATGATGATGAAATGCAGGATACTACCGAAGTAGAAGACATCACTGTTAAGGAGCCTACTGTCGAGATAAAAAATCCTAATATTCCACCATTCCTTAGAAGATTGAAAAAGTAATATGTAACCGTACATTAAGTACGGTTTCTTTATTTATGTCGTTTTTTGATGACTATTTTTTCAAATATTGCCACAGCGAGGTACATTAGTGATGCCAGTGTGCAAAGGAGCAGTGTACTAGTGATGACTAGGTCTAATTGGAACACTTGCCCACCATATATCAGCAGATAGCCTAGCCCAGCACGCGATACCAGATATTCGCCCATGATAGCACCTATCCAGCTAAGTCCTATATTGATTTTTAGCACAGTGACTATCTCAGGTAGTGAATTAGGTAATACTACTTTGAAAAATGTCTGAATTTTATTAGCACCGAGAGATTTACACAGCATTATCATATCGTTGTCACATGCCAAGAATGCACTTAGTATGGACATAATGGTCACTATTATTACTATTAATATACCCATGGTAACTATCGCTTTTGAGCCTGCACCCATCCAAATAATGATAATAGGACCTAGTGCTATTTTTGGCAAACTATTTAGCACCACTAGGTATGGCTCTAATACTTTTCGTGCATAGTCGCTCATCCATAGCAAGAATGCTATAACAAATCCTACGCCGGTCGCTATGGTAAATGCTAACAGCGTCTCGCTCAAAGTAACACCCATATGATAAAATAATTCACCAGATGAGTACAGTGATTTGATTGTTTTTAGCACGCGACTAGGACTGGAGAAAAAGAACACGTCTATTACGCCTTTGCGGGTGAGTATTTCCCACAAAGCGAATAACACTACAAGTATGGCTATTTGGATAAACAGTATAGTATACTTTTTTAGTTTTTGATTACGTAAAAATACTTTGTGCTCTCTGCTATAATCAATTTTTTTCATTTTGAATTTCTCCCCAAATGGTATCGAATAACTCCGAAAATTCAGGAGCAGACCTTCTTTTGAATGGCGAGCCGTACTTTTGTAGATTGACGTCGTGTATTGTTAGTATTTTGGCTGGACGCGAGGTGAGTACTATTATCCTGTCCGACATACTAATCGCTTCTTGGATGTCATGTGTGACTAATATGGCTGTTTTCTTTTCGCTTTTTATGATCGAATTTACGTCGTCGCAGACATTTAGTCGGGTCTGGTAATCTAGCGCCGAGAATGGCTCATCTAGTAGCAATACTGACGGCTTCAATGCCAATGTGCGTATCAACGCCACTCTTTGGCGCATACCACCTGACAACTCATCTGGACGCTTCTTGACAAAATCGCCCAATCCATATTTTCGCAGTAAATCCAAAGCATATTGTCTTCGTTCAGATGTGTTTTGTTTGGTGATTTCTAGTCCAAAATGCACATTTTGCTCTATAGTACGCCAGCCAAACAAATTATCCTTTTGGAACATATACCCAGTGATGTTTCGCTTGGGGTTTGGTGCTAGGCCATCTATAATCACTGAACCTTCGCTGGCCTTTAATAGTCCTGACAATATTGATAAAATAGTGGTTTTACCACAGCCTGATGGACCCACTATAGAAATAAATTCGCCTTCTTTGACATTAAAAGATACGTCATCTATTGCTTTTGTTTCTCCAGCGTGGCTGTGATATGTTAAACTTAAATTTTTGACTTCCACTATATTTTTCATAGCACTATCTCACATATTCATTATTTACAGAATCGGCATATGTGGCTATGTTGTCTGTGATAACACCTGCGTTCTCGATTATTTCTATCAATTTATTCCAAGATGTTTCGCTGAGAGCGAAATCGCTAGAATAAGCACCGATACGCATATAATTTTTTACAGCAGATACTATCAGCGCATCGCTAGTGGTGCTAAAAGAAGGTTTTAGCGCATTGACGATTTCGACATCAGTCCTATCGATAGCCATTAGATAATCATAGCCTTTCTTTAGTGCTCGTACGAATTTCTCGATTTGTTCGGAATTATTATTCATATACTTGGTAGTAGCAGTGAATACAGTATATGGCACATTAGGCTCTTCTTCTCCTAAAGATGCGACTATATATGCTGTGCCAGCAGTATCACATTCGCTGGCTAGTGGCTCAAACATAGTCACGTAGTCACCTTGACTAGCCAAGAATGTCGCAGCGGTCATATTGAACGACACACCTAGGTCGAATATAGTATCGACATTAGCGCCCAATTCATCGCCTAGTTTCAGACCATATTTCTCTAGAATGTATTGTAGAGTCATGGCAGGCATACCACCTGGGCGTCCAGCGATGATATATTTTCCGCGCAATGATGTCCAATCAAAGGTCTCGCCCTCAGGTATAGGATTTCTCCCCATTAGGAACGAGCCGTCGCAATTAGTGAGTTGGGCGAAGATTTTAGGTGCGTTGGTCATACCTTGGTTTCTAGTATAAACTACTGCTTCTGGTCCCATTAGACCAATGTCTGCGCTTTTGCTGGTCAGGGCAGTCATCACCGCATCGCTACCGCCAGCGTTAGTTAGTTTGATTGTTAGGCCTTCGTCTTCAAAATAGCCTTCGTTTATGGCTACATAAAACGGCGCATAAAACAAACTGTGTGTCACTTCACTCACGCGTATAGTGTTTTTGTCAGTACTTTTACAGCCCGTCACCATAAACGCTATGCATGAAATGATCATGACAAGAAAAATAGATATTTTTTTCATTTTTACTCCTTTTTTCAGTGATAATTCATAGTATTTTTTACAGCAAAAAAGTGTGAAAGATAGGCAAAATATTTTGACATAAACATATTTTTGATGTATACTACTATACAGTAGAGGATAAATATGAATAACAATAATGTAGTTTTTAAGATACTTTTTGCTGTCATTATAGCATCACTGCCACTCATAATATTGGGTAATATTGCGCTCGGAATGTGGTTGACGCAGTTGTTTATATGTTTGCTATTGATTTCGTTGCTGTGGCTGAATTTACTGAAAGACAATACTAGCAAAAATGACATTTTGCTATGTTCGCTTGCGGGTTTGGTTACGGTCGAATTTTTGATGATATACTATATGGCTATAGGCTTTGTTCCGTTAGGTTACGGTCTGACCACTGCCATTGTGTATTTGGTTTACCAAGTATTGAGATATTTTACCGAAGACTATCAGACATTCGACATGCTGAATGCTTTAGATATGTGCAATAAGTTTTTTGTATTTGTCACGCTAGCACTATATGCTGTAGGCAGTGCGACATTCGAAATTGCGAAAATATCGAATTTATGCGCATTGGTGACATTATTCGCCTTTATAGTGGTTAGGATAGTGCAATTTATACGTATGTATATGTATAATAATAGAAAATTTCGAAATAAAAAACGAAAAAAGTAAAAAATACGTATTGACAAATTAATTGTTTGGTGTTAAAATGTTTTTCGTAATGAGATAGGAGATAAACTATGAGCATAATATTAGCTACATCTTTATTGGAACATTTGCAAAAACCTAATGTTATCGTTGCTTTGATTTTGGCAGTTTTTGGCATATGTTTTGCATTATTGGCTAAACGTACTGCTAGGGCTTTCCGTCATAAATCCGAGATACCTGATGATGATATGATAATG
>CAYWFC010000016.1:0-20236 GCA_964457935.1 uncultured Lachnospiraceae bacterium
TCCGACCAACGGCACCATATATGAATAATCCGAACAGCAAAACTGCTTGTTCGGATTTTTTATTATTTCGACTATCAAGGTAAATTAGAGTGCACCTCAAAAAAATAGGTTTTCCATCGAGCACATAAAAAGTGCAATCTCACACATACTACTAATGTATAGTCAGGCAATCACTCTCCTACACACATATGCGCCAGCCATAAAATTAGCGATTTGCCATAAAAGGGATTTGAAATGCAAATAATATGTGCTATAATGATAGTAATAAATATACTGACAGGAGGAATCAATATGGACAGATATGACAGCATCGAAAAATATTTTTCGCTAGCGACTGCGGTGGTGATACACGCAGACGGCAAGACTACAAAATACACCAAAGAATTCAACGAATATGGACAAATACTCAGCTCACTAAACAATATCTGCCATGACTGCAGAGAAATGCCTGCATATGGCGTATCGTTAGACCGCGAAACAAAAGCCGAAATAAAGGTCGGGCTATGGCTCGAACTGGCGTACGATAAGACTTTAGAGCACAACGATATGCCATTTGATACACTTTTGATCAAAGTGGAAAAAGACTACCAAGGCTTTGGCATCATCAGGGGAAATGGCGGGGTGTATGAAGGGCGTTGTTTCCATATCTACTGCCCGAAAAACACAATGGAAAATTTATACGATTTATTGCGAAAAATTTAGTCACATACATTGCAATAAAATGACCGACTTTTATAGTCGGTCATTTTATTGTATACGAAAATCACCAGATATTTGAAGTGAACCCAGTAGTGTCACCTCATAGTATGGTAGATTTTTGTTTGAAATCCAGAAATCACTCGCGGGTGCTGAAAATATTCTTACCGCTACCGAGATCAAAGTGGCACTTAGCGATACCCAAATCTATCTTTGAGTAAAATCCTACACCTGCCTTTGCGATCACCTTACCGTCGGCATAGGTAAATCTGAATTTTTGCTGATTCATAGCCGTAGGTGCCAGCAGAGACGCCTCTACTCCTCGCCTAAACCACTCTGGCGTGTCAGCTGAAGCATTGCTCACTTGCTCTACTGTCTTGGACTTGTGAGGCACGCCTGATGTCTTGCCGTACCCGAGCGCCAAAACGCAATAAATCTTCTCGCCTGCGCCCTTATCCACCTTTGCCTTGCCTTTGCCATAAGTCATCGCTACCCAGCACGTATTCAGCCCCAATTCCTGGGCTTTTAGCGCAATCAACTCGCCCCAATACCCTATCTGGTCATCGAGCCCTTTCTTGCCCACTAGTGCGATGTAATTTTTCACGCCGTCGAATTTACCATAATGCGCCATAAAAGTATCAAACGCTTGTGGCTCGTCATAGCATGACTGGATGTGCAGGCTAGCTTCGGCATTTGCCCTTGCTATTAATTCATCCAACGCAGTCCTTTTGTCGTCCTCTATCTCTCTGTCAATGTACTGTCTGACAGAATGTCTACTCTTCATTATTTCCCACATAAATACTCCTACTCTGTTCTCAAGGCTTCCACAGGGTCTTTCTTCGCTGCCAGACTAGCAGGGATTAGCCCAGATATGAGTGTCAAGCCTATACTGATGCCCACCATTATGAGTGCGGTCGTGACTGGCAATGTCGCTATGGTGTATATGCCTACCAGTTTGCCCAATATCAAATTTATTATCCCGGAGAGCCCATAAGTAATGCCTATACCTATCAAGCCCGATACTCCACCTATAATGAATGTCTCAGCGATGAATAGGCTGGATACGTCACGTTTTCTGCCACCGAGCGATCGTATCACGCCTATCTCTTTGACACGCTCCATCACTGATACATAAGTGATGATAGCCACCATTACGGTAGACACCACTAGCGACAAGGCTGTAAATGCCACCAGTGCGTATGTCACTATGTCTATTAGGTTATTTACGAGATTTATGACTAGAGCGAGATTGTCAGTGTACTGCACATCTGACCTCTCGTCCGCCGTCACTACCACTCCGCCGATAGTCAAATCTTCGTCGGCATTCCATTTCCTCAGATAATCAGTCACATCGTCTTTATATTTGAAATTAGTCGGATATATCGCCAGTTCGTTAGGCAATGCACACCCACCCAGTTCACGCAAAGTCAAAGTATAATACACTGGCATACTAGTGCCCGTAGCCGACCCAATGAGAGTGTTTAGCTGTGGTATAGTCCCCACAAATCCGACATTGTCATCGTACGTCGCACCCTCGAATACGTAAGAGTAATTGTACGTGATGCCGATATTGGTGCCGTTATAAGCCGAACTATTGTAGCCGTCTTGCCCACTGGCCACTAGATAATTCACTATATCAGATGCCAGACTGTCTGCGATGACCTCTCGTGTCAGAGCAGAAGTATAATATATCCCACTGTCTAGACAGCCGTATGATACGTCTTTCTTTGGGCGCAAAATGGCTGTCACAGTCAATTCTTTGCCAGTCGTCCATGCGTCATCTTCGTAGGCGTTGTAAGTGAACGGATTGACACTAGCTGTAGGTGACTCTGCTGGTGTGGTGTTGTATATAGTATTGTTTGGATACCAAGTAAATGTCTTGCCTAGCAATTCTTCATAACTAAATTTGTCTTTCCAGAGTGCATCACTGTATTTGCTATTTTCAGTATATTTGTATACTATATTGAAGAATTCTTCCTGCGAAAAGTACCCCAACTGCGCCAGCAATAAGTCTGATATAGCCGTCTCGTCGCTCACTACTAGCATCACCTCATTGGCATTGGTAGCCACTCTGCTAGTAGCAGGGTCAGAGATGATGTCGTACTGCGACAATATGAAGTCAGTATCATCTGGTGCCTGCACGAAATTCTCTGTAAACGACGAAATATATTTCGCAAATTCGCTATATTCAGTCCTATTTAGCATAGCGGTGTATATCTGTATAGCAGTGGACAATGACATTTTGATATCGCCTGTCCCCTCGAAATCGTAATCGGTATACACATTGTTAGCCATATTTATGCCATAATAGGACACTATAGTCGCGTAATATTCGCTAGGCATACTATACACAAAGTCCACGTACTGCTGAGTGATGTCGTTGTCAATCTTGAATGACGACATATCCCCACTGCGCGCTATCAAAAACTCTACCATAGAGTCTACATTGATATATCCGTCTTGGACAGATGCTTTGAGAGCGTCTTTGGTCATAGCAGTACCGCTAGCAGACATCAGTGCGCTAAAATCCATAGCCTCTTCGCTCACAGTGATAGGATTGCCTGACAGCATATCGTTTTGCATATTATTGATATACCCCTGCACCCCTGTGGACACTGCCAGTACAGTCGCTACACCTATGATGCCTATAGAGCCTGCCAAACACACCATAAACGTGCGTTTGAACTTGGAATACAAATTCTTCGCAGATAGTTTAAATGCTGACCAAAACGACAATTTTGACTTTCTGGACGTGTTTTTCTTCTTTGGTGGCAATGGCGCTTCTACTTTTGGGTCATAAGGGTCAGAGTCTGACACTACAGAGCCGTCTAGCAGTTTGATTATCCTAGTCGAATACTGGTCAGCCAATTCTGGATTGTGTGTCACCATTATGACTAGGCATTGTTTCGCGATGTCTTTGATGAGGTCCATGATCTGCACACTGGTCTCGCTATCTAGAGCACCTGTAGGCTCATCTGCCAGCAAAATCTCAGGGTCATTGACCAACGCTCTAGCGATAGCCACTCTCTGACACTGCCCACCAGATAATTGATTTGGCTTTTTGTTATATTGTCCCTTTAGCCCCACCTTGTCGAGCGCGTCTTTTGCCTTTTGGGTGCGCGTTTTTTTGTCCACGCCAGAGATGTTGAGCGCCAGTTCGACGTTCTCTAGTATAGTCTGGTGCGGTATGAGATTGTAGCTTTGGAATATAAACCCTACTCGGTGATTTCTGTATGTATCCCAGTCTCTGTCTGTGTAACATTTGGTGCTGACATTGTCTATCATCAAGTCACCTGATGTGTAATGGTCTAGACCACCTATGATATTTAGTAGCGTAGTCTTGCCACAGCCTGACGGTCCTAGTATAGACACGAATTCACTCTGCCTAAACGCCAAATTCACACCTTTTAGCGCGTGTACCTTGGCGTCGCCTGCTATATAATCTTTCTTAATATCTCTTAATTCTAACATATCTCTCTCCTATATTACATTGCTAATTTGCGCAATATGTGAAATAATTGCTCTTTCTCGTCGTCGTTCAATTTTCCCATCATGCCGTCAATGGCAGAAAATAACTTTAATTTTCGCTCGTGCAGAGCCGTTGCCCCTTCAGCCGTCAAACTGACTATAGTCTTTCTCGCGTCGTCTTTGGACTTGGATTTGGTGATGAAGCCCTTTTTCTCCAAAGTATTTAGCACTACTGCCGTTCTGGCGGTAGTCGCGCCGAAATTCTCTGCTATGTCGCCAGCAGTGAGCTCTGTCTGCGCTGAGAAAAGTATCCTCAGTACAAAAAACATCCCACAAAAGCCGTCCTGCAAAAACTCTATAGCCTTCTTGAATTTGTGGTCACAAAATACAGAATAAAACTCTTGCGCTGTCAATGTCATAAATATTTTCTCCATTTATCTAACACTGTTAGGCATTTTACACCATTAGTGATATTATGTCAATAGTTTTTGCATAAAATTTTCAAATAAATACCAAATATTTTTATGACGCCTTAATATTATATGCTCATAGTGTGTATAAGTACAAAAAACACTGAGAATGCATTCACAGTGTTTCTTAGGATTATATCTTAGTAGTATTTTCTAATGCTGACAAATCTGCTTTCTTCACATAGCGTTCGTCGCGCGCTTGTGGCTTCAGCATATTGTCATAACTAGCTGTATCTATGAGTATCAGGTCGAGCCCGTAACGATTACTAAGGTCCATCTCTTGCTCAGTGACGTAGTCATAGCAGACTATGGCGTTAGGCTTGGTCTGACCGTCCACCATTATCTCTGAGTAAGCGCTGATGCCTGTGCCTTGGCGCGTGTCGGCTTTGAAATCATCTAGAGCGACATACTTTGGCACAGAGAATGAACTCAGCATGCCGTCATCAGAGAATGTCGTGCTGGCGTCATGGCTAAATGCTACCTTGAAGTCATCATTTGACATCTCATTGTAAAAAGCGAATTTGATGTTATTGGGCTGATAGCAACGGATATTCTTGTCATCGACTAGCGATGTGGACATCATATGGTGCTGGTAGTCGTTGTTCAAAAATTCTTCCGGAGTGGCAGACGAGTGTATGAGCAAGTTAAAGTCTTGACCGTTTAGTCGCTTTAGCCTGCTGTCTGTAGACGTGATTTGCGATACTGTCTGCTGTATTCCATTATTTAGACCGTTGAGGAAACAATCTTTTAGCCCTTTCTCGATATTATCACAGAAATTAGCCATATCATAAGTGGCATTTTGGATTTTCTCAGCGTATATCTTCATTTGCTCTGGGGTGTGGTGTTCAGCAGTCAGCATTTCCCTGATAGCGGGCAATTCTGCCAGTAAATTGGGCTTGATTTGAGACTTTTGACCACTTTTGGCTATACTATCGTGGTAATTATCTATCATTTTCAAGATACTGGATACGTGGCTGGCGTCATAATGGAAAAATCTCTGACAAAAGTCATTGCTATCCCCAGTGACAGCGTATCGGTCGTATATTTTGTCCAATTCTTTCTCTACGTACATAGCCAAACGCTCATTGATAGACTTTAGGCACTTGGTCAAGGCATAGCAAATATTGCAGTCACCGATGTCGCCTAGAGTATAGCGAGTGCGATAGTTATTCACTCTATTCGTCATCTCGTATATTACTTCGGGCGTGGTCAGTTCCCCTCTAAAATACATATCTCTCACTTCGTCGTGCATTTGCTGTGCTATATTGCTGTACATCTGATACATACTTCCCTCACTGATATTAGTATACCACACAAAAATGAATTTAGCAATACTTTCTGCCAAAAACACTGACAGTACACGCTAAATTGTCACCAAAAAATGGGCATACATGGTATATCAGTCCACCACTACTACGAAAGTCACATCTATACTGTCGCCCGGAGCCAAGTCTGCCAAGGCAATGCCTGCGCTAGGGTCTGCATCTGTGCGCTCCACGTCATCCACTCTGACGCTATTGGGGACGAATGTAGTACCTGCAGGTATAGGATTGGTCAGTACTAGGTCAGTATTGCGGATATTGCCTTGATTGGATATGATATTTTGGATAGTGAGACCCTGTTTGGACATAGTGACCGCTGGCAACGTGCTGTGCTGGACGAGGATGTTTTGCTCCAATAAACTAAGGCGGACGCTATTAGAATTCTCTGTATACTTGGCGCCGTCTGCGGTGTAAGTCACATTGGACACAGCCATAGCGGTAGATGTAGTGAAATGCTCCTCCATGACCATAGTGTAGCGAATAGTCACGCTATTCCCCACTGCGATAGAGTCAGATAGAGTCACTCCCATAGTGATGTCTTCGTACGGATAAGGCTCGCCGTCTATGGTGAGCGAGCCGTAGTCAAAGAATGCGCCTATGCCTATGGTGTCCAAAATCTTCACATCGGATATCTCTACACTGCTGTTATTGTACAGCACGAGAGTTTGTTCTATCTCTTGAGACGGCATGGCGTAGGTGGCGGACAGAGACTTGGATTTCAGAAAGACAGTCGATATATTCTCCACAGATGCCACATTGCTGACGAAGTCGCCAGTGCGGGTAGTGCCGTCTGGCATATCGTAGCTAGCAGTGACTGTGCATTGGTTGTCAAAATTAGCCATATTAGTTCCTTTATTTTGTCTAATACATATTATGACGAAATCCCAAATGTGTTTACAAAAAACTCGGACTGTATGGCAATCCGAGTGTGAAATCATTGTGTGTTTGCAAAAAACTCGGACTGTATGGCAATCCGAGTATAAAATCATTTTTTGTTATTGTACGGGCTGAGCACCACGCGGTCCTGCGCCAGGCTGGCTGGCACGTCTATAATGCGCTGATTGCTAGAGCCTTTGAAGCGCAGAGTGATATCTTTTAGCGCCTCGACGTATTCGCCGTCTACTAGCACGTCTATATAGCCCAAAAATTCTCTCGTCCACTGAGCGCACGCCCTGCTAGGTTTGAGCAACTCTGCGTCAAACAGATACCCTGTGTAGCACCAGATAGTTTTGTCTGGGTATTGCTCTTTTACACGCTTGACGAATGGGAGTAGTCGCTTTTGGTTGGCTGGCTCCATAGGCTCTCCACCCAGCAAAGTCAGCCCGTTGATGTGCGACGGAGCGAGACTATCTAGTATGCTCTGCTCGACCGTCTCGTCAAATACATCGCCATACGCGAAGTCCCACGTCTCGGGATTGAAGCAATGCTCGCAATGGTGTGTACATCCGCTGACAAAAAGCGAAGTCCTGACGCCTTCGCCATTTGCTATGTCATTGTATTTGATATTAGAATAATTCATATTTTACAGGTGTAGCACTCTGTCTTTGATTTCTTGCGTTCTGCCTTGATTCCAGAATTGGCTACCTATGTATCCGCAAGTGCGTCGCGCTACGTTGAGTTTGGTCTGGTCAGTGTTGTTGCAGTTCGGACAGCGCCATATTAGTTTGCCATCCACGTCATCTATGACTATCTCGCCGTCGTAGCCACACACCTGACAGTAGTCAGACTTGGTGTTTAGTTCGGCGTACATGATGTGGTCATAGATAAATCTGATGACTTGGAGTACTGCCTCGATGTTGTTCTGCATGTTAGGCACTTCGACGTAACTAATCGCTCCACCCGGGCTGAGTGCTTGGAATTCGCTCTCTAATTCGAGTTTGGCAAAAGCGTCAATAGGCTCAGTCACATGCACGTGATAACTATTGGTGATGTAGTTTTTGTCAGTCACATTCGGTATGACGCCAAATCGTCTCTGCAGGCATTTAGCAAATTTATACGTCGTGCTCTCCAGTGGTGTGCCGTACAGCGAATAGTCTATGTTCTCGGCTAGTTTCCACTTCTTGGTGTATTCATTGAGTTTGCGCATTATCTGCAAGCCCAGTTCTTTGCCTTCTGTTTCGGTCAATTTCTTGCCACACAGGCTATACACTGTCTCCCACAGTCCTGCGTATCCTAGTGACAGAGTGGAGTATCCGCCATGCAGGTATTTGTCTATCTTCTCGCCCGGTTTCAGTCTCAGCAATGCACCGTACTGCCATAGTATAGGCGCCACATCAGACACTGTACCGGTCAGGCGCTCGTGTCTGCACTGCAATGCTCTATGACATAGTTCCATTCTCTCGTCGAATATCTGCCAGAATTTATCCATATCTTTTTTAGCAGATAGTGCTATGTCTATGAGATTGACAGTGACTACGCCTTGATTAAATCTGCCGTAGTATTTAGGTTGATTGTTTTCGTCCACGTATGGGGTCAAGAATGACCTACATCCCATACAGGTATAGCAATGCCCTTCGCCATTCTTGTCTATCTTTAGTTCGAGCATTTTCTTCTCAGATATGTAGTCAGGCACTAGGCGCTTGGCAGTGCATTTGGCTGACATCTCTGTCAGATAATAATACTTGCTATCTGGGTGGATATTGTCCTCTTCTAGCACGTATATTAGTTTAGGGAAAGCAGGTGTGATGTACACGCCTTTTTCGTTCTGCACGCCTTTGATACGTTGTTGGAGAGTCTCCTCGATGATGAGGGCTAGGTCATCGCGCTCGCGCTCATTTTTTGCTTCACCTAGGTACATAAACTCTGTCACGAATGGCGCTTGACCATTGGTAGTCATCAGAGTGATGATCTGGTACTGTATAGTCTGCACTCCTCTATTGATCTCTTGGCGAACGCGTTGCTCAGTGATGCGATGCAATAGGCTAGGGTCTATGCGTCCGCAAGCGTCGAGTAGTTCTTTCTCTACTTCTTTTCGGATAGTCTGTCTCGACACATCCACGAATGGCGCTAGGTGCGCCAGACTAATACTCTGACCGCCGTATTGGCACGAAGCCACTTGTGCCACTATCTGAGTGGCAATATTGCAGGCTGTGGAGAAAGAATGTGGTTTAGTAATCAATGTCCCAGATATGACAGTACCATTTTGGAGCATATCCTCGAGATTGACTAGGTCGCAATTATGCATCCTCTGAGCGAAATAATCCGCGTCATGGAAGTGTATGATGCCGTCTTCGTGCGCCTGCCAAATGTCCTCTGGCAAGAGATATCTCTTGGTCAGGTCTTTGCTCATCTCGCCAGCCATGTAGTCTCTCTGCACACTGCACACTGTAGGGTTTTTGTTGCTGTTTTCTTGCTTTACTTCTTCGTTTTGGCAGTCTATGAGAGAGAAAACTTTGTCATCTGTGGTGTTCTTTTGTCTAGCGATTTGTCTATCGTAGCGATATGTAATGTAATGCTTAGCGACATAATATGCGCCCTCATTCATTATGCCCATCTCTACCATGTCTTGTATCTCTTCTACGCCTACCGCCCTGCCGAGAGACTGGCACTTGTCTGCCACAGTATTGGTGATTTTGTCTATCTGCTCAGGAGATAGTTTGTGACTAGGCTCTTCCATTCTGTTGTTGGCATTGGTGATAGCAGTTTTGATTTTGTTGGCGTCGAAATTCACTTCTAGACCGCTTCTTTTGATTACTTTCATACTTTATCCTACCTTTTATTTATTGTCTATTGTATCGGTTGTATCGTTTGCCAAAATTGGCTCTAATGTATCGTCTTTTTTGCGCTTGATAGGCTTCAATAATTGATTGATGACTAATATAGTCTGTATAGGCAAGCCTAGCAAGAATACTAGCCACATATTCCTGCCTAAATTCTGACAATACACGCTCGCTATGCATGTCCATAAGAAAAACGAATAGATAAATATATTGTATCTAGTGTGACCCCATTTTTTGTTGCAGTACGCCAATGTCAAGAACGACACAGGCACAGCCCACACGAATGCTTGCCAAAACACCATTTTTTCCAGCAGATAAAAGAAAATGACCGTCGCCATCATCCACACGAGCGCCACTGCTAGAATAGTGATCAAAATCTGCAATTTCTTGCGTTTTGCGCTATCCTGTAGCACGTCTTCGTCCACGTCGGAGTGCTCCTCGAAGAAAAATGTAATAGGTACTTTTAGCGCCACACTGAGATTGTTTAATGTCTCTATGTCTGGCATAGATTCGCCCTTTTCCCAGCGAGAAATGGCTTTGTCAGAATAGCACACTTTCTCCGCCAAGCCTACTTGGGTGAGTTTCAATTTCTTTCTGAGCAGAAGAATATTCTTCGCTACCACATCTTTGATATCATTCATACTTGCGATTATATCACAATCGAATTTGAATAATCAACTATTTTTTCTGTACATTTATGAAAAAATATTTCGCCCATTTTTTGGCAAAAAAATGCCTGTTTTCACTCTGAAATAGGCATTTTCAGCACAAAAAGCACCCTCGAAAGGGTGCTAAAATCTATCTAAAAGTCACAAAATCTATACTCACGATGTCATCAAAATCTCGTCTAATACTGCTCTCGCTCGGAAAAAATGGAAACTCTTCCTGACGCACTATTTTGGCAGAAGTCACGCGACGTGCTTCTGCTCTCAGCAGTGTCTTGCACTTTAGGCGGTCGGGGCATACGATGTTTATCTCTTCGTAGCCCGGCACGAAGCCTATGTACTGAGACTGACCGTCTATGATTTGAGACACCACCACTAATGGCACTGTCACTGGAGTGCCCGGCGCAATGGTATGGTATTTGATATCAGATTTCATAATATTATCCTTTTATTGCTCGTCTATTTCTTCGTAGATCTCTTCGTCGTCTATATTGACAGTATCTGGGACAGGGCTTGAGTTTTCAGCAAAAGCCTGCTCCTGCTCTGCGAGAAATCTATCCATCTCTATGCTGTCAGTGATCTCAGTCGCTTCTACTCTAGGGATATTGAGCTGTGACATTAGCGATGCGTGAGAATTATTGCCTAATTTTTGCTCCAACTCTATGATATTGCATATCTTGCGCGTATCAAAGTCACCGCGAGCGATGAGAGATATATTGCCTTTCTTGTATACGGCGCGGATGTAACTGTTGAAATCCTCATACTCAATATTCTTGATGTATTCTGTCACCTTTTTGTAATCCACAAAAGTCTCGTTGTTCATATATGCATTAAAATTCGAATATGCAGATGCAGTGTCGTATTTGTTGAGAGAACTATTCTCTATGTCTACTAATGCCGTCTTTACTATATCAAAAGTCTCTCTAGATATGCCCTTTCTGCCTATATTTCGCATCATACGGCACATGGCGTCTATGACTTTGTTTATCTCCTTGCCATTGGTGAGTACTGAGAACCACTTGACCTTGGCGGTATTGTAGTCCAGATTGGTCAGAGAGTATGCATATGCTAGATTGTTGTCTATGCGCAGAGTCTTGTACAATTCTCCGCCAGTGGTGTTCATGATGTATTCTTCTATAGTGTCCAGCGCGTACTCAAAGTCAGTGTCTATGGCATAATCTATCCTTTCTCTCAGCGCCAATGCCAGTTTGACATTTTTCTTAGTCGCGTCTGGCACCAGGACTAGCACATTTTTGTTATCATAAATCTCTTCTGGTGGATAGTCCACTACATATTTACTATCAGTCGCTACTGGCACGCGAGACATGATCTTGTCTTGGCACAATTTCATCACTTCGTCATAAGGTCTATTCGAAGTGACAGATATGATGAGATTCTCGAGATTGAAGTATCTCTCTACATAAGTCTTCAATACCTCTGGTGTGATAGTAGACAGAGTCTTCACAGAGCCCAATACTGAATCTATGCCTGCATCACTCGCTCCGCCAGATACGTCCAAAGCGTCTAGATATAGCTGTTCGAGCGATGGCACAGGAGCATCTGCCGTATACATATCTATCTCATGGCGGATGACGTCTATCTCTTGCTTGATCTGTTCTGGAGTGAAGTCTGTCTCTGTGAAGGCGTCCATCACGTAGTCTAGTACTGCGCCTACATTGCTATGCACAGCGCTGAATTGCGATGCTATGCAATAATTAGTGGTAAAAGCATTTTGATCGATAGACTTTTCTAGTATTTTCCTATACAGATTTTTTGACAAATCTTTGGTATGTGCTCTAAAGAACAAATGCTCCAGCAGGTGGCTGAGGCCTGTGTATTTGCCATCCAACTGTGCTCCAGACCTAAAGCCTATCACGAACGAGTAGCCATTGAATGAACTCTGCTTCTGGTATATCACAGTCGCGCCATTTTCGAGTTCTGTCACTATTTGTTTTGCCATAATTATTCCTTTTGTTTGTTAATCTAGTGAGATTGTAACATACAAATGGCAATTTTTCAATACCTTTTTGAAAATTCGCAAAAAAATTATTCTTCTTTCTCAGCGACAGGCGCTGGTGCAGGCTCGTCGTTGCCATGCTTGCGGATGTATTTGTTCCACTCTATTAGCCCGTAGGTAGTATTGGTCAGATATCCCACAGACAGTACCAGCATTACCCAGTTGCCGTTGATTATCCACAATATTGCTTCCACTATGGTCACGCCGTACCAAGGTATCCATTGCTCTTTGTACCTTAGCCACAGGAACAAGCCATTTAGCACGCTAAAAGTATTCGCCAGCGCGTCCAGATACCACACGTCTGACATACCTTCTGCCAAAAATCCGATATATGTAAACAAAGCCCCTGTGCCAAATGACACTCCCAGCACGATAAGGAACATCACGAGGTCGCGCTTCCAATTAATCTGCTTTACTTTGGTCACATCGGCATTTTCTTCGTCTTGTTTTTTGTTCCAGCTAAAGAAACTCACTACCAATATAGGCATCCAGAATATCACTTCGAACAATGCGCTGATGTACAGCCCGTCTGCCACGTATATCACTGTCTCTGTCAGGTCATAGAAGAAAAACGACACCACGAAGCACCATTTGCTCTGCTTTGATACCAGCAATTCGCATGTGCACCCGCCTATCAGTGTGATGATCTCGAATATCCTCAGCCAGCCGTCTTCTTCTGGGAACAATATGCCCAGTATGATGCCTGTCGCTGATAGTATAAACAGCCAGCATTTCTCGTACGTCGAGAAGTAATGCCATATCTGCGATAATTTATTTTGTTTTTTCTCTTTTGTCTCCATAAATTCACTCCAATGCGGATATATTACTACAAAAAAAATATATTGTCAACGATATCGCTCACAATACTTTTGACACGAGGAGACTTTTGTGCTATCATATAATGATGAAGATATTATCCCCCGCTGGCAATCTCGATAGTCTAAAGACTGCCATATACAATGGCGCTGACGAAGTGTATCTCGGCATCAATGCTTTTAATGCGCGAAACAACATAGATAGTTTTGATTTATCTAGCCTAGAGCAGGCAGTAGACTTCGCTCACGTGTACGGCGTGAGAGTTTTTTTGGCGATCAATATTTTGTTCTCAGACGACGAATTGCAGTCAGCGCTGGATATGGTAGTAGACAGTCGCAATATTGGTGTGGACGCATTTATCATACAGGACTTGGGTCTGGCTGTGCTGGTGCATACGTGCTACCCCGACATAGAGATACATGCCAGCACGCAGATGGGACTGCACAATCTCGAAGGGGCGCAGTTCGCGCATTCATTGGGTTTTAAGCGCATAGTACTGGCGAGAGAGACGCCTTTGGACGAGATACGTCGCATCAAAGACAACGTGGACATAGAGGTCGAATACTTCGCTCAAGGCGCGCTATGTGTGTCGTTCTCGGGTAATTGCTACATGAGTTCTTATCTGTGTGACGCTAGTGGCAATCGTGGCAAGTGCAAGCAACTGTGCCGTTTGCCTTATACGCTGTGCAAAGGTGACAAATCGCTCAAAACTGGATATCTGCTATCAGCCAAGGATTTCTGTATGATAGATAGACTAGCAGACCTAGAGCGCGCAGGTGTGGATTCATTGAAGATAGAAGGTCGCGCTAGACGTCCGGCATATGTGGGGCTGGTCACCAGAGAATACCGCCGAGCGCTAGACGGGGACAAATATGACCTTGACAATCTAGCCCTGGCATTCAATCGCCAATACACTGCAGGCTATCTCGACGGCAATGGCGACATCATATCCCCATACCCTAGTCATGTAGGCATAAAGATAGGCACTGTAGCGAAATGTACAAAAGGCAAAAGATTTAATGAGATATTCATCCAATCTGACCGCCCTCTGAACGAAAAATCTACTTTCAAATTCTTTGACCGCGAGCGTGAAGTCGCCACTATCACAGCGTACGACCTCTCACTCGTGCGCGGGCTATACAGAGTGACTACTACCCAGTCAGTGCATGCTGGCTGTGATGTACGCCTTATATTGGACAATGCTGTAGAGAGTGATGTACTCAGTGTGAAAAAGAGAGTGAATATAGACATACATATCACCGCTGTCGCAGGCGAAAATATCCGCGCTAGTATTCCGTCAAAAAATATTACAGTATTGGGTGATATATTGACACCTGCACAGACATCACCGCTGACAGAAAATGAAATAATTAATAATTTTAATAAAAATGAATATTTTATTCCTAATATTAATTGCAAAATAAATAATGCATTTTTGCCGAAACAAAAATTAAATAATTTCCGTCGCGCCGTATACGAAAAACTACTAGAAACACTGGTAAATCCGTACAAAAATAAATATGAAAAAATAAATATAAATAATATTATTTTCACTAATATTAATGGCAAAAAAATAAAATTAAATATAAAAAATAATAAATTTTCAGATTTTGCAATAATAAATAATATTACAGATAAATTGTTTGCAAAAAATATTATTTTCTCACCAGATATTTATGACAAAAATATTATTAAAAAATTCATATCCATATGCCGAGAGAAAAACTGCACGCCATATCTCGACACACCTATCTTCGCCACGCGTCAGGACATAGATGTGCTCAGAGATATAGTCGCCGACACTCACATATGCGTGGTCGCGAATAATTATTACGCACTGGGTCTAGGTGACTACATAGTAGGCGGTGGGCTGAATGTATACAATACAGTATCTGCCACATATCTCGATGCACCTCTCATCACTGCAGAGTGTGACATAGGCGCGCGCATAGATATGCCGTATATGACACTGAGACATTGCCCTATACGCTCTCACCTGCACTGCGACTGCGCGCATTGCCAGTATGCAGATGATTATTATTATCGTATGGATGACGGCACTAGGCTAAAACTCTCGCGTCGCAAAATGTCATCGTGCACATTTTATCTGACCAAAATGCGATAAACATTTTACAAATCTCACTCAATAGAGTAAAATACACTTTAGGAGAAATTATGAAGAAATATTTTGATATAGACGACACATTACTAGCACTCGCAGACGAAGTGGAACGCGAATGTGCTGACATATTTAGGCATTATGAGCAAAATGCGCTCTTATGTAGCGCCAAAGTGCTAAAGGCCTTTCAAGACAACAAACTCACATCCACAGACTTCAACGAAATCACCGGATACGGCTATTACGACGCCGGCAGAGACAAACTGGAGAAGATTTACGCCGACATATTCGGTGCAGAAGATGCACTGGTGCGCCCGCACATACTGAGTGGCACGCATGCGCTCAGTCTGACTTTTTCTGGACTACTGAAGCATGGCGACACATTCGTGTCTATCTCAGGCGAGCCATATGATTCGCTAAAGAGCATCATTGGGCTGACTGGTGACAGCAGGAATTCTCTACTCGCCAATGGCATACATTACGAGCAAATCGAACTAGTGGACGATGATTTCGACATAGACGCCATAGTGAAGCGTCTGCGCCAGTCCCCTGTCAAGCTAGTCGAGATACAGCGTTCGCGCGGGTACTCGCACAGGAAAAGTCTGACCATAGACAAGATAGCCCGAGTATGCCAAGCCATCAAATCTGCTGACCCGAATGTCATCATTATGGTGGATAATTGCTACGGCGATTTCGTCGAGGACAGAGAACCTACCGAAGTAGGCGCAGACGTCATAGTGGGGTCTCTGATGAAAAATCTCGGTGGCGGTCTGACACGCACTGGCGGATACATCGTGGGCAAAAAGGATTTAATCCTAGACATAGCCGAGCGCTACTCTGCCCCATGCATAGGCAAAGACATCGGTGCCAATCTCAATCAAAACCTACTGATGTACAAAGGCTTGCACCAAGCACCTAGCGTGGTGTGCTCTAGCCTAAAGACTATGACATTCGCTAGCCGACTGCTAGAGAAATTGCATTTCGATGTGGACCCTAGATACGACGAGATCAGGACTGACATAGTGCAGACTATCAATCTCGGCACTAGGGACAATCTCATCAATTTCTGTCGTGGCATACAGAAAAGTTCTGCCGTAGACAGTTTCGTCACGCCAGTACCGGGTGCTACTCCCGGCTATCCGCACGAGGAAATAATGGCTAGTGGGAGCTTCACGCAGGGGTCTACCATAGAGCTCAGCTGTGACGGACCGTTGGTCGAGCCATACACCGCGTACATGCAGGGTGGTCTCACGTACGAATACGGCAAAATAGGCATATTGATAGCGGTCAATGCCATATTGAACGGCAAATACTAAAATTTTGGCGCAAATTATCCAAAAATACTTGATATTTTCGCACGTTTGGCATATAATACTATCAGATGTACTAGGCGGGGAGTTAGCAGTGCCCTGCACCAGCAATCTGCTACAGCTGGGCCGATGGGCTATGCGGGTACGATTAGTTTGTGTTTGAGTACTGGTGATTTGTGATGAAATCAAGGTCTTGTCCAATATTACCTCACGAACCATGTCAGAGTAGGAATACAGCAGCATTAAGTGAGTCCTAATATGTGCGACGAGGTGGCTTTGGTGGAGCATCTCATCAGTATGCCAGCAGGTTGACGTATTCAAAATAGCACTCGTGCATCTAACCATATGACACATCACGCGATGTGTCTTTTTATTTTGGCGTGATTTGCATATAATAATGATAATAGTCAAATATTTGTTTGAAAAATGTTTTATTATGTGATATTATTTTAATATACGAGGTTATATATGGCAAAAAATATTAAACAAAAGAATAAAAACGAGAACTTGACCGCCGACAATATGCACATTGACGACGAAGTAGACACCGCAGTACAGCATACTGTCAGAGGTCAGGATGTGGTCAGATTTTCTCCAAAAGCATCCGAGGGCTTGACCTATGCCCAAGTAGAGTCACGCGTGGCGCAAAATCTGACTAATACATCGCATACCAAGACTACCAAATCCACTACCAAGATATTGATGAACAATATCTTCACATTCTTTAACTTCATCTGCGTGGCGGTGTTCGTTAGTTTGTTGCTGGTAGGCGCGTACGAAGATTGTAGTTTCATGGTGGTGGTGACACTGAATACTGTCATCGGCATTATCCAAGAGATCAAAGCCAAAAAGACTATAGAGAAACTCACTCTCACCAATTCTAATTTCACCAAAGTCATACGTGAAGGCGAGCAAGTCGAGATATACAAGAACGAAGTAGTCCTAGACGACATATTGTGCCTGTCCACAGGTATGCAGATAGCGACAGACAGCGTGGTGGTAGACGGTCAGATCGAAGTGAACGAGTCACTGCTGACTGGCGAGAGCCTGCCTATCAAGAAGTCCAAAGGCGACAGCCTGCTCGCTGGTAGTTTCGTGTCATCTGGCACGTGCTTTGCCCGCGTGGATAAGGTCGGCAATGACAATTACATCGAGAAATTGACCGCCAAAGCGAAGAAATACTCTCAGCCAAAGAGCGAACTCATGATGTCGCTAAAATACATCATCCGACTGATAGGCGTCATCATCATACCGCTCGCGATATTGATGTTTTATAATAACAAATCATTCTTTGGTGGCGATATATACAAGACAGTGACCAAGACCGCAGGTAGCATCATAGGCATGATACCAGCGGGGATGTTCTTGCTCACGTCTATCGCTCTCGCTGTGGGCGTCATCCGCCTGTCGAAGAGACGCACACTGGTCCAAGAACTCTACTGCATAGAGATGCTGGCGCGCGCCAACGTGCTGTGCCTAGACAAGACTGGCACTCTGACCGACGGCTCTATGAAAGTCAAAGAATTGATAGTTTTCGACGAAAAGAAACAGTCAGATATATCCAAAATCATCGCCAGCATAGTGAATGCTTTCCACGAGAACAATCACACCGCCCAGGCATTGAAGGCATATTTCGGGTCAAAGTCCTACTACTCTGCCGAGAAATCAGTACCATTCTCGTCAGAGCGCAAATACATGGGCTGTAGGTTCAAGGCTGGCGCATACAAAATCGGCGCATACGAATACGTCTGCAAGCCCGACGCGAAGATTACACGCCTAGCCAATACTTACGCCGAGCAAGGCTTGAGAGTGCTGGCATTGGTCAAGGCGGACAAAGATGTCTCCACCGACAAAGGCGAGACACTAGCCCTAGTGCTATTAGAGGACAATATCCGCAAAGACGCCCCTCAGACTATCCAGTGGTTCAAGGACAATAACGTCGACATCAAGGTCATCTCTGGTGACAATCCAGTCACAGTGAGCGAAGTCGCCCGTCGCGTAGGCATAGAGCATTACGACAAGTACATCAGCCTGCAAGGCATGAATAAGCAAGAAGTGATGCGCGTGGCTAACGAATACACCATATTCGGTCGCGTCAGCCCTGAGCAAAAGGCCATATTGGTCAAAGCCCTAAAAGCCAAAGGCAAGACTGTCGCTATGACCGGCGACGGCGTCAACGACATCCTCGCGCTCAAAGAAGCCGATTGCTCCATCGCCATAGCAGCAGGTAGCGACGCCGCTAGGAGCGTGTCACACTTGGTGCTATTGGATAGCAATTTCAGCAGTATGCCACACGTGGTCGCCGAAGGTAGACGCGTAGTCAATAATATACAGAAATCATCCAGCCTGTTCCTTATGAAGACTATATTCACTATTATGATATCTATATTCTGTATTATATTTAACAAAAACTACCCATTCTCCCCTATCCAATTTATGCTACTCGAGAGTTTCGTCATAGGCTTGCCGTCGTTCTTCTTGGCGCTCCAGCCGAATACCAATATCATCCAAGGCAAATTTATCGCCAATATCCTAAAGAACGCATTCCCAGCCGGCCTAGTACTGGTGCTAAATATGATAGCCATGTACATCTATCGCGACGCCCGCGGTATCTCGACCGAAGCCATGGTCACTATGGGCTCGCTCGCTATCACTAGCGTGGGCTTGATAGTATTGTATATCATCTGCAAGCCTTATAATTGGCAAAAAGTCGTCCTGCTGGGTAGTATGATCATACTGTGCGTGCTCTGCGTCACTATCCTGCCGTCATTCTTCGGCTACGTCCCTCTCACATTGGAGAACAAACTCTTCACCATGGTGACAGTCATGCTCTCCTACCCTATCTACAATGCCATCAACCGCGCCCTGGGCTATATCCGCATAGAATGACCGCGCCCTAGACAGAATGACCAAGCCCTAGGCTATATCCGCACAGAACGACACAAAAAATAACTGCTGTCAAAAAAATATATTTGCTTTTTTATATCAATTTCTAATTTTTTCGCCACTATATCGCACAAAAAAGACTAAACATCTTAGGTTTAGTCTTTTTTGCTAGCATTTCGGCTCATCTGCAACGTTTAGGAGTGCGTCTGCAGGTGCGGTGTCTCAGGGTCTGGCAGTCTGTAGGCTCTACGAAATGAGCCAAGTCACTGCCCTGCGCCCGAGATTTCGTCGTGGGCGGAGTGCTCACGCATCGTACGCAAATACTCGCTGACGCATAGACATATGACGCGCCCTTGCTCTTGCTAGTCACAGATGAGTTAAAATACAATAATTTATCCATAATTAATCACGATTAACAGTTACTTCGAACACTATAGTCGTAGTCGCGTTTGGTGCCAGATTTGGCAGATTGATGCCGTCGCTAGGGTTAGCGCCAGTCTGTACACTGCCGTCTATGGTCAGGCTGTCTTCCACGAAGGTGGTACTGTCAGGTATATTGTCTGTAAATACCAAATCTGAGTTTTCGTATGTGCCTTCGTTCTTTATCACGTTGGTGAATGTGATCTTGTCTCCTGCGGTGACTACTGCTGGTGATGCGGATTTTTCTATCACGATAGTATTGGCTCTGATAGCGATATCCAAGTCATTACTATTAGCGGTAAATTCCAGATTTTCTGCTTTGAAATCC
>CAYWFC010000017.1:0-19466 GCA_964457935.1 uncultured Lachnospiraceae bacterium
AGGAGCAGAAATGATAAGAGTAGATTTTTCCCAAAGAGATGCGCAAGATTTTCTAGATATGCTAGACAGGTATATCACCAGCCCTGACATGCACAGCGAAGCCATACGCACCCTGTGTGACATACTCATCGAGTCGCTGAGCGGGAGCAACAGTGTCCCTGTGCCAGAAATACATGTCGCCTATGACAATGATAAACTGAAATCTGACCCAGATAGTAGGGTAAGGAGTCTGGGTGGATATCAGCGCTATAGCGAGTGTATCACTTTGAATGGCAAATATATCAATCTCAGGTCATCAGAGGGATTATTCGGGCTAGTGAGTGTCGTATGCCACGAATTCACTCACCACGTGCAGAATGTGAAAGGACTATCATATGACGGCAGTGGTCAAGTGTATGCAGAGCTGATCAATGACAAAGGAGGCAGAGTTTATCACTATATACTCGAGCAAATAGCACTTGCTTACGGCGAAGACTTGGAGTACGTCGAGCATGACTTGTACCGCGCCCAAGCACACGAACTGGATGCCCGTATCAATGCTAATAATATGACTAACATAATATTGTATACTTTGATAGGTCAACTGCAGTACAATCGTCTGCTAAATAGAACAAAAGAAAGCGATGCTCAGATAATGAAATTGCTAGACGGTGCGACCGAATATCAATATTCGGAAGATATTAAAGATAAAGATTTGAAGGACGACTTGGCTGACAGCACCAGCAAGCTCAATACTATAAAGAAGGACTGGGCAAACGAGAGTATGATGATGCAAAATGCCCGCTTGTGCCGAGTGTACGACATGGAGAGGGAGAGTGGTGAGTTTGCAAAAGTCGAAAACGCTGTGATGCGTGCATACATCTGGTCGGGCAAAAAGTCACAATATCTGACTGATGCCTTAGATGCCAAGTGCTATGCAGTGTTAAACACAATACTGACGAGTGAGTATGCATACACTGAGCACTTCGACAGCCACCTCGCCGATAGATTATTGGGCGCCGTACTCTCAGGCGATATGCCAGAAGACGTGACTGGTGCTAGTGCTATATTCTTGATCAGACGTATGAATGTACGATCAGTGGACGATATACTATGCAGTCTGTACAATCACAAGTACTACAATGCTGTAGCCAATGTGCTAAGGTGTGTAAACGTACGCACTACCGATGTGTCGAGATTTGCAAAACTGCATGCAGAGGTGCTGAGCGAATATGTGCGTATGCCTATGCTGAAGAACAGGCTACACATCTCTGAGAATACTTACTGCGACAATGTAGTCAAGATCAGTGAGATGATGACCGATGTGATACGTAACAAGGAGTATATGGACAACTACGCTAAGGTAAAATACGCTCGCGTGCTGGGTACAGGTGATACTACGATGCTACTGTGGATGAGCGAATACAAAAATGCGTACGAGGCTCACCGCCAATACCTAGCCAGCAAGCCGTCGGCATATACAGACCAAAGCTACAAGGCGGTAATTAACACTACATCAGAGCAGTCGCTATAACACTATTAAACACTACAAACTATATTAGACACTTCAAGTTATAGATATCGCAAAATATATTAGATATCACAAGCATTATTAGACGCTACGAACATTTTTAGATACTACAAATATTATAAGGAGATTATTATGGGTAAAAAATTATTGACAAAAATGGCATTGCAAAAATCTGTGCTGACCAATGTGAATTTCAGCAAAAAGGGCAAATATTACACCCTCGTTTTGGACGCGAATGACATCAAGTCATGTGACCAAAAGGTATTGAATGACTATTTGGACTATTATTTCAATATAAGTACGAATATTTTGGGCGAGAAGAATACTCTCGGGTTTAGTTTCGGTCCAAAAAATGATGACATCATAGACAGGATATATCACGACGACTACGAGGATTTTGACGAATTGACTGCTTTGATGAGGCAGTATTACAGGAACAGCAAGCAGTATTTCAAATTCGACACGCTGAAAGGTATGTCGTATTACACCAGCACTTCCGCGATCGAGCCAGACGGGGTACTAGAGACCGAGATATCTATAGATGACACCAGTTCGAATACGAAATTCAAATACAATACTCACAGAGAATACAACGACAAAGCCGAAAAAATAGTGTCTAAAAATCAATTCCTAAACCCTAAGACTATCAATACTATGTATCTCGGCACTATGTTTCACGAGCTGACGCACAACGACGTGCAGGCTGCGACCAATGCGTTCTTGGCAGACGAGAGAATATCTCTCACTGACATATTCAGAGTGGGATACGACCTATATAGTTCGCTAGATTTCCCTGATATGCGAGACGACGATGTCTCTGTGGACAAATTGATAGGTTACGCCAATATCGAAGAAATGGAAGCGTACTATAGGTCAAATATGAAACTCGAACAGCTGATAGATGCTGGCGCTATCACACCGGATATCCACACCAAGGCTATCATGTGTAGCGAATTTAGCAATAGATTTACGCTAAACAACCTACGCAAAAATTTCAGAACATATGTCTACAGGATGAAAGCACTGGCTGAGCATTCTCAGCATCCGTTATTGCAGAAAATCACTGACTATTTCACGCCAGAAAACTGTGCCAAGGTGCTGGCAGATGCAGAAGACAAATTCGTGGCTCGCGAGCAATTATTCAATAAATACTGTCGCGACCTCACCCGCGCGCTAGACGACGTGGACACTGATGCTATAGTGTCATTGATACCTAACCAAGCCAGAATGGGCAAGGAGTACGTGTACCGCATGGCCGACCGCATCAAACAAGTCAGCGCCGACTCTCATGACAATATCATTTTGATGATGGGATACTATTTCTCGCTGAGGAATGAACCAAACAAAACTGACGAAGACGTAGAAATAATGGAAAATCTCGCTAAGAATATACAATTATATATGGACAACCGCATGCGAGAAAAATTGGTGGCAAAAGATAGAAGAATATTGGCTCAAAGAAGAAAATCTCAAGAGTGCGAAGTCTAGTATTTGAGAATATTTTGGGACAAAAAATAAAAAATCTCAAAAAAAATCTCAAAAGCGATTGACAACTACATTTTGATGTGGTATATTGACAATGCACCGAAATGGTGCTTTTTTGAAGGAGTTTACTATGAGAGATAAAATCACACTCGAATGCACTGAATGCAAACGTAGAAATTACGACAGTATGAAGAATAAGAAAAATACACCTGACAGGGTGGAAATGAACAAATATTGTAGATTTTGCAAAAAACACACTGCTCACAAAGAAACTAAATAAGGAGTGTCGCAATGGCTAATAACGAAGTCAAGAAATCTAAAGATAAGGCTAAAAAGCCTAACAAAATCGCACAATCTATCAAAGAGACTAATAGCGAACTAAAAAAAGTCAGCTGGCCTACATTCAAAAATGTAGTTAAGCAAACTGGCGTTGTTTTGGCGGTGGTAGTGATATTCGCTGTCGTGCTGTTCGGTATAGACAGGTTATTGGGCTGGTTGTACAGTTTGTTGATATCTTTGATTTAATCTAGGAGTTTTTATGGCAATAGAGAATTTAGACAAAGAAGCGCGTTGGTATGTATTGCATACTTTTTCGGGCTTTGAGAAGATCGCGAAAGAGAATCTGTCCATCGTGGTGGACAAGTACAATCTCCACGACCGCATATTCGACATAGTCATCCCTATGGAGGACGTACTCGAAGAAAAGCGTGGCAAGAAAGTCCTCACGCCAAAGAAATTGATGCCCGGATATATCATAGTAAAGATGATATACGGCGACGACATTTGGCACGCAGTGACTCGTACTCAGTACATCACCGGCTTCGTAGGACCAAAAGGTCGCCCAGTGTCTATCACTGACGAGGAAGTAGCAAAATTGCGCCTAGAGCGCGTATCTAGCGACACAAAAGTCAAAGTAGGCGACACTGTAGAGATAGTGGACGGACCATTGACTGGCCAAGTCGGCAAGATCAAGGACATAGACGAGCATACGCAAAACTTATTCGTCAGCGTCGATGTATTCGGCAGAGAGACTGACGTCGAAGTGGCTTTATCTCAGATTAGAGTAGCAGATTAGTTCATACCAATCAATGATTGTGATGATATAGACCTATCACTTAGGTCGGCGACCATGTGTCGTATGTGGGAGATAAAAAATCTATCATTTTATCACTAAAACCACTGCCAAGGAGGAGAATTATGGCAAAGAAAGTGAGCGCCGTAGTAAACATTCAGATTCCTGCCGGCAAAGCAACCCCAGCACCACCTATTGGTTCATGTCTGGGTCCACACGGTATCAATATCGCGGGCTTTGTTAAGGAATTTAATGACAAGACGGCTAATCAAGACGGAATGATTATTCCATGCGTGATTACTATTTATCAGGACAGATCTTTTTCGTTCGTACTGAAGACCCCACCAGCTGCTGTGCTAGTGAAGAAGGCTCTCGGTATAGAGAAAGGTTGCTCCAAGACTCGTGACAAAGTGGGCAAAATCACTAAATCACAAGTGCGAACTATCGCAGAAACTAAATTAAAAGACCTAAATGCATCTAGCGTAGAGGCTGCTATGAGTATGATAGCAGGTACTTGCAGAAGTATGGGTGTCGAAGTAGTGGAGGATTAGTATGTTTAGAGGTAAAAATTATAAAACAGCCAAGACTCTTATCGACAGCACCAAGGCTTATGCTGCTAACGAAGCATTTGGATTGATCGTCGACAATAGCAAGGCCAAGTTTGACGAAACAGTAGAACTACACATCAAACTAGGTGTAGATGGTCGTAATGCAGACCAGCAAGTACGTGGCGTCGTAGTATTACCAGAAGGCACTGGCAAATCTGTCAAAGTTTTGGTAATCGCTAAAGGCGACAAAGCAGATATTGCTAAAAACGCAGGCGCTGACATCGTAGGCGCAGAAGAAATCGTGACTAAGATCATGAACGAAGGATGGCTAGACTTCGACGTATGTATCACCACCCCTGATATGATGGGCGTAGTGGGCCGTTGCGCGAAGATACTGGGACCTAAGGGACTAATGCCTAATCCAAAGAGTGGCACTGTCACTATGGATGTAGAGAAGGCTATCAAAGATGTCAAAGCAGGTAAAGTAGAATACCGTCTAGACAAGAACAACATCGTTCACGTCATCCTAGGCAAGGTTAGCTTCGGCAAAGAGAGATTGGAGAATAACTTCAATGCAGTAATGAGCGCTATCGTTAAGGCGAAACCTGCTGCAGCGAAAGGTACTTATCTAAAGAGTATCTACACTGCTAGCACTATGGGCCCTAGCGTGAGAGTATCTTACAACGTAATGTAATCACACCAAACACTCATCTCGTATGAGTGTTTTTTTTGTGTCAACGGATAGTTGAAAATGGATTTTATTTTTGCGGTATAAAATGTGGCTCACTTCATATGTGGTATATTGTACCATAAGGAGGCGTAAATGCGAAGTAGAGTTTATTTTTTAGTGCAAAAATGTGGCTCACTGCATAGTCTGGTGGATTTTTTGCGCTCATTCACATTTTTAGCCATGGCGTCATACATACTACAGAAGGAGACAATATGGCTATAGCAAGTGATTTTTTGATAGGTGCCAACGACGAGCATGGGGTCAATCCGCCCACTGCGGGCAAGCGCACCCCTGTCATAAACTACATAGGTAGGAGTTTTTACGAGAACGAATTCAATAGAGAGGCGAAGATTAGATTTATAGAAGGGTGCCTGCGCACTGGCTTCCGCGTGTATGACGTGAAGCCTGAACTACAGGACGTCAGTATATCGAATAGGATAGTGCGCATCCGTCGCCAAAATCTCACACTGCTGGTGACATTTGCGTACAATGCCAGCGGGTCAGGCACGACATTCAATAGCGCCAATGGCTTTGAAGTGTATTATTCGCCGTCCAATCCGTTCCCGACGCAGAGCAGAGAACTATCGCGACTGATTAGCGAGCGCATACGTGCCAATACAGGTCGTAGGTCGCGCGGTGTGGGTACATTAGGCGTCAGCGTGCTGTCCAACGTGCCATGCGTGTCCACCTTGATAGAGGCAGGATTTATGACCAACTTCACCGAAGCCAAACTAATGCTAGACCCAGATTACACCCTTGCCATAGGAGAGAGCGCGTGCCAAGGGGTATGTAATTATCTTGGCGTGCAGTATGTGGCACGAGACAATCTGAATAATTATCCTACCCTGCGCCAAGGGTCGAGAGGTAATTTCGTGACGCTACTGCAATATCTACTCAATAGATACGGAGCTAATATCACCGCAGACGGGATATTCGGCAATGGTACGCGAGAGGCGGTGATTAGATTTCAGACAAACAACAATCTCACCCCCGACGGCATAGTGGGCAGAAACACGTGGAATGCTCTGCTCAATCTCAACCCCACTGCCACCACTATCAGACAAGGCGACAGGAGTGCCAATGTGGAGTACCTGCAGAGAAAATTGCTATCCAAACTATATCCTATCACCAGTATTGACGGTACTTTCGGACCAGAGACCGCTCGTGCAGTGCGTGCATTCCAGACTGAGAATAATCTCACCCCTGACGGCATAGTAGGGCGAAATACTTGGCGAGCGCTGTCGCAAAGTGCTGGTAGACCGCAAAATCAATAAATTTAGCCAAAATGTGACCGAAAAATACTTTTTTTGTCATAAAAATAGCAAAAAATATTAATTTTTTTGTCAAATGGGTATTGCATTTTCGCATATTCTATGATATATTACGGTAACGACGCAAAGAAAGGAGTAATGCAAAATGGAATTAGATACTAACGTAGTCAATGAATGCAAAATCGAAGATTTTTTTAATTTACATAATTTTGAAGTAGTGAGTGTGAAGAGATACTACTCGTACTACAGCGTGCAGTGCCGTAGACCGTCAGACAAGGCAGTGGTGGGCAGAATGCCAGAGACCACAGTGAATAGAGACGACTTCTTTATGAACGAACTGTACGTCCAGTGCAACAGAATCACTACATTCTTCGTGGACGACAAATACTGCACCGGCATAGACACCAAGTCATACGAAAAAGGTGTAGATTTGACTAAATCGTGGAGTGCGTATTTAGAAGCTTCTCTTACTCAAGACGCGACTTTATAATTAATGACAATAAAAATCATCTACTGCAAAGTAGATGATTTTTGTTTGCTATTTGATAGGGTAGATGACCCCCAGCCCACCTAAATGGTTTTGCTATTTGATAGGGCGGATAATCTCCAGCCTTAAATGTCAGGCTATTTTTGTTAGTTATTTAATAGGGCGGATGACTTCTAGTCCACCTAAGTAAGGGCGTAACACCTCTGGCACTGTGATAGAGCCGTCAGCGTTTTGGAATTGCTCTACTATAGCAGGCACCAGTCTCGAAGTAGCCAATCCTGAGCCATTGAGGGTGTGGCAGAATTTAGTCTTGCCTGTCTCTTTGTCTCTATAGCGGATATTGCCACGACGCGCCTGATAATCATTGGCGTTGCTGACGCTAGATACTTCTTTGTATATGCCCATACTAGGTATCCATACTTCGATATCGTACGTCCTAGCCATAGAGTGCGAACAATCGCCTGCTGCCAGTTTGCTGGTTTGGAAATGCAAGCCCAATTTCTGCATTAGGCGCTCTGCTTTTGATACCAATTCGTCAAATGACTGCTTGCTGTTTTTCTCAGTAGTGTAGTGGAACATCTCCACTTTGTCAAACTGATAGCCACGTATCATACCGCGCTCTTCTGTGCGGTAACTACCTGCCTCGCATCTGTAGCAAGGAGTGTACGCGAACAACTTCTTTGGTAGTGTCTCTTCTGACAAAATCTCGTTGCGGTAAATATTGGCGAGTGCAGTCTCTGCTGTAGGCAATATGAACTTTCTAGGCTCAGTGCCTTCTAGCCAGAACACGTCGTTTTTGAATTTCGGGAACTGACCTGCGGTGTATCCGCTCTCGTAATTCAATATATGTGGTGGCAAAATAAACTCATAGCCGTCATTGATGTGCTCATTGACGAAATAGTTTAGCAGTGCCCACTCCAGTCTAGCACCTAGGCCAGTGTACAGCCAAGTGCCTCTGCCACTAATCTTGGCAGCGCGCTCGTAGTCTATCAAGCCACATTTCTCACACAGAGCCACGTGGTCGAGTGGCTCGAAGTCAAATGCAGGCTTCTCGCCGAAAGTGCGCAGTACTTTGTTATTCTCTTTTTCGCCGGGGAGTAGGTCCTCGTCTGGCATATTAGGTAGTACGCTCATAAAGTCGAAAATCGCTTGCTCCACAGCCTTGATTTCCTCGTCTAGGCGCTCTATCTCGACGTTGATGTCTTTGACTTTGGCGAAAATAGCATTGATATCACCGCCTTCTTTTTTCACTACAGGTACGCTAGCGGATAATTTATTTTTCTCTTCTTTGAGTTTGTCGCATTGAGAGCCTAGAGCCCTGCGTTTCTCGTCGTTGGCGAGCAGGGGAGCGAAGTCTACATCCCAGCCTTTTTTGACCAACTGGTCATGCACGTATTGTGCGTCTTGTCTGATTAAATTAATATCTAACATATATACTCCTTATTGTTCGTCTGGGATGATGTCGCCAAACGATAGTGAATATTCACCGTTTTTGTAATTAATAGCATTGATAGAGCCGACAGCCTTGATGTCTACTTCGACCGAACGCAAGAAATCTGACTTGTCTGATGTGATGTCGAGCGAACTGATGAATGTCTTTAGCGATATTTTGTTTTCGGATTTGAACTGTCTGATGTCTGACACCAGATCCATCACCATATCACCATTGGCTATGAGGTCTTTGTCTATTTCTGCATCGAGAGTGAGGTATCTCGATATGTGTATGGAGTCGCGCCCTTCGCGACTAGCGAAGTATGCCATATATATCTCTTCTGTGATGTGTGGCAGGTAAATGCTAAACATCTTTAACATACCGAGTAGCACCACATAGCTCGAGTATTTGGCTGAATTGCACGCATCTATGCCATAAACGTCTGGATTGTACAGTCTGCGCTTCACCAGTTCGATGTAATTGTCACAGAACGACCAGAAGAATTTTTCTAATTCATTCAGCGCGAGCGATATCTCATAATTATCCAGATGCTTGGTGAAACTCTGCTGTAATTTGGCGAATTTGGCTATTATCCACCTATCCATAGGTAGCAATTCGCACTCGGTCAGCTGGTAATCTGTCAAGAACGACAGCACGAATTTGCTGGCATTCCATAGTTTATTGACCAATTTTTTGCCACTGTCGAACGCGTCGAAGCTAAAGCAAGTGTCTTTGCCCAGCGCCATGCTGTCCGCCCAGTATCTAGTGACGTCTGCACTGTATGTGGCGATGATGTCACTAGGACTATTCTTGTTATTGCCTTTTGATTTGGACAATTTATCTCCCGTAGGGCTGGTCACATAGCCTGATATCATCAGGTCTGTCCAAGGCAATTTGCCGAAATGGTACAAACTCTTTACTACTGTATAGAAATCCCATACGCGGATATTGTCGTGAGCGTTAGGGCGTAGTGACATAGGTGTCATCTTGTCCGATAGCCCTTCGTGGGTGAGTAGATTGCACGATATCTGCGGTGTGAGCGAACTGGTCGCCCATGTGTCCATAACGTCGTGCTCTGGGACAAACTCATTGCATCCGCATTTGCATGGGGACTTTGGTCTATCTCTCAGTGGGTCTACTGGCAGGTCTGCGATGTCTGCTAGTACCGGCTCGCCACATTGTGCGCAAAACCACACTGGGAACGGTACGCCGTAAAATCTCTGTCTAGATATGCACCAATTCCATTGCAGATTTTCTACCCAATTTAGGTATCTAGCACGCATATTCTCTGGGTGCCAGTTTAGGCGCATACCTGCGTCATATATTTCTTGCTTGTGCGACAATACGTCTATAAACCACTGCTTCTTCACTGCTATCTCGATAGGAGTGCCACATCTGTCGTGAGTGGATACAGCGTGAGTGAGAGTCTCTTGGCGAATGAGCAGGTCGCTCTCGCGGAGCTTCTCTATGATAGCCAGACGCGCTGGGACTATCTTCATACCCTCAAATTCGCCTGCTAGGCTAGTCATACGGCCAGCATTGTTAAACGCTTCTTTGATAGGGAGATTGTGCTTTCTCTGCCATTCTTTGTCCACTGTGTCGCCGAAAGTACAGCACATTACGACGCCGGACCCCTTGTCCATATCGACCAATTCGTCTGCGTACACTGGCACAGTGAAGCCGAAGTATGGCACGACGAGCTTTTTGTCCAATAGGTGCGCATTCTTGGTATCATTAGGATTGATAAACACGCACACACACGCTGGCAACATCTCTGGGCGAGTGGTAGCCACTGTGACGTATTCGTCCGAGCCCTCGATGAAGAACTTGATGTAATTAAACGTACTCTCTATGTCCTTGGTCTCCAATTCTGACTGGGCTGCCGCTGTCTGACACTCTGTGCACCACAGCGCTGGTGACTCTGCGTGGTAAATTAGCCCTTTGCGGTACAATTCGATGAACGACTGCTGGCTGATCTTCTGCGCGGATGGGCTGATACTGCTGTAGTTCTCTTTGAGATTGCAACTAAAGCCTGCACTCTTGTACAATGCGTGAAACTCTTTCTCCAGCTCGGCTGTAGTGTCTAGGCACATACCTATAAACTGCTGTCTGTCTAGGTCGCGCCCGCGCACGCCGTACTTTTTCTCCACGTAGCGCTCGGTAGGTAGACCGTTGTCGTCAAAGCCGAATGGGAAATACACATTTTCACCCTTCATCCTGTGGTGACGTGCTATGGTCTCGATGTGGATGTACGACGACAGGTGCCCCATGTGTATCTTGCCGTTCACTGTAGGTGGTGGAGTGTCTATGGAGTACACTGGCACCTGCGAATGTGGGTCAAACGCGTACGTGTCGTGCTCCTGCCAATAGTCTTGCCATTTTTTCTCGTTTTCTAAAAAATTATATTTTCCTTCTAACATATTTCGCCTCTGTATGTATATTTGTCATGATAGTGAGACTATCTATTACATTTTCTTATAATAATATATCTCGCGATATAAATCAAGCAAATTCGCTTGGTCAGAGCAATTTTCTGCCCAAAATCTAGGCTCGTAGGCGTGAGTTTGATTGACTAAATGAACGTTTTGGGGTAAAATGTATATAGTGATTATCAATCAAGTCAAACTAAAGGATTATCGCAATTACACCGACGAGAGCGTGACATTCGCTCCAGGGGTGAATTTTTTGGTCGGAGACAACGCCCAAGGCAAGACCAATCTGCTGGAGAGTATATATTTCTCCGCTATGGGCAAGAGCCCCAAAACAAACAAAGAGAAAAATCTGATCAGATTTGGCTCAGACTACTCGAGTGTGACTACACATTTCGTCACCAATGCTGGAGACAAGAATATTAGGATAAGTTTGCTGAACAACAAAAAATCTGTCCAGATCAATGGCGTCAGCATTAGTCGCCTGACCGAACTAATCGGCGAACTAAACGTGGTGTACTTTAGCCCTGACGAACTAAAACTCGTCAAAGAAGTGCCCGAAGATAGACGAAAATTTCTCGACATATCTATTAGCCAATTTGATAAAGATTATTTGATGAATTTGATAAGATATGACAAGGTATTGAAACAACGAAATTGCATACTAAAATCACCTGTCAGCGAACAAAGCAAAATGGAGCAGTTGGCATTGTTTACTCCGCAAATGATTAAATTAGCATCAAAAATCATCAAAAAACGCATAGAATTTATCAAAAAACTGCGAATTTTCGCCAGCAATATTCATAAATCACTCACCGGAGTGGAGAATTTGTCTATAGATTATAGTTTCAATATAGATAACATCATATGCAAAAAATGCGACACCCAGTCCAATGCTATAAATAAAGATTTTGACTCCACGTGCGAAAAATGTAACCCCCACCTTACTGACGAGATGCAGAACAAAAATTTGATGTGCGACAACCTATCCGCTACTTCTCAGCACAATGACTATGATGTGAGATGTAGCAAATGTGGCTGTACGATAGATGACGAGACATTGCTAACCTATCTGCAGGGAAAATTAAATAATCAATTCCGTACCAATGTACAGAAAGAATTAATACTGGGCTACACAGCATGCGGACCACACAGAGATGATATTATATTCAAGATAGATGACAATGATTGTAGATATTTCGCATCGCAAGGTCAGCAACGCACAGTCGCGCTGTCACTCATACTCGCCAATATGGAAATCACGAAAAACGAGACAGGCGAGTACCCAGTGCTATTATTAGACGACGTGATGAGTGAATTAGATGACACGCGCAAAAGTAAACTACTGTACATCGTCAATCACTACCAGACTATCGTCACCGCCACAGAGATGCCTAATGTAAATATCGACACCAATGTCATAAAAATAAAAAATGGCAAAGTCGAAAAATAAATATTTATTTTGATAAAATATTTAATGCGACAAAGATACTTTTTATTAAAAATATTTAATGCGACAAAAATATTTATTTTGATAAAATTAATTAATTTTTCTATAAAAAACACTAAAAAATGCTAAAATTTAGTGTTTTTATTATTTTTTTTGCATATTTTTTATATTTTTTGATAATTATTTTTATTTTTTATCAATATTTACGATGATATTATTTTCGAGAGTAAAAGAGAATTTTGACTGCAATTTATTTTGATATTTAGTGACTATCACATTGGGGTCGATGACCTTAGTATATTTGTTTATCTCAGCAGTGTCAAATGTGCCGAAATACTCTACTAGGTGGTCGTCGTCCAGCATAGCGTTTAGTTCGGGGGAGAGTTTTTGGCGAGCGAGTTTGAGATTTTTGGCGCGGATGCATTGCATGAAGTGGATGAGATTAAATTCGCTGATGACTACCTTGTCATCTGACAGGTACACGCTGTATTCTTCAGTCAGCTTGACAGAGCCGTCTTTGGCTACGTAATCATACACCATACCATGATGAAAATCATCATGCAAGTCGGTGAGTATTTTTAGTGAGTCGCCGATGAGATTGATATCACGACATAATCCACTAAAAATCAAGTCATCTCCGCACACAACGGCGTATGATGTGTCGTCATCTATCTGGGCTAGGAATATGGCAATCTTGACATTGCCGAGAGTATGAGTGTCGACTATGATATTTTTGATTTTCTTATCAATTTGGCAAGAATTTAGCAGAATTCCGTCTTTTTTGATGAAAATATTGCAAAATTTATCGCCAAAAACTTTAATTTCGTATTCTGAGCCGTCGCATTTGACATTTTTGACGCACTGCTCAGTGATGGCGGGCATAGTCCTATCTATGACGAATATAGTCTCGTGGTCGAATGTCTGGTGGGCTAGGCTTTTGCAAAAAATCTTATCTCCGTCTATATGCACTATGTGTGTCTGCACATTGTTTTCGTCAAAAAACATCACAGTGTGCAAGCCGTCTTTTAGGTCACAAAATACTACGCTATGTTCTGCACATTGCGTACTCTTGCCATTGACTACGAGCAACCCCGACGGTGGCGTCTCTATATAGATATTCATTATTAATATATATGCGGATACGCCACAAAAGTGCACTTTCTGTCGCGCCAAAAATGCACAACGAGCGATTTATAGTTGACATTGGCAAAAATACTTGGTATACTCACACAGTAAAATTTATAGAAGGAGAATATTATGCATTGGATAGATGAAGCAGTAGACAAGATGATAAGTGCTAATCCAGATAAGAACGACTATGTTTGCGCTGCTGGTATTAGTCCATCGGGTTCTATTCATTTAGGAAATTTTAGAGAGTTCATCACCGCGTATTTTATAGCGGAAGGACTGAAACGTAGAGGTAAAAATGTCAGATTTTACCTATCTTTTGACAATTACGACAGATTGAGAAAGATACCAGCCACTGTGCGCGCAGTAGTGGGAGATACTTTTGACAAATATGTAGGTATGCCTTATTCTGAAGTGCCAGACCCATTCGGCTGTCACGAGAGTTACGCTGTGCATCATGAGGAAGAATTTAAGAATGCTATCAAGCAAATAGGCATTGACGCTGAGTATATATACCAGTCAGACAAGTACAAGAACGGCGACTACACAGACAATATAGTACTGGCTATGCAAAATAGAGAGAAAATCTATGATATTTTGTACGAATACAAACGCCAAGAAGCCACTGAAGAAGGCAGAGCGAGCTATGTACCGCTGAGTATATATTGTAGCAAATGTCAGCACGACAGCACGCACGTATACCACATTAGCGATGACAATATGCAGTTGGCATATCGTTGCGAGTGTGGCAATGACGAGACCATAGATGTCAGGACATATCACCACACCAAACTAGTGTGGAAAGTGGACTGGCCTATGCGCTGGCAGTATGAGAATGTAGACTTCGAGCCGGGTGGCAAGGATCATGGCACACAGGGTAGTTCTTATACCACAGGTGCGATAATATCGAGAGAAATATACGGCAAGACAGCGCCAGACTTCGTGATGTACGAGTTCGTCGGCATCAAGGGTGGCGACGGCAAGATGAGCAGTAGCACATCTACTACAGTGTTTACGCCAGCCGAGGTGCTCAAAGTCTGCCCACCAGAGATGCTTTTGTGGCTATTTAGTCGTGTAGACTGCCGTCAGAGTTGGAATTTCTGCCTTGACGAAGAGATTTTGCGTCAATACCACGAATTCGACAGGATGTGCGAGGCGTATTACAAGCCTGAATGTCCAGAAAATATCAAGAATATTATGTATTATGCGCTGAACAATACTGGCAAGAAACCTAGCACTGTGTCAGCACAGTTATTGGCTTCGCTAGCACCTATAGTGAATTTTGACTTCGATATGCTGAAAGGGCTATACGCTAAGTTAAATTTGAATGTCAGTGACGAAGATTTGGCTGACAGACTGGCTAAGATCAAGTACTGGATGCAGACATATTCGCCAGAGAGCATCACTACGCTCAATACTACCGCTGATGCCGAGTATTACGGCGCGCTGTCTGATGACGAAAAGGCTAATATTGACAGATTGTATGAGGAGCTGTCCGCTGGCGACTATTCGCTGGATGCTCTACAGCAATTATTGTACGCCATACCTATGCGCGAAGGCTGTGATAAGAAGCAAAATCTGGAATTGCAGAAAAAATTCTTTGAGAATGTGTATATGTTATTGACAGGCAAAAAGTCCGGTCCTAGACTATATTTATTCTTGGGTGCTCTGGACAAAAAACAATATTTAGATTTGCTGAAATTTTAGTGCTAGTCACTAAAATTTTTGCCTACAAAAAAGGATACATTTATGAAAATATCATTATTGGGCTGTGGCAGATGGGGGTCATTCATCGCATGGTATCTCGACAGGACGGGGCATGATGTCACTGTCTGGGGACGCGAAAAGGATGGGTTAGTGGACACGCTGTTTGCTACGCGGTCTAATCAATACGTCACTTTTCCTGACACTATCGAGCTAACGCACGACCTGACATACGCTGTGAATAGGGCTGAAGTGGTCATCATCTCTATCAGCTCTCAAAATGTGAGAGATTTGATGGGCAATGTCTCTAAGGTGGATGGCTATGAGCAGAAAAAGTATTGCCTATGTATGAAAGGTATAGAAGACACCACCGGCAAGCGCTTGTCCGAAGTGCTGTGCGAGTGCGGAGTGCCTAGTGACCACATTGCTGTGTGGGTAGGACCCGGCCATATCCAAGAGTTTACTCGCGGAGTGCCAAATGTCATGGTGATCGACTCGGCGAATAAGGAATTGTCCGCATATTTTATAGAGCATTTCAAGAGTGATTTGATCAAATATTACCAAGGTGATGACCTTATCGGTACTGAGATAGGCGCGGCTGCCAAGAACGTGCTCGGGCTGGCGGCAGGTATGCTGGACGGACTAGGCTACGGCGTGCTCAAGGGCGCACTTATGGCGCGCGGTACACGCGAGATATCTAAATTGATGTCCGCTTGTGGTGGCAATGCTTTTTCGGCGTACGGACTGTGTCATCTAGGAGATTTTGAAGCGACATTGTTCTCGCCGTTTAGTCACAATCGTATGTTTGGGGAGAAATTCGTTAAAGGTGAACATTTTGATAAATTAGCCGAGGGCGTCGCTACTGCCAAGGCATTGCTCACTCTGGCTGACAAAGTGGGAGTGGAACTCCCTATCACCAGTGCGGTCAATGAGATAATCAATCATAATACCGACCCACATGATATGCTGAAATTATTATTTTCGCGTACCAATATTAGAGAATTTTAATATTGATTTGGTAAATAATAAATTCATAATAATATAAAAAAATACTAAATTTTATAGAAAAAATGCGTTTTTAGCGCATTTTTTTGTTTATTTTCACATTTTTTACGATATTTTTTATTTTTTTTGATAAATTTTACATATTTTCTTTTTTATTTTATACATATTTTTTGCACACACATTTTTGTCGCGTTTGTGGTGGGTGAATTTATATAAAATCGGACGCGCGAGCGCGAGTAGAAGTTTAAGTATACATCGTGGTATAAAAGTAGCAAATTAATAGATAATAATTTTGTAATTTAGTGCCTATTATTGTTGACTTTTGACTGCATTCGTTGTAAAATAGACTTTGAATATAATGAGGCTAATTGTAGAGTAATCGCAAAAACAATAATGTGTACGAGGTGGGTTGTGAAGAAGAATTATAAGAAAATATTTATGGTAGTATTGACACTATTCGCAGTGTCGTTATTCGCGTGGGGGGGGGCGTTCACTTTTTCTGCGTTTAGCGCGGGGGCTAGCATGGATTATCAGCCTGCGCTGACAGATACATATGATATCAATTATTATGAAGGTAGCACCAAGCTAGAGACAGCAGGTGGTACATATTCTAATGATACACTGAAGGTAGTGACTAAGACAGGATATACCTTCCTAAACTGGAATACTAAATCTGATGGTACAGGCACAGCATACCTGCAAGGTACCAAACAGAGCGAACTGTACGATACATTCTCAGGCAATAGCATAGACCTATACGCCCAGTGGAGAGCCAATGATTACACCATAGACTATACACTGAATGGTGGTACAGCAGGAAATAGTGCTCCTACTAGCGCTACATACGATAAAGTAGTAACAATATCTAATCCTACTCGCATAGGATATACATTCACAGGCTGGACGGCTAGTGGCCTAGACACCAGCACAGCATTGTATGGCACTGCTGATAATGCAGTGACTACAAAGTGGGAAAATGCTTCTACTAAAGTAACAGCACAGTACTTCAAGAACTTGACATCTGCCAGTGGCAATAAAGTCACACTCACAGCCAACTGGACTGCTAATACATACAAAGTAACATTAGATAATCAAGGAGCAACCTCCGCAGGTACTACAGCATACTACTATCAATATGCCACTACCAAGACAATAGACGGTATTACATGCTATTACTACACAGACGAGAATTGTAGTAAATACTTAAGAGGTGGATACTATATAGATGTACCAGCAAAGACAGGCTATACATTTGGCGGATATTATACAGGAACAAATGGCACAGGCACACAATACGTCAATAATAGCGGAGAGTGCGTGAACAGTATGTATACAGCAGTAGCAGACCATAGCACACTATACGCTCAATGGACTGCTAATACATATACAGTGGTATACAATGGCAATGGAAGCACAAGCGGAAGCACAGCTAGTTCATCACATACATATGACGTGGCTAAGAATTTAACAGCGAATGGATTTATACGTACAGGATATACCTTTGCGGGCTGGGCTACTAGTAGCACAGGCAGTGTAGTGTATGCTGACAAACAATCTGTGACTAACCTGACTAGCACTTCAAAGGGTACATTTAATCTGTATGCCCAGTGGAATGTAGTCACATATACCATTACATATGCAGCAAACAACGGTACACTGACAGGTACAGCCGACACAGACTATACTAAGACATATAACATAACTCAAGCAGTAAAACTGCCAAGTACTACATATATCTCACGTACAGGATATACCTTTGCAGGCTGGAAAGTAACTACCGCAGGTGGCAACTGGACTACTAGTGACTCAGCGTACACTGGCACAGTATCTGCAGGTAAGTATGGTAATGTGACATTGACCGCTCAATGGAATGCTAATACATATACTGTCAACTATTACAACGGTGATACGAAACTAGGTTCATCTACACATAATTATGATACAGCCCAGAAATTAACTACATGGACGACATTGAAAGGCTCTATCACTACATACAGCACATTCTATGGCTGGACCACATCTACCAGTGCTACTACTAGGACATATACAGACGGTCAGAGCGTAAATAACCTAACTACATCTGCAAATGGTACAATAAATCTATACGCTATAGGCTCAGCTACAGTGACATTGACATACACTACAGCGTACGGCACAAAGCCAAGTAACCAAACAGCGACTAGGTATTACAATACGAAAGGTAAAAATGTATCTAGTGTATCATTCACATTAGCGAGCGCATTGACCACTACAGGACGCACATTCGGTGGCTGGAGTATAGATTCTAAGACATACACAGCAGGTTCAAGCTATACCAATAGCAGTAATACAGTAAGCATTACTGCGAGCGCTATCTGGACAACGAATACTTATATAGTCACATTCGATGCAAATGGTGGTACATGTAGTACTAAGATAAAAGAAGTAACATATGGCTCGACATATGGCGATCTGCCTACACCTACTGTATATACTAAGACAGGATATTCAGTGGCATTCAAAGGTTGGTTTACGGCTAAGACTAATGGTACACAAGTAACACCATCTACCACTGTATCTATAACGGCGAATCAGACACTGTATGCACAGTACACTGAGACTATCAATACATACACCATAACATACTACAAACTAGCATCTGCTACTACATGGACTGATGCTACATTGACAGCGACTACATCAGGTACACAGCACGCTACATCGAAAGCAAATTATGGTGGTACTACTACATTGCCAAGTAACCCAGCAGACCTAACAGGCTATTCATTCAGCAAGTGGGTAAATGCTAGCGGAACACAAGTAACATCCAGCACTACATTCACAGACAATACTAATGTATTCGCTCAATATTCTAGAAAAACATATGTAGTGACTATTAAACCAAACGACACAAGTTACGGTACAGTATCGCCTACCAGTGTGTCAGGAGTACCACATAACTCTGCAGTGACAGTAAGCAGTAATACCATAACCATAAATGGTACTAAAGTCACAGCGACACCAGCGACTAATTATAAATTCGTCGAATGGCAGAATGTAACGTCTCCGGTGACAGGTAATATGACTGTGACTGCGAAGTTTGAACTGGATGTAGCAGCATTGACGGTATATGCTGCGTACAATAGTGCTACAGCGACAGGGACATACACAGCAGGTGCTACTGGTGGTACTGTGAAGATTGGTACTGGTACAGCAGGTGCTACTGCTAGCAGTAA
>CAYWFC010000018.1:0-18810 GCA_964457935.1 uncultured Lachnospiraceae bacterium
TGCGCACTCGTAGTAGTACTCGAAATAATCCGAAGCAAACTTTAGCCCCTTTGGTGGCAGGCCTAGCCATTTGCAGTCATCGACATAACTTTTTACAAAATGCGCATCGTATTTAGTAGGGCTATTGTCCAAAAACAGCAGATAATTCACTCCCTTAAACTTCTTCGCCACTGCGCGCGCTATGTGATAAGACTTCGCCTCGCCTATGTGCATACAGCCGTCAGGAGTGGCGTAATATCCTGTGACTACAGACTTGGCGTTGTCTTTGTTATCTACTATGATTTGTTCTACGAAATTAGAATTCTCCATACTGTACCTCTGTTTGGCTACATTATAACAAACTGCACGTGATTTGAAAAGCGTTTTGACAAATAATGCACAATTTTGTCTGTTTTGGGGGATGTGGGGCACGATTTTCGTGGTATATTTGGATAGATATATTGACAATTCGCGTTTTTTGTATTAAACTATACCTAAATACGAGGTCAAGAATGAAAATATTGAAAACTATATTTAATTATTTGTTCATATTGGTATTGATTTTGCTAGGCTTGGCGCTAGTGCTGGCTGGGTACTTGGCGCTGTTCCCTAATAAGAGCCTATTCGGATTTCAGTACGTATCCATGGATGAATTGCAGTCTATGAATTGCGAATACGCCATGAGCGATATACATCACATATCTATCAATACAGACAGATATGATGTCAAACTGCTACCTACATTCGGCAGTGAGCAGTACGTCAGCGTGTCGTACGATGCTAGCTACACTGGCATAGCGAGGACAAAAAATGCCAAATTCTCTATCAGCGACGAATATTTTGCCACAGACCACACTCTAGTCATACAGACATCTGAGGCATCAGGCATACTGTCGCGCAGAAAGACTGAGATCAGAGTATACATACCAGCAGGCGCGCTGGACGATGTGGATGTATCTATCACTACATCCAAAGGCGCTGTCACTGTGGGCGAGGGTGCTGACACTTCTGAGCCAATAGGCGTGATGAGTTTGGGTAGCCTGACTATATCGGCAGGCAAAAACGATGTGCTGGTGCAAAAGACTGCCATATCAGACGACACCAGCATCACTACTACACGCGGGGATATATCCTTTGCTGACGACGCGCAGATAGACGGCAATGTAGTCAATCTGACCACCAATCGTGGCTTGATCACTCTACTAGACGGCATTAGCGACCACTCGCTGATGTACGTAGTGTCTATCAAGGAAGCAGGCAAGGTGACTGGCGACATCCCGAATGACAATATCGAGGTAAACGTAGTAGGAGGTACAGTAGACTTAGCCAATGCCAAGACACTCTCCGGCTACGGCGAGACGGCTAAGATCACTGTAGACAAAGTGACTGGCATAGTAGACCTGCGCCACAAGAAAAACGGCTCAGTGACACTGGGTGAAGTATGTGGCACAGCCAATATTAGTACGACCAAGGCGAACGTGCACATCACTACACTAAATGACGACGCTACTATCAGCACCACATCGGGCAATATAGTAGTCGAAGGCGCGCTGAAATTCATATCCGCTAGCACAGAGGACGGCAATATCTACATCAATTATCTCAACGACGCGGAGCATAATTATTTCTACAATCAGACTGACAAATATAACACAGCCCTGATATCCACCAAGAAAGGCAATGTCAAGGTGTACAATGTGGAATACTTGACCCTGACTAGCCTAGTATCATCCAATATATATGTAGATTTCAAAAACATCCCAGACGAAAACTCTGTCATCACAGCCAAATCTGGTAGCATCAAAATAGTCACCCCCGACGGCACAGTACTCGCTGGTGACACGAACGGATTGCCTTATGAGATCACATACACCACTACTGGCACATCTGACGTCAATATCCATGGTCAGGCATACGACACCACTCCAGGCACACACACTGCCAGAGTGTATATCGAGCCAGATGACCCTACAGTAGTCAATGCGAAACTAGTGATAGAGGCTAACAAAGCATCTCTGTGGATTAGAGACAGGAGCCTCGCCAACGAATAATTCCACCGCTATAGTGACGTAGTGGATTAGAGACAGGAGTCTGTTTAACAAATAAATAATTCCACCGCCATAGCGCCATAAGGAACCTGTCTAACGATTAGACCACAATATCAATATTCCCTTACAATTTTGCCGTAAGGGAATATTTTTTTGATAAAATTGCAATAATTAGTAAAAATCTAATACTATTATATAAATATTTATGTTATAATCATTTTATGAAGAAATTAATACGTTATCTCAAGAATTATAAACTATACGTCATACTAGGACCGTTGTTCAAACTGCTCGAGTCCGCGACCGAGCTCACTATCCCGCTCCTTATGGCGAAAATCATCGACCGAGGCATACTGACGCACGATGTGTCGTATATCTGGCGAATGGGGCTGATCATCCTGATACTAAACATATTAGGCTTTGTTTTCGCCACCGTATGCCAAAAATGCGCCTCCCTAGCGTCCACCGGTATGGCAAAGGACATCCGCAAAGACTTCTTCCGCATAGTGAATACGTATTCTTATGCCGAAGTGAATAAATTCTCTACTGCCACGCTAGTCACCCGCATCACAGACGACGTACAGCAGGTGGAGACCATGGTCAGCGCACTCATCCGCAATGTGATGAGAGCACCATTTTTGCTCATAGGCGCCACCATACTGGCTATCATGGTAAATGCCAAACTGTCGCTAATCTTCCTAGTGATCGTGCCTATCATTATAGTGACCATGTACGTCATCATGAAGTCAATATTCCCGTATTACCACATCATTAGGCAAAAACTCGACAATGCCTCACAGATCACTCGCGAAAATCTGTCCGGCGTGAGAGTGGTGCGCGCTTTTGATAAGCAAAAGTACGAGAAAAAGCGCTTCAACACTGCCAACGAAGACATAGTCAGCACACAGATCAGAGCGGACAAAATAGTGGATTTCATCAATCCTATCACATTCTTTATAGTAGACATCGCGGTGCTATTCGTGCTGTGGTTCGGCGGTAAGCAAGTGTACGTCGGCGAGCTGACCACTGGCGAGATTATCGCATTCATCGAGTATTTGACCACTATCACGCTGTCCATAGTCATGGTGGCGCGCATCATGGTAGTCATCACGCGCACCAGCGCCAGTGCCAAGCGTCTCAACGAAGTGCTAGACACCACCGCTAGCGTGATAGAGCACACCAAGCGAAACATCAAGATAGGCGAATACTCGCACATATTAGAATTCAATAATGTCAGCTTCTCGTATGACAATTCTATGATTTTCGCCATAAAAGACGTCAATTTCAAACTCAAAAAAGGTCAGACACTGGGCATCATAGGTGGCACAGCGTCTGGCAAGACTAGCATTGTCAATCTCATACCGAGATTTTTCGATACCACGCTAGGCGAAGTGTATGTCAAGGGCGTGAATGTCAAAGATTATTCGTTCCGACAGCTCCGCGATATGATAGGCATAGTACCGCAAAAAGCCACCCTGTTTAGTGGATCCCTACGCGAGAATATGCAGTTTAGGAAGAAAAACGCTACCGACGCCGAGATATACGAAGCACTAGAGATAGCGCAAGCCAAGCCGTTCGTGGACAACTGGACTAACGGTCTGGACTATCAGATAATGGCGAAAGGCAAGAACGTCTCTGGTGGACAGATGCAACGTCTCACCATAGCGCGAGCATTGGTGGGCAAGCCAGACATCCTGATACTAGACGACAGTTCGTCGGCGCTGGACTATGCCACTGACCTTAGCCTGCGCAAAGCACTGAAAAAACTAGACTGCACTACTATCCTCGTGTCACAGAGAGCGAGCAGTGTGCGCAATGCCGACATTATCATAGTGCTGGACAAGGGCGAAGTGGTCGGCATGGGCAAGCACAAAGACTTGGTCGAGAATTGCGCTGTATACCAGGAAATATACCTATCACAGACTAAGCAAGGAGGTAAGGATGAAAAAGAAAACTGATGACATCTCTCGTTCACAAAAACTCAATATTGTGCACAGGATTATAGACTATGTCAAGCCACACAAGCGATACTTTTTCCTAGCGTGTGTGCTGTCGTTTTTCTCGGTGGGGCTGACCTTGCTCAATCCTGTCCTGATAGGCAAAGCCATAGACCACATAGTGGGTGTGGGGGACGTGAATTTCTCTCTACTCGGGCGTATGCTCATCATCATAGCCATAGCGAGTGTGTTTAGCGCTGTGTTCGAGTGGTTCGCAGAGTTTACCATTAGCATACTGGCGTTCAAGACTTCGCAAGGCTTCAGAAAAGAGATTTTTAACAAAATCAACAGTTCTCCGCTGAAATTCATAGATAGCACTCCGCATGGCGACATCATGAACGCCATGATCATAGACACAGACAACATCACGACCGGATTTTTGGAAGGATTTCAAAATTTATTCAATGGTGTCATCACCATACTGTTCTCACTGGGCTTCATGCTCAGCATCAATGTACCCATCACTGCAGTGGTCATAGGCATCACTCCTATAGGGCTACTCATCGCGATATTCATCACCAAAAAGTCAAAAATATTGTTCCGCAAGCAAGTCACCACTATGGCAAAAGTGAGTAGTTTCACCGAAGAAATGTTCGGCAATCAAAAAGTAATCACCGCCTTCGGCTATGAGGACGATGCCATAGAGAAATTCGACCAAATGAACGAAGAACTATACTCCTGTAGCGAAAAGGCTATCTTCTACTCCACTATGACCAATCCTGCGACACGATTTGTGAACGGACTGGTGTACGGTATGACCGGCATAGTATGCGCACTGTCTGCCATATCGGGCAAGATATCTGTGGGACAAATATCTAGTTTCTTGTCGTATAGCCAGCAGTTTACTAAGCCATTCAATGAGATCACAGGCATGATAGCCGACTTGCAGATGGCATTCGCCTCCGCGCGACGCGTATTCGACATATTGGACACGAAGAACGAAGAATCCGACCTGCGCAATGAGAAATTGGGCGTCAGCAACGGCAATATAGAGATAAACAATGTGTATTTTTCGTATAGCAATGAGTACAAACTCATCCAAGACTTCAATCTCAAAGTAAAGAAAGGTCAAAAGATAGCCATAGTAGGCCCTACCGGGTGTGGCAAGTCCACTCTCATCAATCTGCTGATGCGCTTTTACGACGTGGACTCGGGCGAGATATTGATGAATAAGAAAAACATCCGCTCACTCACGCGTAGCAGTGTTAGGTTAAATTACGGCATGGTGCTACAGGAGAGCTGGCTATTCCATGGCACTATCCGCGAGAACATCGCCTATGCCAAGCAAGACGCCACCTTCGACGAGATCATCGAGGCTGCCAAACTCGCCAATGCGCACCAATTCATCGAGCGTATGCCTCAAGGCTACGACACAGTGATCAGCGAGCACGCCGACAATGTCTCCGCTGGTCAAAAACAGCTCATCTGCATAGCGCGTATCATGCTCAATCAGCCACCACTGCTCATACTGGACGAGGCGACGTCGAATATCGACACCCGCACAGAGCAACGCATCCAAGAGGCTTTTGAGAACATCATGAAAGGGCGCACCAGTTTCGTCGTGGCGCATAGACTGTCCACCATAGTGAATGCCGACGTCATACTGGTGATGAACAAAGGCAATGTCATCGAGCAAGGCTCACACGCAGAATTAATGGCAAAGAATGGCTTCTACGCCGACCTATTCAATAGCCAATTCTCTGTATACTAATAAAATACACTGACTTATTCAATGCCAATTCTCTGTGCGTCAACAAAATACACTGATTCAATGTCTATTCTCTGTACATTGACGAAATGCGCTGACTTTTTCAAGAGTAAACTCTCAGCGTATTGACGAAAACGGTCGAAAAATTTTATCAAAAAATATGTTCAAATATTTGACCTATATTTTCTGCTTTGCTATACTAAATGTATCGACCAATAGTCGAAAAAGGAGATGTTATGAAAAGATTAAAAAGTTTTATTTCTATCGCACTGGCGCTCGTGCTAGTCATACCTATGGCACTAGTATTGACCGCGTGCGGATCAGATGACAAGGCTAAGAATACCTTGAGCCTATCAGTCAACCCTGAGATTACGTTCGTTTTGGATGGCAAGAACAATGTCACTAGCATTATGTATGGCAACTCAGACGCCAGCACATTGCTGATCAATAATGACCTAATAGGCAAGAATATCGACAAAGTGATCAAGACATTCATAGAGCAGAGTGTCATCACTGGCCACATAGACATCAGTGGCGACGAGATCACTATCAGCGTCAGCGGGTCTGGCGACCTAGACAGCCTAGTCAATGTAGCCAAAGAGGCTATCGACTCTTCAGCCAAAGCATTTGGCGTGCAGTTGCAGGCTACCGTAGACACAGCCACCGCTGAGGCAAAGCACGCATACCTGCTAAATATGGTGACTGCACTGTATCCAGAGATGACTAGCGACGAATTGAGCGCAAAAACTGATGCCGAATTGGTGAAATTGCTCGACGCTCGTCAGAAAGAATACGAAGGTCTAGTATATGAACAAGTACAGAACGTCATTAGTGTTATAGATGGCACCATATCTCAGACTGTGATTGACCTCAAAAATACCTTAAAAGGTCTGAAAGACGATTTGGCTTCTGTATTACCAGCAGGCAAAGAACTTATCGAAACACAAATCAGTGCTATTGAGAAACAAATCGACGATGCAGTTAAGGCATTCAACGATACAAAGAACACTCAGATCGCTCTGCTAAAAAATGGCATCGCTACTATCAAAGCCAATGCTCTCGATATTGTCAAAACATCAGTCGCTAACACTAAGGCAGGGCTAGTAGCACACTTAGATAGCGCCAAGACTGCTGGCACTATCACCGAAGCACAGTACAATTACGCTCTGAGCCTCATCAATAGCTACAATGCATAATCCTATAACGAATAAAAAACGAACTATTACTAACTATAACGAATAAAAACTATAATGAATTATAATTAACTATAATGAATTATAACTAACAAAAAACTAACAATGCGAATTGTTAGTTTTTTTATGTCATATTGTTAGTTTTTTTGTGTCATATTGTAGAGCATTACTCTTTGCTTTAGTGTCTCATATCTAATAGACTATGCTTTGCTGATATCGTCTTAGTTAGGCTCATTGCCTCGAGCATTACTCTTTGTCAATTTCGTCTAGTATTTTATATCCAATAGATTACTATTTGTCAGTATCATTGCATCTAGTCGATTACTCTTTGTCTGTATCGTCTTTGTCTAGTTTATTGATATAAGCATTGATGTTCTTTCTGCTCTGGAATTGACCGTTCTTCTTCTTAGCCACGAAGCCAACGTCGTGATTGGCAGACAATTCCAGCACTCTAGCCATTGCTTCTTTCTTAGTAGGCTTGGAGTCTATGACACGCTTGGCGCCGTCACGCTTGATTTTCCATGTCTTGTCGTCCTTGTCATAAGTCACTACGTACTTGCCGAGAGATTTCTTTTTCTCTTCTGTATCAGCAGTCTCAGTAGTTTCTGCTTTGGCAGATTTGTTCTCTTTAGTCTCTGCTTTGTCTACTTTGGTAGATTTAGTCTCTTTGGCTTCGGATTTATCTACTTTAGTAGATTTAGCCTCGGATTTATCTACTTTAGCGTCTGTTTTGGTGGACTTTTTGGCAGTAGTAGTGCTAGATTTGGTAGACTTTTTGGCAGTAGTGGTAGATTTAGTCTCTTTAGCCTCAGATTTAGTCTCAGTGGCGCTAGGTTTAGTAGTCTTTTTGGCAGTAGTGGACTTTGTCTCACTTTTTGCGGTAGATTTTGGACTTTTCTCCACCTTTTCTTCCTGCTGTTCGACCTTCTCAGTCTCTACTGTCTCGATAGTCTCAGTAGTCTCTACTTTCTTGTTTTTCTTTCTTCTAAAAAAGCACATATTCTTCTCCTTTCATCTTACGTAGATATTTTATCAGCAAAATTCGACAATGTCAATACCTTCTGCCAAAATTAAGTACTTTTTTAGACACATTTTTCCGTTCAGACGCGCACTATCACCCCACACGCTATGCGCGCACCGCTATTGCCAGCCGGCTGTGAAGTGAAATCATCTGCCTGCGCGTGCAATATGACAGCGCGCCCTATGATGTCGTCTATCTCGAAGCGGTCATCGAGAAATACACTATACGCCCTACCCCCAGCATAAAGCAATGGTGGCATATCGCCCTTGTGCATAGGATGAGCGCCACTGCCATAATGCGGACCTGCCGAAGAATAGTCTCCGTCGCATTCGCCCACTTCGTGTATATGTATGCCGAAAAAGCCACTCGCCGTTTGCGGTAGATTGGCCACATATATCTGCACCAAGCGCCCTAGCGGACTGTCGTAGAAATACACTTCGCCCACAATGTCACTGTATTCGTCGCGCCCACGTAGCCGAGCCATTGCCCGAGGCTGTGTGCGCAATATCCGAGAGAAAATGTCTAATTTTTGGTATATCATAATGCATTATATGCTCTCGCCACAGATAATGTCACTACTGTCTCACTCACATATCTGCCCACTGACGTCATATATGACTATATGTTAGATAGATTAAAACACCTTCGCGCAGGCATAGGTCACACCCCGCTCATAGACATCACCGCCACCATACACTCACACACAGTGCACCTGTACGCCAAAGCCGAATGGTACAATATCACAGGCAGTATCAAGGACCGCCCTGCCTACCACATACTGCTCACAGCCTACCGCGACGGCACACTCAGCCCCGGTCAGCCCATAGTCGAGACTTCGAGCGGTAATATGGGTATATCTCTGTCCGCCATAGGTGCTATGCTCGGTCATCCAGTGCATATCTTTATGCCAGATAGTATGAGCGCCGAGCGCGTGTCCCTTATGCAAAATTTCGGCGCCACAGTCCACCTAGTGCCAGCACACCTGGGTTTTGCCGAATGCTTGCGCCGTATGGACATACTCAAAGCCGAGATACACGCCTTTTGTCCGCACCAATTCGCCAATGCCCAAAACACCTACTCTCACTACACCACTACCGCCGAAGAGATGATATCCCAGCTTCCCACCCCACCAGACGCTTTCGTCTCCGGCGTAGGTACAGGCGGTACACTCATAGGCGTAGGCACTCGCCTAAAGTCCACCTACCCCGACCTGCGCGTCATTGCTCTCGAGCCAGCCCAGTCGCAGATACTCCGCACAGGAGTCAAGGGCCTCCCACACCGCATAGCAGGCATAGGCGACGAATTCGTGCCCGATATATACGACCCAGCCGTAGTAGATGACTATATCACAGTGACAGACGACGAAGCCCTGAGTATGACACGCCTGCTGAATGCACATGGCATAGGCGTGGGTATCTCTAGTGGCGCCAATGCCTGCGCTATGCTGAAACTCGCCCACACCCACCACTATACCGCCATAGCCACTGTGTTCGCCGATGACAACAAAAAATATCTCTCCCAAGACATCTCCCACAACTATCCCCACACCATAGCCGACGACACCACTATCACCGACATCACATATATTAGATAAAAAAATAAGGAGCCCTCGTCTCCTTATTAGTATTTTATCTCGAAATAATCTAGCCACCTTTTGTATTTGTCTTGGCAAAACAAACACGTCTCAGTCAGATATCCTTTCTCGTCATGCCATTCCATCAGCCCGCGATAGTAAAACACCTTGTGCTCTTCGTCGATAATGAATGGTACGATATTATTCGCCAGACATTCCTTAAACATTATCAGCCGTCCGACGCGACCATTCCCGTCTTGGAATGGATGTATGCTCTCAAACTTCTGATGAAAATCTAGTATGTGCTCCAGAGTTTTGTGCTGTATGGCATTGTAGTCAGCCAAAAGTTGTCTCATCTCGGCTTTGACATTCTGTGGCTGGCTAGTCTCCCTTCCGCCGACTTCGTTTGGTAGAGCCTTGTATTCGCCTACATTAAACCACTCCTTCCTGCTGTCACTTGTGCCATTCTTTAGGATGAAATGTATATCCTTGATCATAGACTCTGACAGTTGTTTTGTCGCATTGTCTATGCAATAATCCACACACCTAAAGTGATTTGCCGTTTCCACCACATCATCCACATTGATCGCCCCACTGTCCGCCCCTATAGTGTGCGTCTCATAGATAAATCTAGTCTGACCATGTGTCAAGGTGCTACCTTCTATGTGATTAGAATTATACGTCAATTCTATCTGTGTCTTGTGATAAATACCGCCATTTAGCCTCATATCTTTTTGCTCTCTCAGTGTGTTCAATAATACATTGTCACTACATTGCTTTCTGTCCTGTCTCACTGGCTTGGTCGCATCCACAGGTATATTCCATGTCTTCCCTACCAAAAACGCCCCCGCTATCCTGCCCTGCGCACAATAATTCCTGACCATTCTCTCGGATATATTCCATCTCTTCGCTATCTCAGCCACTGATACATACTTCATTCGTCTCACCTCTGATAATATTATATACCGATATCGGAAATTTATCAAATGATTTTCGCCCAAAAACTTCCGATATCGGAAATTTTAACCCCCAACGGCAATTTTACTACCAATAATATTCTACCAATGAAAAAATTACCACCAACGGCAATTATCTACCAATAGTAATCATCTGTCAATAGTAATAGTCTGCAGTAATAGTCTGCACCACATATCCTTTAGATAAATAAAATAGTGCACAAAAAAAATAGAGAGATAATCTCTCTATTTTTTGATGATTAATTTAATACTTTACAATTATTATGCAAATGCTTTAGTCTAGATTAGATGCTAGTACCCCATTTTTCTGGGTTTGTATTTGTATGATCAGACTGTATAGCCTCTACTTCTACACTTAAAGTAATAGTTTTACCATATTGTGCATTGCCTGCTGCTTGAGTCAAGCCTGTAGGAACAGTCAAACCTGCTGCTGGAACAAGGTATACAGAATCCTCTGCTACTTTCAGTGCACTAGCAGTGCCGTAATAGTAATAGTCACCTGATTTTACCCATCCATCTAAAGTTAGAAGTTTATTTAGTTCTGAAACGAAATCATCTACGCCAGTACCACTAAAAGCAATCTTCGCTCTCAAGTAGTAAGAAGATGAGTCAGTATCTTTAGTCACTACGATACCGCCAACCAAAATAGTGTCACCAGGCATTACATTAGAAACGGCAAATGAATTAGCACTCATAGAAGTATTATTGTACTTTAGATCTATCTCAATCTTACCGAATGCTACTGTACCAGCACCACTCTTGGTGTCTGTGAACCATGCATATGTAGCACCTAGGCTCACCACGAATGCGCATACCAGAGCGAGCACTAACATTAAAGATTTTCTTTTTGTATTTTTGAACATATTATCCACTCCTTTCATTGTGTTACGTACATTTTAGGCGATAATGCCACCAATGTCAAATGATTTTCAATAGTTTTTTGAAAAATTATAGATTTTTCGCATTATTTCATTATCTACAGTCTAATCATCTATCGTCCATAATCTATGTATATATCATCCACAGTCAAACTATCTATCATCTAGTCTAGTTATCTGTCACAATCAAACTATCTATCATCTAGTCTAGTTATCTACCACAGTTTGATTTCCTATCACTATCCAATTATCTATCATCACAGTCTAGTCATTACTGACTAATTATCTATCATCCAGTCTATGTACACGCCGTAGCCTTTGGTTGGGTCATTGAGGAATACATGCGTGACAGCGCCCACCAGACGGCCGTCCTGCATGATAGGGCTACCGCTCATACCCTGCACTATACCGCCAGTGCGTGAGAGCAGTCTCTGGTCTGTGACGCGGAATATTAGGCTCTTGTCGTCGGCTTTTTTCTGCGAATAGGCTTTGATGATTTTGATGCTATAAGGCTGTGGGGTAGAGCCGTCGAGAGACACCATTATCTCGGCGTTGCCGGGCTTCACGCTCAGTCTACCGCCTATATGAGACTGCAGATAAGTGTCTATGTTATCGGCGTCGGTCACTGTGCCATAAACGCCGTATTTGCAGTTAGTATCTGCAGTGCCTATGGGGGTGGAGTGGACGTCTATGGTGCCTACGTACTCGCCGGGGGTCTTTTTCGTGCCTTTCTTGATATCCAGCAGGTCGCACTGGTACATAGCGCCGTCTGTGACGGTGAAATTCTCTCCCAGACTGTCGTCTACTATAGGGTGACCCACTGCGCCGAAACGCAGGTTGTGCTCTTTCACATAGGTCAGAGTGCCTATACCGCTAGCGCTATTGCGCACCCACAGCCCGAGTTTGTAGCGTTGCGAAAACACATCCAGTGCTGGCGTGATATGTAGCGACAAGGTCTGGTCACCACGCACCACAGTGATGTCTAGCGGAGCGGAAGGGTCTGGGCGGTCATTCACTGCCGTATCTATGTCGTCTATGCTATGTATGGTGCGGTCAGATATCTGGAGCAGGCAGTCACCTGTCTTTAGTCCGCTATTTAGGAATGGTGAGATAGAGCCGTTGGCGGTGACTATTTTGTTCGAGCCGACTACTATGACTCCGTCGCTGGACAGGTCGAAGCCCACTGGCGAGCCACCCACGTACACCGATGTGTGATTGATGACATTGACCTTGACTTTTCTCAGCGTAATGCCGAGAAACTTCACGCTCATGGTGGTGGGAGTGATTTCTTCATTCGCGACGGCGAGGTCTGTGGGCACTGCGAGTGTGACTGCTGATGTGAAGGTATTATTCGCATTGGCGGACGCTATGTCTGAGTGCGTGACGTATATGCCGTCGGGGAGTTTGAGTGCAGTGTAGACAGGGCTAGCCAAAAATCCTATGACCCCGCAGACTATCAATACGCACACTGCGAACGTGACGAGTATTTTCTTCATACTGAGATAGTTTGCAGATTTTCGACAAATTTATGCACGAATGTAGAGAAGTAGTGCACATTTTAGCCCAAACGGTGCATATATAAATAGAAATTTCACAAAACCTATTGAATTTTCGCACAATATCTGCTATAATGCCCGTTACATATAGGAGTAAAGTATGAGACGCAAAAATAACGACAAATATTCTGATACATTTTATTATAAGAACAAGTACGGCAAGATAATATACGACAGTATAGAGAAATGGGACAGAGCGTCCATGATAGGCAGAGCCAATTTGCTCAATAGCATCAAGGGCTTCCTGCGCAACGGCGCGGATGTAAATTATTACGAGACCAAACAGCAGACTCTGCTAGCCAAGGCATGCCAGAAAAAGAACGCACAGTTCCTCATCAAGACACTCATTTGCGCTGGTGCGGATGTGAATTTCTTCGACCTAGACGGCAATGTACCACTGCACTTCGCCTGCGCTGGCAAAGAGAAGGAGTACATCAAACTACTGCTCGACGCTGGCGCGTGGGTAGATCATCCTAATAATCTCGGCCGTTCGCCTATGGGCTTGCTGGCAGGAGACACAGAGATGAAGCCCGAATACCGCAAGATGTGCCGTATCATCGAAGCGCGCAATAGAGACCGCGAGGCACTGCGCGCACTCGAGGAGCAGATAGCCATGGACAATGCTGTGACTGACTGCGAGATAGACATACCTGACATGACAGACGCTCAGGACGAGAGCGAACACATCACACACATAGTGATAGACGACGACTTCACTCTAGACGACTAGCGTGATGCGAGCGAATGGCCACGAGAGTGGCTTTTTTGCTGTAAATACGATATTTTGTTTGATATTTTGCCGAATATTTAGTATCATATTATTATAAGCGATGCTATCCGCCACGAATGGCACTAGCGAGAGGTAGATATGGTAAAATTAGGTAATTTCTGGTACATTTTCTTCATAATGCTGGCGACGGGGTTCATAGTCGGGATGTATTTTCTCCTGCGTGGCAAGTCCATGCGGTGCAAAAAGATAGTCATCGCCAGTCTGCTCATTTTCAACCTTGCTTTGCACTACATCAGGCTGTTTTTCGCACCATACGCCGGCAATACTGCCAAGATACTCGAGAATGCGTGGTTTATCAATATTTGCGCAGTCAGCGTGTTGACTTTTCCATTCATATTTTTCTCCAAATCCGATGTGGCGAAAGACTGGATGTTTTACATCGGGGTGATATCGGGCTTTTTGGCGCTGGTGTACCCTACCGAAGCCATAAACAAATCTGTGGCTACATTCGACCTGTGGAGATTTTATTTCTGCCATACGGTCATCATAGCAGGTCCGCTACTCATGGTACTGCTCAAGGTACACACATTGAATTATCGCAATATATGGAAAATGCCTTTCTGTATGATGGCGGTGCTCCTGTTTATCATATGCAATCAAGTACTGCAGAGCGAACTGGGCATCATAGGCATGCGCGGAGACGACATACTCGCGTCTGGATGCGGATATCGCAATACTTCGCTCATCTGGGGCCCGACCGACGCCGTATCAGTGCTGTTCACTTGGCTGACACCGCGATTTATGAAGACTGTCCCATTCGGCGCATACGCTGGTCAGGCGAAATATTGGCCGTTTTTCTACCTAGTGCCGGGGTGCATAGTGTATTTCTTGATTATCCCACTACTGCTGTGCCTGCCATGGGAACTAAAACATATCAAAGCCAATTTCCGCTCAGTAAAAGAGAAATATACTAAGAAACAAAAATAAAATAATAATCTGTAAAAAAATAAAAAATAATGCATAAAATAATAAAATATCTGCAAAAATAAAATAATATCTGTAAAAAATAAAAAAATAAAAAAAAACAAAATAATAATCTGCAAAAAATATATGCAAAAAACAGTTGACTATTATTGAATATCCCCACATAGGTTACTTCATTGTCAACTGTTTTTTATACTAACTAAAACCCCATGACTATCCCACAAAAGCAGAAAACGCTCGCCATTGTAATTAATAATATGAGAGTTACCCTTAGCCATGATGGCATTTCCTCTTTCTTCGTCTCTTTCTCCTCTTTTCGCTGAGCGTTTGCCATTTCTTCGAGTTTGCGCATTCGTTCGCGGTGCGCGTTTGCCTCTGCTAGGTATTGGTCATATTTCTCTTTGTCGTACTCGAAATCTTTGCAGTTTAGAGAGAATGCTCTTAATTGCGTCAGCATTATGTATTTATCCGTCTCTCTGTGCTGATACAGCGCGTCCAATAGTTCATTGTTGTCATCAGCAGACAGCTTCATACTATGCAATGTGTAGTATATCAGCGTAAAATCACTAGCTACTCTGTCGAATGTATAATTTATCATATCTCTGATGATATCTTTGCCGTTTGTATCAGTCTTGTACTTGGCTATATGCTCCACAAACCACTTTGGTCGCAGGTATTCTGAGCACACGCAGGACAGCGTGATAAACAATGGCAAACCAATGTCAGTCTTTGCATTAAATAATAGCTTCAATACACACTGAGTGTCATCTATGTCATCATACACCACGTAGTGCGCCAGTGGGTTGTCTATGTCATGCTCTTGCACTCGTAGGGCGTATTTGCGGATGTATTCTTCGTCATTTAGGTCGTTCAAAAAATATTCTATCAATAATTTCTCTAATACGGCTTGCATATTCTGCGCTGGCGCGCCTGTCTTGTCCTCTGCGAAGTGGTGCGTGCCACAATACTGGCAGATACCTGCGCCTGTGCGACTGTCTACCTTTACATTAGCACCACAATTCTCGCACTTGACATTGTTTAGTCCCATGTGTTTCTCCTTTTGTGGGTAGATGTGTAGCCACATCACTAAATATTCGGATATATTATACCATATATTTTAGATTTTGTACACGATTATCACGCATTCCGTCAAAAATTATACAAAAAAACACCACACTGACTACCCCAATGCACACAAAAACGCAAAATATCTGCATACCGCTATCGAAAAGCACACAGCCACCAAACCACACACAAAAAAAACACCAGAATGTGGATAAACACACTCTGGTGGTAGTTTTAGATAAACACATCCAATTCGCGCTCGATGACATCGCTGAGCCAGTCTGAGAAGCTGGCATAGATAGCGTATCTCATGCTGGAGTGCGCCAAGAAATGGAACACTCTAGTATCGTCGGACGTTTTGTCGAATGCGTAACGCCCGCCCTTGCCGTCTGTGGCGAATATGAGTAGATTGTCGGTGTTTTTCGCACCCACACTGTCCCAAAAGTCACGTGCAGATGCTGGGTCAGCGCTTGTATCAAAAGTCTGCACAGGTATAGGCAGGTCTGCATGAATGGCGAATATCTCGATTTTGGTCAGTTTCAGCCCGTCCACCGCCGTCATAAACTGCACGAAATCATCTGGCAGTGCCGTCGCGCCGAAGTGCGTAGCGAAATACTCTGCCACATCCGCCGTCTGCTGCGGGAATAGGCGAAATATGTCTGGAAATCTGCGCATTTTGGCTATACATTCTGATATATTCATCTCAGCCTCCTACCTAGACATACCGCGGTCTTGGTACACGTACTTTTCTGCGCTATGTGTTTTGTGCGTGCTAGACTGGTAATTCTCATAGTTATCCCATTCCATGCCGAATTCGTCTCTGTATTTCTTCTCCTGCTCGGCGCGCTCGGCTCTGGCTCGCTCCAACTCGGCATCACGACGCTTTTCCTCCTCGTCTGAGACGTTAGAGTATTTTCTCTCCTCTGCACGTCGACGCTTGATCTCTTCATACTTGGCTTGCGCGTCAGAACGGTCGTTTTGCTCCTTCGCCCGCTCTTCGCGTGCGCGTGACTGCTCGTCTGTCCTGTTTGCCCCTTGGCGTAGGTCTGATGTGTCAAATCTCTGCGCCTCGCGCTTTCTCTCTCTTATAGGGCTAGTATCACTTGTCGTAGTGCTGTTATTAGTGCTACTGTTAGTATTGGTATTGTTTGTAGTGGTATTAGTATTTGTCGTAGTGCTGTTTGTGGTATTGGTAGTATATGCTATGTCATATAGCCCTCTTAGTAACTCATTGTCATTGGAGAACATTCTGTGTGTGCCAGTGTAGCTGATGTATGGCTCATGCTCATCATCCCAGTCATCCATACCGAAGCACACTTCGCCTTGGTCGTTGAGATATTCGTATATGTAGCAGTCAAAGATATCCTCACCACCACCCGTATTGACTTTATACCTTATACAATCTTTGTCCTCAGAGAGAACGTCTGAAGTATATTCATTGCGATCTTTACTAATGACTTTTTTGCAGTTTTCTGCACCTAATATTTCCATTTTTTTGTATTGTCCGTCTTGTTCGGTGTAGAATACACGCTGACCTTTTTCAAACGCTACATAGTAATGAGAACAATTATTGTCTTCGATAAAATTACTAGATATAAATGCTATGCTAGGAATGCCATGAAAGTCGCTAGAAGTACAGTAGGTCTCCATGATGTTATCTACAGTTTCTTTACCTACCTTGAAAAACCATTCCGCCTCCCACTCATTTTTCTCTCTAGTAGCCAGTTCTTTACTAAGGTCTAAACGATATCTTTGACCATTGGTCTTTATTATGGCACGACAACTATCATTATCCCTTAGTTCATCGTCATTCACACTAAAGTTGAAACCTATTTGATATCTCTGACCATTATCCATCTCAAATTCATAGCAATTATTCTTAGCATTATATTCTACAGAGCCACCGTCTATGATAGCAGTCGCTCCGTCCTCCTTTGTAGGTAATTCGTCCACTGGGATCTCGTTCCCGTCAATAATGATAGATTTTAGTCCATCGAATGCCATATAGGTCCCATACCACTCTGTTGAGTGAGGCATAGTATCTACTTTGAATTTTATATCAGGAGTACATTCTACTATGTTATGTGTGTAGTCATAATACTTGTCCGAAGCACTATTTACATATTTATCGAATTCTCTTCGAACAGTCTGCTCGGCAGTCTTTTGGTCCATAGGTGCGCCAGCATTGGATGTCTCGTACGCGCCACCGCCGACACCTGCTGCGTAGGTCTGTTTGTTTGAATGAGTAGCGCCTCTGTTTAGACGATTAATCAATTTCATCGCCACAGTGCCGATGTCGTAGCCTATGCGGTAGGCTTTGTCGTTATTTAGCCCTCTGAGGTTGTAGTACTTGTGTACTGGTGCATGGTGTGTGTACCCTATGATGCGAAAAATATCCATTACGCCAGTTAGATTTTTTGATGCATAATTCACATAATTGTTTACGAATAAATCCTGCATAGTGATGTAGTCAAAATCATTTTTTGGATTTGATTCCAATCTATATTTGCTACGCAAATTCTTGACCTTTTCCCATTCAGCGAACGCTTTTTTCATCTCTTCTCTGAGACCATTCGCATTGCTGGTCAGTTCGCGCTCTTTGCTCGATAAAGACTCCTGGAGCCTTTTAGGCAGAGGTATATTGTTTCTCCTGAAGTATTCGTTTAGCCAGTCGTTGGCGCCGAAATACTTGTCCGCAAACCGCTGGTAGCAGTCCTCAAAATCGCTGTGCGCACTACCTCTCATCACCGCTTTGTAGTCCGCATCGGCATATCTCAGCATCTCTCTCATAAAATTTTCTAATTCGTCGATTTCTCTCATATCTCCCTCCGTCGTCAAACCCACTATATCACCGGGGGGGGGAATGTCAATACTTTTTACAAAATTTAATAAAATTTTTTATTAATTACTTACATTGTCCTTACATTTATCTACCATTACCTCACAATGTTCGCGCAAAGACTTGATTTTTTGTCAGACCAGTGCTATACTATTCGTGTAATGTGATGACGAGACCACCACATATACATCTCACACAGTGTCACATTGAGCCATATCACATCTGCCACCCTACCATATCACGAAATAATGCACCACAATCA
>CAYWFC010000019.1:0-17704 GCA_964457935.1 uncultured Lachnospiraceae bacterium
CTATCGGTCACTAAATCGTATTTAGCCTTTGGAGATGGTCCTCCTATCTTCACACGGGATTACACGTGTCCTATGTTACTCTGGATCCCTCTAACCCTGATATATATTTCGCTTACGGGACTATTACCCTGTGTCGTGCTATTTTCCAAAAATCTTCGGCTATATATACTTCGGATACGTCGAGGTCCTAAACCCCTAAAGTATTTCTACTCTAGGTTTGGGCTGTTACCATTTCGCTCGCCACTACTTTGGTAATCGTTAATTTACTTTCTTTTCCTCCAGGTACTTAGATGTTTCAGTTCCCTGGGTTCCCTTCATTGCATTATTTGGTTCATGTCAATGATACTAGTCCTTCAAACTAGTGTGTTTCCACATTCGGAAATCTACGGATCGCGGTTTATTTGCAACTCCCCGTAGCTTATCGCAGCTTGTCACGTCCTTCATCGGCGTTTAGTGCCAAGGCATCCCCCATATGCTCTTTGTAGCTTGATCGTTCTCTTCCTTTATTGTTAATTAACTCTTATTTTTGCAAATCGGCTCTAAAATTGAATTTAGATGCTTATTACTTCAACTTTACTAAAAAAACCTATTTTTTAATATCGTATCGTATTTTACATAAAATAAAATAATATGCAGTTGTGATTGTTCTGTGCACTGACTGAATGCGTAATTCATCAATGCTTCGTAAGGATACCACATCTAAATATCTTTGTCAACACTTTTTTCAAAATTTTTTGAAATTTTTTGAAATTTTTTTTGTTTTTCCTCCAAATTTCGCACAAATAAATATTTTATACTATATATAGTGGTACACTCACACCCATACCACTAAATTGCGAAATCGAGAAAAGTAACGAAATGTCAAAATATGTCAAAAATCTGTCATTTCGGTTGATACTACTCAAAACAAAAACAAAAAAACCGCACAACAATGTTATTTACCTTTAGGGAATATTTTTATTGAAAATATATCATTTTGTTCCCTAAAAGTCAATGATATATGCCAATTTTCTGTCATTTACTCTCAAAATGGGCACAAAAAAAGCTAAGACAATACACATCTTAGCTCTTCCACGAAGTCAAACGCGTCCCCTCTCGAGAAAAATCCCTCATAGCTCATGAGCGAGTTTCTCACCTTAGGCGCGGACCGTTTATGCACACTTTTTTGATATCGGATGAATTTTATCTTGACCTTGACCCGCCTGCGCGTGCCCTGCCCCAGCTTCTGCACCAGCGTCCCGTCCGGGCATAAAAAAAATCTCCATCCCAGAAAGTTAATGCCATTCTTGACACTCGCTATCTGAGACTTCGGATTTATCCTGAGCCTGTTCGCGCCCAGCAACTCATCCGCCACACCTATACACTCCACCGCAGTGCGCTTGTCCGGCACTATGGCGATGATGTCGTCCATGTACCTGAGATAATGCTTGATCCCCAGCACTTCCTTGAAATACCTGTCGAGACAGTCTAGATATAGCAGTGCGAAACACTGACTGGACTGATTGCCCATGGGTAGCCCCACGTCCTGCTCGCCATTGTAGCTGTCCAATATCCCATGCACCAGCGCTACCATTCTCTCCTCACGCACTAGCCTATCCAGCTTCTGCTTCAGCACAGTGTGACTAATGCTGTTGAAATACTTGCTCACATCTATCTTCACGAAATACCCAGCCCTGCCGTACCGCCTGTAATGCGCCACCATAAACTGCCTCAGCCGTCTTATCGCCTGACTGCTCCCTTTTCCCCGCCTGCAAGCCACATTGTCGTATATCAGGTGCCTCTCCAGTAGCGGTATGAGATAATTATCACACAGCGAGTGCTGTACCACCCTGTCGCGGTAAGATATCGCCTGTATCTCGCGCTCCTTGGGGTCGTGAATGGTGAATTTGTGATACCCACCTATCCTATAAGTCCCGTCCGCCAGCTCGCGGTGCAATGCCCAGAGATTCTCAGATAGATTGTTCTCAAACTGCACCACTTCCTTCTTGTGACGCTTGCCTAGCCTAGCCCGCCTGTGCGCGCGAGAAAGACTCTCAAATGATATGACATTGTCAAAATCTGTCATACTTCTCCTTATATAAAAAAACGACCTACTATACATAGGCCGTTTTAAGCCTTTGAGATATCTCACGATATCACGTACGGCAAATAATGTTTGGATAATCATACTATGATAGAGATTGGAGTATATCTATTATGACGTATCCCATTACGTGACGTATCATCAAAGACTACTTTTTCCCACACTATCGAGAGTGTAGGAAAGGCAAGGATTCCTTTGCTTCCAGACACAGTACATACGAGCTCACGCATGTAAATCGGGCTTTTCTCATTACGATAGGAGCAAATCGGGAGCGACGCCGTTATTAGCATTGTTGACATTATCATTATTATCAGCGTTACCGTTGTTGACGTCGTAAGCATTATTGCTATTAGTAGGATTCGGCGAACGAAGCCACACCAAAGAGCGCTAGGGATTAGCTTGTGTAACCCTTACCTATATCATCACCGCACTAGCATGCTAGTCGGATGATACCATTCTTTCTGTGCTGGCTATCCATCTGTTCAGGTATAGCAAGCACTCTGCTTGTTGTTTAGCTATTTGTTCATATTGATGAAACAATATACACTCCTGCTCATACGCTATCTGCGCGAAGTAGTCTAGCATAGATAGTAGTGTCTTTGCATCATTCTGTAGTGCCAATCTCTCCTCTTTGATTCGAGTTTCATTGGCTAAATATATTCTCTCTATGGCAGTCAGGATATAATTCTGTAGCCTTACCACGAGAGTGAAGCGAAATCTCTTCGGTGACTTCTCAGTCACTGTGATGATGTATTTCGCTAAGTCTTTAGTTTTTGTCATAACATATAAGTCACTTTTACGTTGCATTGCGGTTCCTTTTAACGTCGGATATAGACCCCTTCTGGCACTAATCTATACCTCGACTCCTTCATTTGTCATTATTCTCCGCTCATCGCCCATGAGCAAGGTGGGGTCCCTGCCACACAGAGCACACGCACTGTGTGGCAGGCTGTGGGCTACACTGAGTGTAGCCCGGATTATAGTAGACGGCTGTCGCCGAAGACTATTTTGTTTTGACCGCTCGATGATATATCATCTTCGCGGAACGGCTACCGCCGTATATATATTGATTTATTGGCTAATTTTCCTGATTGATTTATTTGTACATTCTAGTTTTTTATTTGACCGCTTGTCGATATATCGCCAAGCGGGTCGGCTGACGCCGTATCTGTACTCTTAGTTTATCTTTCCACTACACTGTTCTGAATGTGCCGGAGCAAAATCCGGCGGAAACTTGTCGAGCAAGGATTTTGTGAGGACTCTTTCAGGGGAAAGATATCATAAGAAAACCGTAACGAATAGGCAGTCTTGTCGCCGTTATTCGTGAGGTTGTCTTATGACAGCTGTTTCTTGGCACGTGGCGGCGCTAGAGGGCGCTTGTTCGCCACTTTGCCCAAAGAGTGTCAGATCCTCAAATTTAGCCTATTTCATAGGCTAATTTGCAAAGCGGGAGCGACGCCGAAAGAAGCATCGTAGACACCACCATAACCATCAGCGTAACCGTAGTCGACGTCGAAAGCATAAAGGCTACCAGTAGGATACGGCGAACGAAGCCACATTACTCCTGAGCCTATATATGGTGAGTATACATCCCAGTTGGATGAGCCTTCGGTTATACCGTTATTTGTTAAGTATGCTTCAGTGATAGTCGCTGCGCCTGTGGCTCTAGCATAGTCTGTAGTGCCCCAATAACGCGCGGTATCTTGCTCGTCGTATTTTGTACTGAAGCCATAACTTTCGTTGCATACATCGGCTACGCTGAGGGCATAGACTTTATCTGATGTATTCTCGCAGAGATACTCATTGTCTGCGTCTACACCTACATCACTTGTATACTGACTAGCGCTATTATCTACTGTAGTGGTGAGTATGCTAGACTGCTGACTGGATGTGAATGCACTATTGTAGAATGTGTTATTTAGCCAGTATCTAAGTGTACTATATTTATAGTTATTTAGTTCTACATCTTCTAGTACTGCATTGCCATTGTAATAATCTAGTACATTATAGTCATCATCATAGTTGGATTGATATGCTAGTCCTGATAGTATGCTGTCGCATACTATGGTATATGTGCCATTAGATGATGACAATATTCTCCATTTGATTGGCTCTACTTTGAAGTAATAGTCTTGACCTAGGGTCATTACTCTGCCGTCTTTTGCTACGTTACCTGCCCATTCTGTAGTCCATTCTTCTTCAGTATCAAACCAATTAGTGTCGTACTGAGCAGTTTGTTTTACATACTTTGCTCCGTCTGAGCCTGTGTAGTAGCCTTTGGAGTCAGCGGTAGTACCTACTGTTACGTTATCTGCTTTTAGAGTTTGTGGGTATTCGCCGAAGTACATATATTGTTTGCCATTCTCAGTGAATATCTCGCCCTCTGTCACTGTACCACTACTCTGTGGAGTGAGAGTCACCACCATAGCAGGTGCTACACCAATAGTATTGTCTACTGATTGCAAATCACCTACCTGACCGCCACCGACAACTTTGGTCATGTTACCATAATTACCAGGTGTACGTGTCCATACATAGGTAGTCTGGAATGCATCCATATATGCGCCAGAAGCGATAGCATAGTCTGATTGTGACCAATGTCTAGCCGTATCTGCGCTATTGATACTAGCATTGAAACCGTATGATGTATTTATCAGGTCAGTCGCGCTAAGAGCATATATCTTATCTGTCGTATTATCACAGACATAACTATTGCTAACCGTACCACCATAACTAGCGTTACTATTATCTACTGTAGTAGTCTCGATGACTGCCTGTTCGGATGATGTAAATGCTTTGTTGTAGAAATCATTATTCAAGAAATCTCTCAAATCACTCAAATCATAGTTATTAGCATAAGCATTGCTGTCATGATAAGTCACGATATTGCCACTGTCATCTGCGACATAATAATATGTGGAACTAGTGAGGGAATTAGTCACTTCTTTGACATTGGACTGATAAGCCAAACCCTGCAATGCTACATCACTTACTACTGTGTAGGTATTATCTGTCTTGGACAATATACGCCATTTAATAGGCTCTACCTTGAAGTAGTATGTCTCACCATTGGTCATGTTATAAACTTGATACTGGGTATCCGTATCGCTATAGAAGTTGGCAGTGAGTTTAGCGTATTTCTCGCCGTCTGAGCCTAGGTAATAGCCATTGGCGTCAGGGGCGGTAGTCACTGTCACGTCGTCAGCCTTCAGTGTCTGTGGGTATGAGCCGAAGTACAGGTATTCGCCGTCGGCAGATATCTCGTACTGCACGCCAGATGGTGCATCGCCTGCTATGACAGACTTGAATGCTGCCATGGTGCCCATCATATTAGCAGACTGGATAGCCACTACTACTACATTGAGAGTGACACCTTTGCCTGCTTGGGCATATTCGTCCAGCTGAGTCAGTGTGGTAGGGATGATGAAGTTATCTGCATCGAGTAGCAATATCTGGTCTGTGGTGGAGACTTCTGTGAGGGCGTCTGCAGTGCCGTAGTAGAACACTGCTACGTCTGTGACGCTGGTGTCCTGCACGAAGTCATTGCCAGAGCCTATCTTGTCCACTGTGAACATATTTGACAGTGCTGGCTCGTAGTCTGACAGTGCGTCGTCTACATCGAGTGATATCTCTATGCGGAAGTAAAACGATACACTCTCCTCAGACTTATTCGCCATGACGTCGTGGGTGAGCAAGTGGTCGCCGGGCATCACACCGGACTTAGTGAATGTCTGGCTATTGATAGCGACATCGTTGCTAGTGACTTGGATATTGATATTGCCACTAGAGAATGTGAAGTCTATACTGCCAGATACTGATGCGGTAAACCACGCATATGCTGTACTCACCCCTAGTATGATGATGAGTGCGAGCATGATGACTAGTGATATGCCGGAGCGTTTTGTTCTATTCATATTTCTACCTCTTATTTGTGTTTGATACCATTATACATCCCCCCCCCCTGAGTCAAGCGATTTTGACAATATTTAACAATTTTTCTGAGTTCAACAATACTTAACATTTTTTCCGGGTGGGGTGAGTGTGGGATGTATAATAATCTAGTGGGATATACACTATTTTGATATTTTGCCATTTTTTTCAGGGTGGGAGTGAGTGATGTATAACAATCTCGTGGGCGATATACCCGATTTTGACAACATTTAACAATTTTTCTGAGTTTAACTATACTTAACAATTTTTTTCTGAGTTACAATATTTAACATTTTTTCTGGGATAGTCTTATTATATATGATAAGTATATACTAATATTATATACATATATAATATACACATCTCTGCATAGTACATGTCTTTGCATAGCGCACAAAAAAGCCAAGCCTATATTATCTCGGCTCGGCCTGTGTATTATTCACCTTTTCTGACATTCAGTGTTATTCTCTATCTTTTCTGATGTCTTATGTTATTCTTCGTCATTTTTGACATCTAGTGATTTTTTCTCAGTCGCATTGGCTGGCTGCAATTTCAGTTGACTACAATTTGTAGCCAACTCACTGCCTTCCGCCTTTTGTATGGTGTCTACTACTTCGTCTATGGTAGTAGGCATATCTAGTGTGACTGGACGTGGCTGACTATAGTGTCTACCACTTCGTCTATGGTGGTGTGGGTATTGTCCAGTATGACTGCGCCGTCTGGGACGACTAGTGGAGCGATTTTCTTAGCTTTGTCGAATGCGTCGCGACTAAGTATCTGCTCGTACAGTGTGTCTAGTGGGATGTCTTCGCCTCGGGCGTGGAGCTCTGCCTGTCTACGGCGTGCGCGCTCCATAGGGTCGCAGTCCAGATAAAACTTATACTCCGCGTCTGGCAAACAATAACTACCGCTATCTCTGCCGTCTATGACCATGGCTAGGTGTCGGCTGAGATCACGCTCTATCTGCACTATCTTTTGGCGGACGCACAAGTGGGTGCTGTAGCGACTGGAGAGTTCGCTGATAACATTGACGTACAGTCTATCAGTCATATCCACGCCGTCCACATACACGTGCTGAGTACCGTCCACAAACTCTGCGCGAATGTCGAGTGGAGTGATCACGCGTGCTATGGCTTCGGCGTCATCCACTGCTATGTGCTGGTCGTGCAGTACGCACCCCACTGCTCTATAAAATGCGCCCGAATTTAGGTGCACTATGCCGAGGCGCTGTGCCACGCGGGTGGCTATGGTGGACTTGCCCGAGCCAGCGGGACCGTCTATGGTAATGGTGTAAATGTCTTTCATAGTTTCTCCTAATATGTCTAATATTGTCTAAATATGTCCAATTTTTTCTCTATTTTATCTAAAAAGCACAAAATTGTCCAAATTTATCTTATTTTTTTGGCTGATTTTGACTAAAAATGTCTAATTTTGTCTATTTTCGTTAATTTCTGCCACTTTGACAGCCAGAGCGACGGTGGCGCCCACGATAGGGTTATTGCCCATACCGATAAATCCCATCATATTCACGTGGGCTGGCACGCTACTACTGCCAGCGAACTGTGCTTCGCAGTGCATACGCCCCATAGTGTCGGTCAAGCCGTAGCTAGCAGGGCCAGCGCCGACATTGTCTGGGTGGAGAGTACGGCCTGTACCGCCACCGCTAGCCACGCTATAGTAGTCCCAGCCATTGGCGTGGCAATACTTCTGATAAATGCCTGCCACTGGGTGTGAGAAGCGGACTGGATTGGTGCTATTGCCTGTGATAGATATCTGCACGCGCTCGTACTTCATGATCTCCACGCCCTCGTCCACGTCGTCTGCGCCGTACACTATGACAGAGGCGTTCGCGCCTGTAGAGAATGTATAGTCGCGCACTATGGTGAGTGCATTGGTCTCATGGTCGTACTGTGTCTGGCGGTAAGTGAAGCCATTGATACGCGCGATGATGTAGGCAGAGTCTTTGCCCAGTCCCAGCAGGACTACCTTTAGCGGAGTGGTGCGCATAGCCATGGCGTGCTTCGCTATGCCCATGGCGCCTTTTGCCGCTGCGAACGACTCATGCCCTGCCAAAAAGCAGAATGTCTTAGTATTTTCGTCCAGCAGACGGCTAGCCAGTCTACCATGGCCTATACCTACTTGGCGTTTGTCCGCCACGCTACCCGGTGTGCAAAATGCCTGCAAGCCTTCGCCGATATACTCTGCTGCGCGCTGTGGTGACTGCTCGCCTGACTGCAATGCTATGGCGCATCCCAGTGTGTATGCCCAGCAAGCGTTGTCAAAACATATGTTTTGCACACCTTTCACTACACTGAAGACGTCGAGGCCGGCGCGGTCACATATGGCGCGTGCGTCAGACAGAGTCGCGATGCCATGTGCGTCTAGGCAGGTCTGGATGGTGTCTTTTTTCGATGCATATCCTTCAAACATATTTACTCCTTTCTAGGGTCGACGAAGGTCACGCCCTCGTCGTACCTACCGAATGTCGATGTGCTCTGTGCGAGCGCTGTATTGGCGTCTGCGCCGTCCGATATGAGGGACATCATTTTGCCTAAGTTTACGTATTCGTAGCCTATGATCTCGCTATGGTCATCTAGTGCCAGGCGCGAGATGTAGCCGTCTGATGTGTAGAAATAGCGCACGCCATTTTTGACATCAGCGTACGAAGTGCCTACCGCGCTCATGCGGTGCGCGCCAAGGTCCTCTAGACTGTCGCCCACTGCTAGCCCGCCGTCAGAAAATGCCGACTGTGTACGACCGTACACTATTTGATTAAACAAATTCTTCATCGCCACATTGATGGCGTCGCACACCAGGTCAGTATTGAGTGCCTCGAGCAAGGTCTTGCCCGGCAATATCTCGCTAGCCATAGCACCGCTCTGTGTCATACCGGTACAGCCTATGGTCTCGACCAGCGCCTCGGCTATGATGCCATTCTTTACATTTAGAGTGAGTTTGCAAGCGCCTTGCTGTGGGGCGCATGTCCCTACCCCATGCGAGAAGCCATTGATGTCGCTAATGTCTTTCGGGCAATACCATTTGCCTTCTTGCGGAATGGGGGCGGATGAATGAATATTTACACAATTTAATTCCATTTTTCTCTCCTTATTCGTATCTATTATATCACAAAAACTGTACAACTAAAAATTATTTTGATATAATATTAATATGAAAATAGAAAAAATTGCTCTGCACAAAAAAACTAATACCAATATATTCTCAGTGTCGTTCGACGACGGGCGCGAGTACGTGCTACACAGCGACGTCATAGTGAAGCATGGCTTGTGCACAGGCGCCGAGGTCAGCGAAGCGGTGGTCATGGAGTGCGTGAACGACAGTCTAGTCATCATGGCGACCGAGCAGGCGCTAAAATACATATCTAGCAGGCTAAAGACTGTGAAACAACTGCGCACTTATCTGTACGGCAAAGGCTACGACGCAGACACCATTGACGTGGTGATAGCCAAACTGCGCGAGTACGGCATACTAGACGACGCGGTGTACGCCAGGTGCTACGTGAATAGCGCTGGGAACAAATCGCGCGCTTACATACAGAACAAACTGGCATCTGTCGGCGTGTCAAAAGAGATAATCCACAGCCAGACAGGCGATATAGACGACTATACTGCTTGCGAGCGTGACGCGCTGAAATATATGCGGAGCAAGGTCGCGACTAGAGAGACTCTGCAGAAACTAAACGCGCACCTATTGTACAAGGGATACACATACGACACCATTACGCGAGTGATAGAGCGAAATTTTCGGGTAGACTGAGCGGTCTATCTTTTTTGTAGCATTTTGGGAGTGCGAGGCATATATTATGTGGTGTGGCTAGCAAAAAATCTGAGAATTTTGGCATTAAATATTGACATTTTGTGTTTCTCGTGCTATCATACCGTCTGGGAGAAAAGAAAGGAGAAATAATGACTAATATACAAGAATTAAGGTCTGCTATAAATGAGAAAAATAGATTTTATACTCATTTGACTCTCAATTATTATGAATATCAGAATAATTTGAAAGATTTAGACAAAAACATCAGTTCTGTCCAGAAGCAAAAGAAAAATTTGCTCGCACAGCAGAAAAGTCTCGCTACTACTCCACTGTTCGCATTCCAAAAGCTGGACTGCAAGAACAAAAAATCCGCACTCGCTAGATTTGCGACTGGCGCCCTCGCTACTGTGTGCACTGTAGTGTGCTTGCCTGTGACCCTGTGCCGTAGCGCTATCAATGGTGCCAAAAATATCGAGATCAATAACCAATCTATCGAATTGGATGAGAAAATGATCGCGTTGTTGGAAGAAAAAGCATTCATCGAGAGCGAGATGAAAAGTATCAAGGCTAGATTGACCCAGATCAATAGCGATATCTCTGCTTTGAACAAACTGTACAATATCGAGTACGAGACATTTACCCAAAATACTAAACAAAACACTTTGATGTCAAGACTTTCTAACGACACTGCAAATACTACATCTCCCGACGCTAGTGCTACGAAAGAAACGACTAACGAAATCTGCTAATATCGTCTCTATGACCACAAATTGTGAAATATTTGTGGTGTAGGACGAAATTGGTGGATTTTTTTTTGATATTGTATTACAATACTTAAGAGGAGCGCATATGTATATAGGTATAGATATAGAGACAATATCCAGATTCGAACACTGCGACGACAAAGTACTGCACAGAGTATTCACAGACAGCGAGCGCGAATACTGTATGTCACACAGGAAATTCGCCCAGCACCTAGCAGGTATGTGGTGCGCCAAAGAGGCAGTCATCAAAGCACTCGAAGATAGGTCTATTGATTATATAGATATAGTCATATCTCATAAAGAAAACGGCGCGCCCTACGTAGTGCTGACCGCTGACCTACAGAGTAGGCTCGCCAATATCAATGCGAGCGAAATCCACCTGTCCATATCACACGACTCCACGCACGCCACCGCAGTGTGCCTGCTAAGATAATACATCCACGCTAATACTGTGACCCACATTGAGATAATATATTCACACCATAGCGTGCCTGCTGAGATAAAAAAATAAAAAGCATTTTGCTTTTTATTTTTTAGTATTATTTGATATCTCTAATGATGCGGATTTGTTCTTTGATGTATTCGAGAGTTTTCTCATCATCGCTGACTTGAGCCACATTGGCTAGAGTGGTGAGTTTGTCTGCATCTATTCTCTGCAAGTACAGTTTCTTCGCGTCAGCGGTGAGTGGATTGCCACAGTTAGCGCAGAAGTTGCCTGACTTGATCAAATCTCTGCAGTTGGCGCAAATGATGCCGTCCTCACTATTTTTTGTCCCAAAATTCATAATTTCCTCCTATAAATATATTTTCCAAAAGAGTGTCTACAATCTCTGCAGATACTCCTTCAAAATGGCTAAACTATTGACATCTCTGATATTCGATGACAGGTCGGAGATGATGTCTAGTTTGATACTTTTCGCCCTTTCGTCCTCCATGGCGATAGCGAATTCTGTCAAGGCGTTGCCACAATTCGCACAATAATTCTGACTGGCGCTGATGAGCGCAGTACTACAATTAGCACAGCATTGCTGGCCGTCTTTCTCTACATATCCATTGATCATAACGAATGGTCCTCCACTATCACGTCAGTGTAAATGCGCGGTTTTGACACTTTGACATTTTTGCTCACTGTATCGCTGGATGTTTTGTCTTTTCTGGCGCTATCTTTAGCCAATTTATTGACGTATGTAGTCATAGCGTCCTTTAGATTGACAGATTTGTAGAGGTCTTTCATCTCATCTATCTTGTTCAAAAGCGCCACAATGTAAGCCTTGTTCGCGAAGATTACGTTGTTTAATACAGATTTTTCTTTATAATCTTCGTTTTCTCTCTCGAGTGCGTATATATTGATGAGTTCTACGCACACGCGGTAGTCGTCTTTTATCACGCTGTTGTTTACCTTGGTGGAGCTGTATTCTTTCATATTCGGCACCACGCTGGCACGTATGATGAAGTTATCAGTATTGCAAGGATTTTTTGGCTTGTACTGTGTGCGCTCATTGTAGCCGTCCTTGTAACCCGGCACGCTGATCAATGTGTAATCAGATGCCACCGAGTGAGTGGCAGACAGACTATCTATCTGGCGCTTGGTATTGGCATACGCTTTGGCGGACTTGGTGTCTACCACTATATGCTTGCCCTGACCTATGCTCTTCTGCTCATCGAGTTTCTTTCCTACTGCCGAGAATGTATTGGTAGCATTGTCGCTGTGCGTAAACATCAACTCTATAGTCTGGTCAGTATTGCGCGTCCAATCATTGTGCATTATGACGTCTAGTTCGAATTTATCCCCGAAGCATAAGTCGCCACATTTCAGCGCATCCATTAGTTTTTGCGTAGGGTCAAAATTCTCTGCCAGCATACGTCGTTCGTTGCTACCGCGATACGCGCCTAAGATTTTTCTCTTGTCTATCGTGCCTAGTATCGCCTTGGCTTTCTCGACATTTTTGTCCATTAGCATAGTGCGCAGAGACTTGGTGGTCAGACCCATATAAGATATCACTTTTTGGTACAGATTGGCGCTAGGATTGGCTGTATAGTCGTATTTTAATTCTTTTTTCAATGCATCGACAGTGAATTTCAGGCTCTCGGCGTTCTTTTGCTCCAATCTCGCCAAGGCTTCTTCGCTGTAGTCGTCATAAGCGTCCAAGTCATAATACACTGGCAGTGTGCCTGTCTCTTTTAGCATAAATTTCTTGACAAACGGTGACAATTTCTCCACCGATTTGGCGGTATTTAGAGACTTTATCTCTTCTCTAATGCGCGCTCTGTACATGTCCTGCAATGCAGGTATCATGAGAGGGCTTTTCAGCATAGATAGGGTGTAATAAGTGAATATATTGCCCCCTAGCACCACTGCCCCATAAGGGTCGCGATTGATCTGGTCGATGTGCGAGAGCAATTTATTCGCGCGGAACGGCTGGTAATTGTCGCCCAAGTCTAGATTTTGGATGACGAGCAAGTCTATGTAGTGGTTTTCCTGCGGTGCGCTCACTGTGCGTTTCTGCGAATGAAGATTGACGAAATTCTCTCTGCTCTGGTGAATATCTTTCAATATTTTGTTCAATAAAGTATTGTTGCTCATTACAATTCATCCTCACTGCTATTAGGTATATTGAATATCGACAAAGTAGCCTGCTCTGCGTCTGCCTCTATGTCCTCAATAGTCTTGTTGACATATCTCTGTATGCGAGGCTGTTCTGCTTTGACGAAATCTAGCACATTAGGCTTGATGACGTCGATGAGATTGACTCCTATCGAAAATGGTCGCTCGTAAGAGTTCTCTGTCTTGGTATTGTCTAGAGTATTATGATTAGGCAGAGTGTACACGCGTGGGAATTTCACGAATGTAGGACACAGGCCCATCATCTTGTCCTTGGCATAGCCTGACGACTCTATCACAGACGGAGAGTTATATATGGTAGTGGTGATTTTGTAAGTCTGTTTCTTGCCATTCACATAGCGGGTAGCCAGTTTGTCCACGACAGAAAATACTTCTTTGTGAGTATGATTGACTATGATCAGGTCGCTAGAGCCTATCTCGGCTTCTTTCTGTATCATGGTGTCTATGATCTTGCCGTCTTTGCCTTTGAGATTGCTACCATGCGTCACTGTCACTACCATATCGGCACAGCCGGTCGGTGTGTACGGACATTTTAGTTTGATATTCAGACGAGTGATGTATCTACTGTATTTCTCGAAAAATGCCGTCCCGCTGGTCATATTGGCCACCATGTCTATGCCCACCTCTTTGGTACGTTCGCCATTCTCGTGGTTGCCCGAGGTAATAGCCACTATCTTGTCCTTGATGATAGGGTCATTGAGCAATTTATAGAATATCCTCATCTCATTGCTAGGCGAGAGCGCGTTCTCTAGCGAACTAGACTTGCCTAGATTGTTGGCGTTATTCACTATGTCGCCATTCATAATGATGATGACATTGGGATAATACTTCGCCACTGTGAGATAAGTGATCAGGCGCTGAAAGTCACAGTTTGGGTCGCCGATGTGCAGGTCGCCTAGATTCATAATGATAACGTCGTCGAACAAACTCATATCAACCGATATATGCTTGATGAAATCAGGCTCGCCCGCCTGTATCATGTGTATGTACGCCTCGATAAGGTCGTCATTGAGTAAATTCTCTAGCTCTAGATTGTGTCTATTCTTGATTTTGCTAACTAATGATTTGGTCATACGTCTCAGCCTTTATTCTAATATATGTATAGTATAGCAAGTTTTGGCATATTTGTCAATACCTAAATTTGAGTGTATTGTGATGATTTTGTTGGCAAAAATATGCAAAAATGCTATACTATGGTAGTACAAAGGAGAAATTATGAGAAAATTCGAGATAGTAGACACCGCCCACATCCAATACGGCGCCACAGACATTACATTGCCAGTCAGGGCGACGCGCCATTCGGTGGGGTATGATTTTTATAGCCCGATAGACGCGGTCATAGAGCCAAAGACCAGCCTGCTACTGTGGACCAATGTCAAGGCAATGTTCAATCCTGACGAAGGGCTGATACTGGTGGTCACTAGCGGTATGGGCAAACGAAACATCATACTCGCCAATGCTCTCGGGCTGGTGGAGAGTGATTATTACGGCAATGAGAGCAATGACGGCAATCTAGGCTTTAGATTGTACAATTTCGGTGACCAGCCATACGTCATCAAAAAAGGCGACAAGATAGGTCAGGGCTTTTTCTTCAAATATCTCACCACTGACGACGAAGTACCGCCCACAGCAGTGCGCACTGGCGGGTTCGGTAGCACAGACAGAAAATAATATGACAAAAAATTCCTAGAAATCTAGGAATTTTTTGTTTGCACATTTATCTTAAAAGTCATTAAAACGCATAGTTTCACTCATACGCACTGTCCTCTATATACTTTATATTAGAAGTCATTAAAACGCATAGACTCTCTCATACGCGCTGTCCTCTGTCTGCGCTTCGAGAACACTACGATGACAGTCACGCCTCCAGCCAGCAATGCTGTGCCGATCGCTATGATAAGTATGATTAGCCACACAGGCAATAATCTTTGCTCATGAGTGATAGCGATGCTCACCATGTCTGTAGCCAATATACTGATAGCATTCTCTTCCACTTCGTTAGTCAAGCCTTGGTATTGTGTATTGACTAGATACGAGTGTACTTTGCTCACCACTTTGAATGGCAGGGTGAATGATACCTGTACAGGCTTGGTAGGTACGAATGCACTGCCGTCAGACATTATGATGATGTCGTAAGCCACTAAGAATTTATTCCTACGGCTCACTATATTATCTATGACGCTGTACAAATCTCTGTATTTGGCACTAGTGGTGTCGTACACTGTGACTTCCAATGTACCGCCGATAGGCAAGAACACATCACGATTGACGTCTGTCACTGTATAAGTCACGCCATTGACTTCGGTGAATATCTCATATGGATGAATATTCGCCACCTTGTCCAAAATCTCTAGGCTGTAGTTGTCTTTCGACGGTCCGGTCAAGCCAGCCTCTCCGACCACTCGCTTGTTAGCGCCTACTTCTGCGTCTTCGTAGCGGTAGACTATGTTCTCCAAGTCTAGGCTCAATATGTCTCCAGTGATGATCTCGCTAGACAAAATGTACGGAGTGGTGTCAGTAGACACTACAGCGACATCTGTGCCGTCGTATACTTTGTTCAGCACTGTCACACCTTCTAGCCTCAGCACTTTTCGTGCGATGGTGCCACATTCGCTAAACATCAAGTACCCGTCAGTGTCTACTATGTAGAAATTATCACTGTCAGTCAGAGACAAGCCAGTCACTTTGAGGTCTAGTTTTGTGCCTGCTTTCTGGTACTCATAGCCACCATTCATCAGTTTGGCACTCACGCTGTCAAACTCTAAAGCAGTAGCACCAGCGTGCTCGTCTGGCAAGCCTTGCAATGTCAATAAGTCCTTTAGCGTATTCTTAGATACATCGCTATTTCCGTCATAAGTCTTAGTCACTTCGCCCGACAGACCGACGGTCAGAGCGTATTTGTTGATGCGCAAGCGCACTGGGTCAGATATGAAGCCTGCATATTCAGCCAAATCAATCCTAACAGTGACGATGTACTCGCCAGCGTCTCTTGGCTCTGCTATGCCTGCGCCTACTTTCTGGTAATTCACTCTGAGATAGCTGGTGTAATTCTCATGACACAATATATCTGTGCCTATCACGAGATATTGCGTAGTGAAATTATACTCTCTCTCGTACAGCATCTCTTCTGCGTTAGTGAAGTTAGCGAACGATATGACTGGTCCAAACTTAGCCACCAGATTCATATCTCGCTTCACTACGAATGTGTACTCTCCGTCTATTGCTAGTACAGTGTCGCCGTCGTATATGCCCAATAACTTGAATAGATTGTCCGAACATACCGCTCTGAGAGTCACTGACGTATTGTACTGCGCCTGCACAGACTGCGTGTAGTTAGTGCCGTTGTACTCTATGCTCAATGATATCGAATCTGCTGATAGATTGCTCTCGAATGTGACTGTGAATACCATTATCTGATATATAGCCTGTACATTCAATACGCCGTCTCCTGACAGAGCGTCCATGTGATTCTCGCCGATGACGAATGTGTACGCTACATAGTCTTTGTCCAGATATTTATAACTAGTACCAGTGTAGTCTTTGCCCAAAACATTGTATTTGGTGAATGTATAGCCGTAATTAGCATTCGCCAGTATAGTCACTGTGTCGCGGTAACTAAATCCATTCTTTACCACATCGCCGTCGAGTATGAGTATCTCGCCGTATTCGTCCGAGGTAGCACCGTCTGTGCTGACGGCGGTCACATTTATAGTGACTAGTATCTTCTCGAATCTCGCCTCAAACACACTGTCCTGCATATCTACTGTGAATGCAGTAGTGTATGTGGCATCAGTAGTCACCAGTTCCCCGTCCACATATATGCCGACCAGCCTATAGCCTGTGTTTGCCAATGTGCTCACTACGATGTCATCATTTAGACGATACATACCGTCTTGGTTAGGGTCTATCTGACCTGGCATAATGTCATCGCTAGGCTCTACGACACTGCCGTCCTCTACTAGGCGCACGACGAAGTTATTCTGCAGATTGTACTCAATGTAAGCGCACTTAGCCACTAGGTATAGTACATTTCTGCCGTTTTCTTCTACATACCTACTATATATAGTAGAAGAAGTCAGAGTGAAGTCGTTCAGATTGGTCAGCTGGAAGTCACCCACATACCAGCCCTCGAAGCGGAAGCCTTCTGCCACAATGGTACTGATGGCTAGGTCTTGACCATAGTCCACAGTAGTAGACTCTGGCAAGGTCATAGCCCCGTCGTAATACTCGCCACCTGTCACTTCTAGACTAGCCACGATGTCGAATTTCATCAAGTCGAAAGTCACATATATAGTAGTCAATTCTTCGCTATATATATTCAATATGATGCGGAAGTCTAGAGTCCATTGAGCGTAACTAGCATTGACATAATCAGTAATGTCCACAGAATTGTCGCCATTGGTGATGACTATTTTGCCTATCCTGTATCCCCTACTGCTCGATATGCTCAATGTCAGTTGGTCATACATATCGTATTGTTCGGTGGATGGCAGATAGCCACTGATAGTGCCAGTAGAGTTGTAATAACTT